>JAJLKH010000153.1:0-37155 GCA_033839205.1 Rhodobacterales bacterium | reverse complement strand
GGCGGTGGCGGCACTGGTGGCGGCGGTGGCGGCACTGGTGGTGGCAGCACTGGCGGTCCCGGCAACGGCAACGGCAACAACGGAAACCCTGGTAACGGCGGCGGCAACACTGGTGGAAGTGGTCCTGGCACTGGCAACGGCGGCAATGGTGGCGGCAACGGCAATGGCAATGGCGGCAACGGCGGCACGGGTGACGGCAAAGGTGGCAATGGTGGCACCGGCGGCGGCGGCACTGGTGGCGGCGGCAATGGCAAAGGCGGCGCAGGTGGCGGCACTGGTGGCGGCGCAGGCGGCGGCGATGGTAAAGGCGGCGCAGGAGGCGGTGAAGAAGGCTGCGCCTGCGACAGCCCTAGCGATACCGGCACCTCCTTTGGCTAAGGCACCTGCTGTGTGAA
Source organism: Rhodobacterales bacterium (assembly GCA_033839205.1). Lineage (GTDB taxonomy): Bacteria > Pseudomonadota > Alphaproteobacteria > Rhodobacterales > Rhodobacteraceae > Seohaeicola. The sequence goes on along the minus strand of JAJLKH010000153.1, from coordinate 36,760 downwards.
AACGACAAGAGGCCCGGATGGACGAACCATCCGGGCCTCTGCTTCGATCCGCACGCCCTGCTTTACCTCACTTCGACGAGACAGCACAGAATGGCCTACTCCTTCCGCAAACAGATGACCCTCTCGGTCTGGGTGCTGATTGCAGCCTCCGGCAGCGTGGTCGCAGAGGTGCAGGATCCAACCGGGATCAAGCGCGCCTTTCTGGACCGCTATCTTGATTGCGCCGAAGCGCCCGGCGACGCGGCCCGACTTGAATGCTATGATGCGCTGCTGTTGGACATTCCGGCCTGGCTGGAAGACGCCAGCAACGGCGTAGAGCAGACCCCGCCATCATGGGTCGAGCAGCCCGTTCAGGCCACTGACCGGCGCGACGGATGCGGCGATCCCGAAAGTGAAGACTGATCCGTCACGCGCGGATCGGATCCGCCCCCTTTTGGTTCAGCGCGAATGCTGGAATGACGCGCGTTCGGGGCGTGGCAACGGCGCTGTGGACTTTGCGCCGCTCTGAACCAGACGCGGCGTTGAAACGGCCGTGTCATTTCGCAGGATTCCACCGTCTATCACGGCGGTCCAGCCTGCGGGATTGACCGGATCCTGCATGCGCAAATAGGTATATCCTGTCTGACGCCAGTGCAGCACCTCGTCGCGCAGATTGTCCAGCACGAAATCGCCCTGAACCGTCCGCATGATCAGCACGGCATGTGCGTTGCGATTGCGATCCAGAGCGGTCGAAATCAACAACATCTGCGGATCAAGACCCGCCTCGATCAGGCGCTTCTTCTTGATCAGTGCGAAATCCTCGCAATCTCCGCCGCGCGATGTGGGCAAGGCCCAGTATTCGGCGCGTCCATATTGCCCCTGGTCCGAGATCGATCTGACCTCGCGGTTGATCTGGCGGTTCATACGGATTGCCAGATCCAGGTGCGCGCCCGAAATCGGCCGCGGCGCCGCCGACCTTGAACAGGCCCAGCCATAGCGCGCGCACAGATTGTTGGCGCCTGCCGGCGAGGATACCGTCATCCGGGCTGTCAGGAACGCATCCGAAGACGCAAGAACAGGCCCTGCCCCCGCAGTCATTGCTGTCAATGCAACAGCCAATACTGCCGCCGTTCTGGCCCCCAAAATGCGGCGCGCCGGCGTGCAGCCAGCCCTGTCATGAAGTCGGTACACCCGATCTTTCATCCTCTGCTCCTTGACGGCTCGGACAGTCCGAGGCTCGGTAATGAGCCTGCTGGCAGAACTTGGCAAAGATCAGGCCAGAGTGGGGTCTTTTCCGCCTTCCCGCGAAGAACCGGGCAAAGTCCTGCCGAATTTCGCCGCAGTTGCGCAAAACCACGCCCAAACCGCCCCAATTCGGTCAGATTTCATGCTTGCGCTTTGCAGATGGCCCGGAAAGGCGCGGCCTTAACAAGGGATCAGGGGCTAACTGCAAATATCCGGCCAGGGGCGTCTTGTACTGCGGCGATTCCAGCCAGTCGCGCCATGTGCCAGCAAAGCACCTGGTTCGATGACAGGACCGGCAGGCCCAATTCACCCTCAAGCGCAGGGATGATGTCGAGGGTGCGCAGATTGGTGCAAGACAGGAATATCCCGTCCAGTGCGGCCTGTCGTACCAGCGCACGCGCCGCGTCCGCGATCGAGGCAGGATCGATTCGGGCAACCCGCGCCTCGACCTCTTCGCCGAATGACAGGGTTTGCGGCACCTCAAGCCCTGCGGCCTCAAAGGCGCGGCGGATCGGACCGGCGACCGTCGCGACATAGGGCGAGACGATCCCAATGCGTTTCAGGCCCAAGGCACGGGTCGCGGTCAGTGCAGCAGTCAGCGGGTCGGTCACTGCATAGGTGCGGGCGGCTTGTGCGATCAGCGTATGCACGCGCGAAGCCCCGATGAGGGTGGTTCCCGACGTGCATGCATAGGCAATGGCATCGAACTGGGCCGCAGGCGGCAGCAAGGCAGCGGCAGGGGCCAATTCAGCCTCCATCCCGGCAATCGTATTCGGCGTCAGCTCCGCCCCCGATGGCAGGCGGCTGACGTGCAGTTTCACGGATCGAGGATCAAGAAGGCGGCGAAAATCCTGCTCGATCGTCTCGTCGACCTGCAACACCAGCAGGCCCAGCGTTGAGGTGTGATCTGTGCTCAGACTGTAAGGGACCTGTACCGTCATGGGATCACCGGCAGGTCATGGGGCGCGCGCGGCGACAGCAATTCGGGACCATCGGCGCGCAGGACGATATTTTCCTCATGCACCATGATGCGCCCCTCTGCGATGACAGCGCCGGGTTCCAGGGTCAGCACCATGCCGTCGCGCAATTCAGTGCGGTCAAGGGCAGTGAACGAAGGCCATTCGGTCAGCGTGATGCCCAGCCCATGCCCCAGCCTCCCGCCTCCCGGCGTGGCCCCGTGGCGGATCAGCCCTTCGCATAGAAGCCGATGCACATCACAAGCCAGCATGCCGGGGCGCAGGGTCTGCAGCACGTCCTCGGTCGCCCGCCAGATGGCCGCATAGGTGCGGCGCGCCTGATCCGAGGCCGCGCCAATCGCGAAATTGCGGTCAAAATCGCAGAAATACCCGTCGCGCACGGCGCCGGTGTCCAGCATCAGCACATCCCCATGTCGCAAAGGCTGCGATCCCGCGGGCGAGATGACATCGCCGTAGCCATCCGGCCCCGCGCCGCCCGCAACATAACTGACCCAATCAACCCCTTCATCCAGCAGACGCATCTGGAAGTCGCGAAAGACGCGGTCCAGTGGTTGGCCTTGCTGCGCGAATTCAGGCACGGCATCGAAGACGCGACCGGCGATCGCGCAACTGGTCCGTATCTTGGCGATCTCGGCTTCGGATTTCACCTCGCGCACATGCTGGATGACGCGGGTGGCATCGACAAAGCGGCGTGGGGTCAGTCTTGTGCAAAGGGTGGCGTAATCGGCAAGCGGCATCCGCAGATGTGTCTCAAGCCCCATCGGCAGGCCGATGCAGCCCTTTTCGGGAACCAGTCCGCCCAACACCTCTGTCAGCAGGCTGATCCCATCATCGTGCGGATCAGGCGCATCCCAGGTCCGGATCTGTGGCATCCATGTGCGCGCCATCAACTCGGCGCCGATGGCAGGGATCACGGCTACCGGATCGCCCTTGCGCGGGATCACGACAAACCAGGGGCGCGCGGGGCTTTCCCAGAACCGGGTCAGGAAACCCGTGGCATAGAAGATATCCGCTGGCGCCGTCAAAAATAGCGCGTCCAGCCCTGCTTGCGCAATTTCCTGCTGCAGCTTGGCGGTACGGTCGCGATATTCTTGCGCGGGAAAGATCAGGGAGCGCTCAGGCATCTTCCGGGCCCTCGCTGAGGATCGCAAGCACGCGCGCCTCTTGCCCAAGATCCAGCCCCGCCAGCAAGGCCGAAAGCCCCGCTCCGCCGGATGGTGTGGTCGCCAATCCGTAACCGGCCAATGCAGCGGCCCCATCGGCGGCCTGCTGATCGCTGATCGTGACGAAGACATCGGCGTCGCGTGACAACCCTTTGAGCGCGATCATCGAGGCGGTCTTGCAATCCAGCCGCCCCATGTTCGACACCGGCCCCTGGCTGTCCACAAGGCGTCCCGCGCGGATACTGTCGATCAAGGCCGGGGCTGCGGCGGGTTCCACCACGATGATCTGCGGGCCATCCCCCCACCTTGCACGGGCCAGTGCGGCCACTGCGGCCGCCATGCCGCCGACACCGGCCTGCAACAGGATATGGGTGGGCGGGGCGTCAATCTGATCCGCAGCCTCGGCCGCCAATTGCAGATAGCCTTCCATCACTCGCACCGGCAGATCGACATATCCCGGCCAGGAACTGTCCGACAACAGCGTCCAGCCATGCTGGCGCGCCGCCTGCTCCGCTGCGGCCATGCTGTCCTCATAGGTGGCGCCCTCGCGCTTCACCTGCGCGCCCTTCGCCTCAAGCCGCGCGGCGAAGGCCTGGGGCACTGTATCGGCCAAGTAGATGACAGCGCCCGCACCGAACAGCCGGGCCCCGGCTGCGACGGACAATCCATGATTGCCGGCACTGGCCGTCACGTAGGTTCTGCCCGTCAGCGCCTTGTCCCATCCCTTGTCCTGCTCGGCAGCCGCAGCCTCGCGCGCGATGGCATGGGCGGCACCCAGCGCCTTGAAGCTGCCAAGCCCCATGCGCCCGCGCTCATCCTTGACATGCAGCCGCGCCACACCCGCGCGCAGAGCCAGATCGGCGCAATCCCGCAGTGGTGTGGGCGCATGGGCGGGGCATAACGCCAGCAGCTGCCCGACGGCGCCCGCATCGTCACAGGGCCATGGCGCGTCAATCTCAAGTCCCTGGCCGCGCCAGGGGTTGTCGTATCTGTCGATCATGGCCGCCCTCATCCATCAGGTAATTGCCCTCCAGCCTAGCGCAGGGTGGCGGACTGTTCCCGGAAAGGATTTGCCGATACAGGCCGGAAATCGGCCCTTCCTACCGCTTCTGCGCAGAAAATCGGCCAGTCATGCCGCCAAGTCTTCGCGATGATCTGGTTTTACGCCATGCTTCAATGATGGACAGATTCGACAGCCTTATCCTGCAAGCCCTGCAAGGCAATGCCCGCCTGACCGCCGATGCCCTGGCCCCGCTTGTCGGCCTTTCACCCGATGCCTGCCGCAAGCGGCTGGCCAAGCTGCGCAGCTCCGGCGTGATCGAGGCCGAGATCGCCATCCTGCGCCCCGAGCGCGTAGGGCGCGGGCTGATCCTGATCGTCGAGGTGACGCTACAGAACGAGCGCAAAGCCGACCTGGACCGGTTCAAGGCACGCATGCAGGACGCGCCCGAGGTCATGCAATGCTACTATGTCACGGGAAACGCTGATTTCTTCCTGATCCTTTCCGCGCGCGACATGGCCGATTACGAGGACTTCGCGCGCCGGCACTTCTTTGCCGAGGACAATGTGCTGCGCTTTCGCACCAGCGCCGTGATGGATCGCGTCAAGACGGGTTTCGCCATGCCTGTCGCACCGGGTATCTGAGGGCTGTCCCTTCCCAAGGTGCCTGCACCCGCCTAGATCCAGATCCCCGAAAAGACGATAAGCAGACCCGCCGCGCCCATGATCAGGCGAAGTGCGGGATGCGCCTTGCCGATAATCGCATATGAAATCAGGATCAGCCCAAATCCGACACGGATCACCGCGATAAGCGCTGCAATCGGGGACTCGGCCAGCCGCAGCAGATCGGGATTGGCGATCATGCCCAGCGGAATGATGTAGAGCCCCACCCCAAGCGCCATGGCGGTCAGCGCCACCTTGAGCCAGTTTTCTCCGATCATGCCTGCTGCAATGAACACGGCGCCGCAGACCGGCGGCGTGATTGTGGACAGCAGTGCGAACCAGAAGACGAAAAGATGCGCCTGCAAAGGCTCCAACCCCAATTGCGTCAGGGCCGGCCCCGCGACCGAGACGCAAATCACATAGGCGGCGGTTGTTGGCACCTCCATCCCCAGTAGCAGACAGGCTAGCGCCGTCAGCAGCAGCGAGGGCCACAGCAACCCGCCCGATCCTTCCAGGATCAGCGAGGTGATCTTGACCCCAAGCCCGGTGATCGACAGCACACCTATGATGATCGAGGCGCACAGGATGATCGAGGCGATCAACGACACCTGCCGCGCCGCCGTCATGACCGCATTGACAAGCCGTTCGATGATCTGGGCGCGGCGGCTTTCGAAATTCCCGTTGACGAACAGCAACAGGAATCCAGCCAGAATGGCCATGGCGGCCGAATATTCCGGTGTGAAGCGGGTGCCGAACATCCCCCACAGAAGGACCGCGAAAGGGACGAGAAAGAACATGGATGTCACGACGACATCGCGCAGGGCCGGACGATCCTCGGCGGCCACGCCGCTCAGATCATGGTGCTGCGCATAGGCGTTGATGCCCACCCAGACGGCCATGAAATACAAGAAGGCCGGCAGGATCGCAGCGGCCATGATCTGCGTGTAGGGCACGCCTGTCAGTTCAACCATAACAAAAGCGCCCGCCCCCATCAGCGGCGGCATGATCTGCCCCCCGGACGAGGCCACGGCCTCGACCGCCGCCGACAGACGCTTGGGATAGCCCAGCCGCGTCATCGCCGGCAAAGTGATCGCCCCGGTCGAAGCGACATTGGCCGAAGCCGATCCCGAGATGGACCCGAACAGAGCCGAAGAGATGACCGATACCTTGGCCGCCCCGCCTTTCAGGCGGCCGGCAGCGGCGGTGGCGACATTCATGAACCCCTGCCCCGCCTCGCCTGCGTTCAGCACCGCGCCGAAGATCACGAAGATCGAAACGACCCCTACCGACACGCCCGTCAGACTGCCCCAGATCCCGCCTTCAGCAATAGTCAGCGTACCCAGATAACTTTCCAGCGGTGTACCGGAATGGCCGAACTGTCCCGGAATATGCTGACCGTAAAGCCCGTACAGCAAGGCCGCCAGCGCCACCAGGGGCAAAGGCCAGCCGATGGTGCGGCGCGCGGTCTCCAGCGTGACCACCAGCAGCACCACCGCCACGGCCACCTGGAAATTCCCCTCTAGAAAACCGTATTGATCGCCCAGCCGGTCACTGTTCACCGCGATCCAAAGCGCCGCCGCGACCCCAAGTGTCGCCAGAACGATACCCGACAGCCAATGCGCCCGCGAGCGTGCCCCCAGCACAAGCGCGAAGGGCAAGATGAAGGCCATGTGCAGCGGCCTGCTGACAAGATTGGGCACCAACCCGGAAAAAATCAGCGCCAGATGATAGCCGACCAGCGCCACCGCCAAGCTCAGCCAGAACGCCGCCGCAAGACGACCCTTGGGAAGTATGTCCATCGCCAATTCTTTCGGGAAAAATCGCGCTTCGGACGCAGCGCCACGACTTGCGCGGGCTGCGTCCGGTTGCACGTCAAAGGGCGCTTACATCTGCGCGTCTGTCAGCGCGATACCCGCTTCCTTGTAATAGCGCACGGCACCGGGGTGGATCTTGCCTTCGATGGTGGCGATCAGCGCCGCATCGACGCCGGCCCACCAGGGGGCGGTATCAGCCATCTTTGCCTTGCTTTCCCAGAAGGTCTTGGTCAGGGCATAGGCCGTGTCGTCATCCATCTGTGTGGTGGCATAGGCCACGACCGGCAGCGACGTCGTCACGACATCGGCGGACTGTCCGGCATAGGTTCCGGCCGGGATCGTCAGCATGGTGCGCTTGGTTGCCGCGACCTGATCGGGTGTCAGCGAAAGGATCGTGACAGGCGTTGAGGCCGCGGCCTCGATTACATTTGGCGCGGGCCATGACCCTGCGGTCACGAAACCGTCGATCTGGCCGTTCTTCAGCGCGGCGACCGCGTTGGACAGTTCCGCATCGGCAATGGTCACCTTGTCGGTCAGACCGAAGAGGCCGATGTATTTCTCGCCTTCCGTGGCGCCGAACGACCCTTTTCCCAAGAGGATGGTCTTGCCCTCGAGCCCTGTGATATCGGTCACGCCGCTGTCGGCAGACATCACGAAATGCATCGTCAGCGAAGGAATCGGAAACAGGGCGCGGATTTCGTCGAACTTGGGATCACCCTTGCCCTCGAACATAGCCTTGCCCGCCTGCGCCAACCCGACCAGCGACGGCGGGGTGGTGAACACGTAATCGGCGCCGCGCACGCGTGCCTCCATCACGTTTTGCACCGATCCCTGGCTTTCCTCGATCGTCACGATCACGGACCCGTCAGTGCCGGCCTTCATCGCCTCGGCCAGTTCCACGCCCATCTGGTAATAGGACGACCCGGCTTTGGCCGACTTGTAGGTGATCCGCGTTTCGGCCGATGCCATCCCGGCACAAAGGCCGGTGACAGCCAGGGCTGCGGTGATCGTGTTGAAAAATGTCATGGCGTCTCTCCTCCTCAAAACATGTCTCCGGGAATCGTTATATGGATTGCGCGCGACATCGCGACCGCAAATGTGCATCATACGCGAAAAACCGAACGCCCACCCCATCCCGGGCACACATTGCCAGTCGTCTACATTCTGCGGAAGAAGAAGATGGTGCCCCCACACGGACTCGAACCGCGGACCCACTGATTACAAATCAGTTGCTCTACCAGCTGAGCTATAGGGGCACTGCGCAGGCGTTTACGCAATCCCGGCGCGGGTGGCAAGTGGGTTTGCGCGCTAGCGATTGGTTCGCGCCAGAAGACCAACGGCCGCCAGACCGACCAGGATCACGAGGATCGCCGCGGGGGCTGCATCGCCCAGGTTTTCAAGGCTCGCCTGATCATGCACTCGCGTCGCCAGCGTATTGTAGTTGAATGGCCGCAGCAGAAGTGTCGCGGGGAGTTCCTTGACGCAATCCACGAAAACCAGCAGCAGGGCCGAGGCGATGGAGCCCCGGATCAGCGGATAATACACCTGACCCAGCACCTGCCCCTGGTTGCGCCCCAGTGACCGTGCGGCCATTGGCAAACTGGGCGAGACACGCCCCATCGCGGCATCCGCCGCGCCCTGTGCGATCGCGAAGAAGCGCACGGTATAGGCCAGCACCAGCGCCGTGGCCGATCCGGTCAATAGCAACCCGACATCGACTCCCGTCAACGCCTCGAGCGTGTCGGCGATCCGGTGATCCAGCGCCGCAAGCGGGATCAGCAAGCCTACCCCCAGAACCGCGCCCGGTGCAGCATAGCCGATGGTGGTCAGGGGCAGCAAAAGTCGCGGCAGGCGACGCCCGGACAGGCGCACACCGTAAACCATGAACACACCTGCCAGAACTGTCACCATTGCGGCGATCCCACCCACGGTCAACGTATTGAACAGCGCCCGCAGCAATGCAGGATCGGCCCAGCGATCTGAATTATTCAACGCATGATAAAGGATCACGCCGGCCGGCAAAACAAAGCCTACGCCAAATGGAACAAGACAAAGCAGCATGGCAACCCAGCCTGCCGGGCCTTGCAACGCCACGCGCTCGACCGCGCGGTGGCGCGTCGACAGGTTGAAGAACCGGATGCGGCGCCGGCTGGATTTCTCCAGCGCGACAAGCATGATCACCAGCGCCAGCACGACAGATGCGATCTGCGCAGCACCTGCCGCATTACCGGCTTCCAGCCAAACGCTGAAGATGCCCGTGGTCAGGGTCTGCACTGCGAAATAATCGACGGCGCCGAAATCATTGACCGTCTCCATCATCACGATGGCCATGCCCGCCGCGATCGCCGGACGCGCAAGCGGCAGTCCCACGCGGCTGAACCGTCCCCAGGGACCTGCCCCCAATGACCGGGCCACTTCCTCGGCGGCGGCGGATTGTTCACGGAAGGCCGCGCGCGCCAGCAGGTAGACATAGGGATACAGGGCTGCCGTCAGTACGAAGATCGCTGATCCCATCGACCGGATCGGCGGGAACCAGTAATCGCGTGAGGTGCTCCATCCCATCACCTGGCGCAGCCATGTCTGCACTGGACCTGCATATTCGAACAGATCCACCAGCGCATAGGCGCCGATATAGGCCGGAATCGCCAGTGGCAGAAGCAGCAGCCACTCCAGCCAGCCCGATAGCGGGAAACGGTAACGTGACACCAGCCATGCGGCACCGGTACCAACCAGCCCCGCCAGCACACCCACGCTCAGCATCAGGATAGCCGTATTCTTCAGGTAACGTGGCAGGGTCGTCGAAATCAGGTGCGGCCAGATGTTTTCGCCCGGGGTCATCGCGATCCAGACAACCGACAGGATCGGCAGGATCACGATTGCCGCGATCAACAAGGCCCCGAAAGACCAAGGGCTTAGCAGCGGGGTCAGCATGCGGCGCCAACTCGGCTGGATCCTGTGGATCAGGGTGGTGTCGCTCATGTCTGCCCTGCGTTTGCCGCGTGTCGCATTCCGGCGCGTTGCATGCCCGAATACGGTTCAACTGTCCAGAAAAGAGCTTATAGTCCGCAAGACAACTGTCCAGCAAGGCGAGAGAAAGACAGCATGCACATCGTTCTGCACGCGGGCGTTCATGCCACCGACGAAGATCGGCTGATCAAGTGCATGCTCAAGAACAACGAGGCCTTCGGCAAGCTGGGCGTGGCCGTGCCCGGACCTTCGCGCTATCGGCGTCTGCTGCGCGACACGCTGCATGCCATGACCGAGGGCAATCCCGCGCCGGATGCGCGCGAATTGCTGCTGGATGCGATCCTGGAGGGCGATCTGCCTGACCGCATGATCCTGTCGAACGACAATTTCTTTTCCGTACCCAAGCTGGCCGTGGGCAAGGGCGTATTCTATCCGGGCGCCGAGGTGAAGCTTGCGCGCCTGCGCGCCCTGTTTCCCAATGACCAGATCGAACTGTGCCTGGCGCTGCGAAATCCCGCAACTTTCCTGCCTGCAGTCTTCGCTCTGGCCCCCGACACCGATCTTCTGGAATTCATGAACGGGTCCGATCCACTGAACCTGCGCTGGTCCGAACTGCTGGCGCGGATCCGTCATGCCGTGCCGGATATCGAGGTCACAGTCTGGTGCAACGAGGATACGCCCCTGATCTGGGCCCATCTGATCCGCGAAATGGCGGGCATCGCGCCCAACACCAAGATCATCGGCGGGTTCGATCTGCTGTCCGAGATCATGTCACCGGCCGGCATGAAACGATTCCGGGCCTATCTCAAGGCGCATCCGGTGATGACCGAAATCCAGAAACGGCGCGTCATCGCGGCGTTCCTGGACAAGTTCGCGCTGGATGAAGAAATCGTGGAAGAGGTCGATCTGCCTGGCTGGACAGATGATCTGATCGCGCAGGTGACCGAGCTTTACGAGGAGGACATCTTCGTAATCCAGCGCCTGCCCGGTGTGGAACTGATCGTTCCCTGATCGCAGAGCTGGCCAGCCAAAAGCATTTACTTATCAGGCCCGAAGCGCGCCGCGGACCCGGATGGCCCGTCAGATCATGCCAAGTGCTGCCTTGTACATCTCAAGCACGGCTTCTTCCTCGGCGATATCGTCCTTGTCGCGCTTGCGCAGCGAAATGACCTTGCGCAGAACCTTGGTGTCGTAGCCGCGGCCCTTGGCCTCGGCCATCACTTCCTTTTGCGCATCCACGATATCCTTCTTCTCGGCCTCCAGGCGCTCGTAGCGTTCGATGAAAGCGCGCAGTTCTTCGGCGGCAACGCTGTAGGTGGCATCGGTGCTTGTGTCGCTCATGGTCTCGGCCTCCGGTTGGATGCCCTTCCCTATCGCCCGCCCCCGCGCCCTGCAAGACCGTTGATGTGAAAAGGCGACGCGTTGCGGCACGCGAAGCGATGCGATATGGCAAGAGGGCGAAACAGGAGCAAGAACATGCAAGGATTGATTTGGGGAGGTGCCCTCGTGTCCGTCGCCGGTTTGTGCGGTTTGGTCTGGTGCATCTTCAAGGTTGCAGCAGCGAAACGCGCCAACCTGTCCGATGACGATCTGCGCAGCGTCATACAGGGCGTCGTACCGATCAACCTCGGTGCGCTCTTCCTGTCGGTGATCGGCCTGATGATGGTCGTAATCGGGGTTTTCCTGAACTGATCGGCGAAGGTGCGCCTCAGCCCGGTATCGTACGTCTCTTCCGGCCGATCCGGTTCAGTGCGTCAAAATTCTCACCTTCCTTGATCAGCGCCGCGAAACCCGGATCGGGAGTATAGATTTCCGAATCCTCTACGGTAAACCGCTTGAGCGCCTGAAGGATGTCGAACAGCCCCACCAGATCGGCGGCTTTCATCGGCCCGCCGTGCCAGCGGGGAAATCCGTGTGCGTTGATCATGACCGCGTCGATATCCGATGGTCTGAGCGCATAGCCCGCGCGCAGTGACCGCGCGCCGGCATTGGCCATGGCTGCCACCGCGCGCAACACGATGGCTTCGGGGGCCAGGGCCGGGCCTTGGCCAGCCCGACGGCCGGGCGCAAGATCAAGGATCGCCAGAACGGCCGGATCATCATGGGGCTGCCCGTCCTGCCACAGGAAATAGCCACGCCCCGCCCCTTGACCGGTTCTGCCAGCCATCACCAGCCGATCAAGATCGCCCAGATAGGCCGGCACCAGTGCCGGATCATGCGCGGCCACCAGGCGCGCTGTCACATCGCGCCCACGGGTTAGGCAATTATCCAGGCCCTGCATGTCCATCTGCCGGAACAGACCTTGGGCAAATCCGTGTTCGATCAGCGCGTCGTCGATCTCGGCCGGGGTCGCGCCAAGGCGCAACATGCTGGCACCCGCGCCGCGCAAGGCGGCCATGAGAGGATCGCCCAGGCCGCCACCCCCGGTGCCGGTGCGCACCACGATGCGCCGCAGCCTGTCGCGCAACAGCCCGACCACACGAGCCACCGTCAGATCGGATGTGCCCCCGCCCGGAATCACTTCGGCAAGACGGGTCAGATGAACGGGAGCAGGCAGGCGCAGCCCGAGGACCTGCGAGGGTCGTGACGTTGCACCGGCAATCCGGTAGATCGGATGCCGCGCCGAAGTCGTGACAAGAATGGCGCCCTCGGCTGCGACACGGTCCAGCGCGGTCATCACTTGTGTCTTGGTGGACAGGATATCGGCCACGACCTCGATCAGCAGATCGGCCCGCCTCAGATCAGCGAAATCGGTCGTGCCGCGCCATAGCGCGCGGCGACGCGGCAGATCGGCTTCGGGTATCCGCCCCGCCTTGACCATTTGCGCCAGCAATGCCTCGACCCTGCCCTCCAGCGCCAGAAGGGCTGCGTCATCGCGTTCGAAATGCATCACCGGCAGATTGCCTTCAAGACAGGCGGCAGCCAGCCCCGCGCCCTGCGCCCCGCCACCAACAATCCCGGCCTGCTGCAATTGCGGCGCGCTGGCCGGCGCCACACGGGCCAGTTCTGGCATGTTGGGCGCGCGCCTTTCAGCGAACATCGCATGGCGCAGTGCCTTTGACAGGTCGGAGTCGACAAGGTCCTGAAAAGCAACCGCCTCAAAGGCCAGCCCCGCCTGATAGGGCAGCAAGCACGCCGCCTCGACACAGTCGACAATTCTTGCGCCCGCGATATTGGGGCTCAGGGCAACCTGCGCGCGCCGCGCGGCAATGGCTGCGGCATTGGCCGCGAAGTCGGCAAGCCCCGCGTCATTGTCACCGCTGCGGCGCAGCGCATCACCCGCTGCGCTGCGTTCACCCAGCCCCCGCGCCACGCTCAGCGCAGCCGAAAGCGCATCGTCATCCTGGGGGATCAGCCAATCGACAAGGGGTTTCATCGCCCTGGCGCGCAACAGGCGCGGATGCTGGGTCAGCAGCAGGTCCAGCGCACCCTGCGCCCCAAGTATGCGCGTCAGGATCTGCGTGGCCCCAGCGCCGGGGCAAAGCCCCATCATCACGTCGGGAAAACCGATCGAGGCATCAGCCGTGGCCAGACGCGCATGAGCCGCCAGCGCAAGCTCAACCCCGGCCCCATGCGTCAAACCGTGCAGCAGGGCAACCACGGGCTTGGGACTGTCTTCGATCTTGCGGCAAAGCGCGGCCGGAGCGGGTTCGGCAAAGCCGGTCTCGGCCTCGCGCAGGTCAAGCCCCGCGGACAGGCCGCGTGTCGGCGCATCTCCCAGACCGGTCAGCACGATGGCGATGATGTCGGGATCTGCGATTGCCTCTGACAGCGCCTGGTCAAGATCGGCGCGCATGGCCCGCGTCAGCGTGTTGGATGGCGGATCGGATAGCCTGAGTATGGCAACCCCGTCGCGTTGCTCCTGCCGGATCGTCCTGCCCACGCCGTCAGCCCCTTTTCCGTTCACCCAGCCGCCGGGTCATTGCCCGGCGGATGGCCAGCGGGCATCCGCGCCCGCACAGCCTGGCGCAACTGTGCAAAATCAAGTGCCTGTCTGGCAAGACCTGTTCGGGCACCCGCGGGGAAAGAGGCGAGTCAAAAATCGCATTCACACGGGAAGGTTGTCAAACTGGGCTTCGACCTGGCCATCCGTCAGCATCTCATCCAATTCGCGCAAGCGGTCGGGGATTGCATAACCCTCGCGCTCCAGCCTTTCGCAAAGCCTGTGCAAATCGCCCTGCAACTGCGCCCTCTCGCTATCCGGCGTCGCGCGGATCAGGGCCTCCAACTGGTTGATCGGTTGCAGCATTTCCTTTGGCAGCTGTTCGGTCATGCAAACCTCCTTTTTTCCAGGGTTGTTTCAATGCTCGGCCGCGCAGGCCTTGCAGAAAGGAGTCGCTGGCAAAACATCCAGACGCTCTTCCGAAATCTGCGCCCCGCAGATGGTGCAGGCGCCGTAATCGCCCGATTTGATCCGCTGAAGCGCCGCCATGATGCGCCGGACCTCGTCCAGACCGCTCTGGCCGAGGCGTTCGAGAACCTGGTCGCCTTCGGTCTCGATGGCCATGTCATCCCAATCCTTGGTATGCGGCTGGTCCAGCTCTGCCTCGATCGCATGAAGACGGCTGTCCAGTTCGGACAGGCGCTTGAGCAGCGTGGCACGGCGGTCTTGAGTTGTTTTCATTCGCGAGTCTCCCTTCTCCCTTGTCAGTCTGTCATCGGGGCGCCACATCGACCTTGATGCAGGTCAAACCTCGGGCAAGAGGCCGGCGCAACGGCCGAAAACTGTCACGGATGGCGGCCAGGCCGGCATCAGCCTCCACATAGGCCTTGATACACATGCAAATCACAATATATGTTTCGGAAAATGGAGGACATGTTCATGACACCTGAGGTCAAGGCCTTTTTCGACGAAGCCACCAATACCGTCTCTTACGTGGTCAAGGACCCATCTGGCAGCGCCTGCGCCATCATCGATTCCGTGCTGGATTTCGACTATGCCTCGGGACGCACCGACACGCGCTCGGCTGATGCGGTGATCGCCTATGTACGCGATCATGACCTTGACGTGCAGTGGCTGCTGGAAACCCATGTGCATGCCGATCACCTGTCGGCGGCCCCCTACATCCAGGAACGCGTCGGCGGCAAGATCGGCATCGGCGACCGTATCAAGATCGTGCAGGACACGTTCGGCAAGGTCTTCAACGAAGGGACCGAATTCCAGCGCGACGGCAGCCAGTTCGACCGCCTTTTCGAAGAGGGCGACAGTTTCATGATCGGGCAGATGCGCGGCGATGTGCTGCATACGCCGGGTCATACGCCAGCCTGTCTGACCTATGTGATCGGGGATGCAGCCTTCGTGGGCGATACCCTCTTCATGCCGGACTTCGGCACGGCGCGCTGCGATTTTCCCGGCGGCTCGTCCGAGGTGCTGTTCAACTCGATCCAGAAAATCCTGGCCTTGCCAGACGAGACGCGGATTTTCGTCTGCCACGATTACAAGGCGCCGGGGCGGGATGAATATGCCTGGGAAACCACGGTGGCCGCGCAGAAGGCCGGCAACATCCATGTTGGCGCCGGCAAGGACCGCGACAGTTTCGTCAAGATGCGCGATGCGCGCGATGCCCAACTGGCCATGCCCAAGCTGATCATCCCCTCGCTGCAGGTGAACATGCGCGCGGGCCAGATGCCGCCAGCGGATGAAAAGGGCGATGTGTTTCTGAAAGTACCGGTCAACAAGCTTTGACCAACCGTCCGGACGCGGCGCAAGATCGCGACCGGAGCGTTTTACCGCGAACCAACAGGACAGGACGACAATGGAACAGGATTGGATTTGGGGCCTTGTGGGCGGCTTGCTCATCGGGACCGGGGGGGCCGTCTACCTGCTGGCCAATGGCCGCATCATGGGGGCCAGCGGCATTATCGGCGGTCTGGTCGATGGCAGCGGGCGCAGCACGGCATCGGAAAGGCTGATCTTCCTGGCGGGGGTCATCCTGCTGCCGATCCTGCTTTATCCGCTTTACGGGCATGTCGATACGCATGTGTCGTCCAATCCTGTGGTGATCATCGCGGCCGGGCTTCTTGTCGGCGCGGGCACACGGCTGGCCAATGGCTGCACATCGGGTCACGGGGTTTGCGGCATCTCACGCTTCAGCCTGCGCGGCATCGTCGCCACCGTATTCTATATCCTTGCGGGCGGCCTGACGGTTGTGTTCTTCCGCCATCTTCTGGGGGTGATCTGATGCGGCTTCTCTATGCATTCATCGCAGGTGGTCTATTTGGTGCAGGCCTGTTCGTGTCGGGCATGACCGATACCGCCAAGGTCCAGGGTTGGCTGGATGTATTCGGCGACTGGGATCCGACGCTGGCCTTCGTGATGGGTGGCGCGATCATCCCTATGGCGATCGCATGGCGGCTGGTGCCGGGACGCAAGCCGCTGGTCGGAGGGACCTTCCCGGAACCGCAAGACCCCAAGGTCAGTCGTAACCTTGTGCTGGGATCGACCATGTTTGGCGCAGGCTGGGGGCTGGCTGGCCTGTGCCCCGGCCCCGCGATCGCGTCACTGTCCTATGGCGGGCTCTGGCATTGGGTCTTTGGCGCGGCGATGCTGGCCGGCATGGCGCTGGCGCCGAAGCTGCGCGTCACGCTGGACAGGACAGTTCCGGCGGAATAAAGCGAGATCATGGATATTCGTCAGATCACACCCCGCTACGCCGTCTCGCCGCAGATCGACCCCGAGGATATCGCGGCGATCAAGGCAGCAGGATTCACGACCCTTATTTGCAACCGCCCGGACGAAGAGGTTCCCCCCTCGCACCAGGCCGCTGTGATGGCCGATGCAGCCGCCGCCGCGGGCCTTGCGTTTCATGCGCTGCCGCTCACGCATCAGACCATGACCCAGGACCGTGTTGCGAAGCAGCGCGACCTGATCGAGGGGTCCACTGGCCCTGTTCTTGCCTATTGCGCGTCGGGCACGCGCTGTTCCGTGGTCTGGTCACTTGGGCAGGCGGGCCATCTGCCGGTAGACCAGATCATGCAGGCTACGGCACAGGCAGGGTATGACCTGGCCGGTTTGCGCCCGCAACTTGACGCGATCGCAGAGCGTGGCGGGCTCTGAAGCCCGTAAAGCCCCTTGATCTCAGGCGGCTGCCGGATCTTCACCGAATGACAAGGCGACCTGTTGGAACGGGTCGCCTTCTTCTTTTTCCTCAGCGATCAGATCTTCCTGAAAGCTGGGGATGACCATGGTGGCATCAAGTTCCCCGCCGGTCAGGACACTTGCCTTCGTTTGCTGGGCCGCGTTGCGCGGGGGCTGGGCTGCGGGATCCGGCACTGCTGCAGCCAGCGCCAGGGACAATTTCGGCGCATCGTCGGGATCTACCCCACCTGAATCGTCCATCGTGACGACGCCCGGCGCCCGTCCCTGACCTGATGGATTCAGCCTGAGCGCGCGCAGCCCGTCGAGCTTTCCAAGCCGGGCTGTCGCAAGCCGCCGCGCGCCCGCGACCTCGATCGAGATCTCGCGCATCGCCTCGGGCGGAACAGCCAGCACATCGCCAACAGACAGGGCGCGGATTGCCGAAAGCGGCAACTGCAGGCGGCACAGGACCGCATCCAGCCGCGCCGGGGCCGCAAGCACCCTGTCCTGCAACTGGCGCGAGGGATCGGCGGGCTCAGCTGCCGCGACAACCGCAGGATCGGGTCGCAGCGGAAGCCCCAACAGCACCTCGCCCGTGCGGACACCCGGCCCGATATCCAGCGGCAGGCGGAAGACGTGGTATTGCGGATAGTCGGGGGCCATCAGCGCCAGGCCCAGGCTGCGCCGATCCTCGATCATCGCGCCAAACCTGTAGCCACAGGCCCAATGGCGATCGGGATGATCCGACAAATGATCCGTGACGCGCGCCAGCACGCCGCTAACCAAAGGTGCGGCAAGTGCTGCATCCGTGCGCGTCACCGGCCGGTCCGGCGCCGGTCGTGGCAACACCCGGCCCATGGTCTGCACTTCGATCAACGAAGACAATATGGCACCGTCCATCGCCAGGACCCCGGTTGCGCCGTCAGGTCCATCGATCAGGATCAACAGCATCGCGTCGGGGATCAAGTCGATCAGCCCGGCGTGATCCATCTTTGTCCGCTCGCAGGAGGCGGCGATCAGGGCCAGCGAAAGGTCTTCATCCGCCGTTTTCTCCAAAGCCAACCGCAAGGCGCGTTGCGGTGACATCGCCCGGGACTGCTGTTCATCCCGCGCCATCCTGGCCTTGCGCCGCAAACCTGCATTTGTTGCTGTACCGATCATCGCCTCCGCCACTGCTTCTGCAGGTTCATGAAACCTGTATAGCCCCAGGAGGGTTGCGATTTTCTTAATCCTTGCCGGTTTTCGGATTATCGCGCCGCCATGCGCTGCGCCGCGGGCAGGCTGACCCTGAAGGCGCCCCCGCCCTGCCCCGGAAGATAACCAAGCGTGCCACCAAGGCGCGCCATGATCTCGCGGCAGATGGCCAGCCCCAGCCCAGCGCCCCCGGCTTGACGGTCGGCGACGCGGTAGAATTTCTCGAACACCATGCTTTGGGCCTCCGGCGGGATACCCGATCCGTTGTCGATGAAATCGACGATGATCCGACCGCCGCGGCGGTTCACCTCGATCGTCAGTTCGGGCCGTTCCGCGTCGCAATACTTCTGTGCGTTGGCGATCAGGTTGATGAAAACCTGTGCCAGCCGGTCAAGATCGGTGTTCAACATGACCTCCGAGGCCGGACCAACCCGGCGTACGCGCAGCGCATGCATATCGGCACCGGTGGCAGCGATGGAATGGCTGATGACATCGGACAGCAAACCCTCGCGGATATTCAGGCTGACTTGTCCGTTTTCCAGAACACTCAAGTCCAGAAGGTCATCCAGCAGCCGCGTGAGGCGGATCGCCTCTGCATGGATGATCGAGGCGTAGCGGGTCAGATCCTTCGGTTGCAAACCGTCGGCATCGCGCAAAATCTCGGAAAAGGCCCGGATCGAGGTCATGGGCGTGCGCAGTTCATGGCTGATCTGGCTGAGAAAGGCGTCTTTCTGTACCGACAGCTGGGTCAGCTTTTCATTGGCGGCGCGCAGCTGGCGCGCGGTACGTGTCAGTTCGCTGGATTTCGCCTCAAGCTGGCTGGAATATTCCATCATCTGCGCTGTCTCGTCTGCCACGGCCAACAGATCCTCGACCGAAACCGTGGCCGCGCCCATGATCTGCGCCACCATCGCATGGGCGGTCGCACCGCCCACGGCACCTGACAGCTCACGCTCCAGCCGGGCCAGGAAATCCGGTGTAGGCTCAGGCAGATAACCGGCCAGCCCCTGCCGCGCGGCTTCGGTCTGAAAGAAACTCTGCGCTTCGGCAGGGCCAAGGATACGCTGTGCCATGATCATAAGATCCTCGGATTGCGCGATACCGCCCGACCAGCTTTGCGGATTGCTGGAATGCTCGAAGATATTGACGAATTGTGCGCCCTGCAGCCGCTCCAGTGGTGAAGGGAAACTGATCAGCGAGACAACGACGAAAACCAGCGCGTTCAGCGAAAGCGACCACAGTGCCGCATGCAGAAGCGGGTCCACCCCCTCGATCCCGAACATCGCCTCGGGGCGCAGCCAGGAGATCCCCCATGGCCCTTGTTCCATCACGCCGGGCGACAATGCGCCGCCGCCGAACTGCGGCAGAAGCAGCGACCATGCCCAGATCGCGAAACCCACCAGCAGGCCCGCCAGGGCGCCGTTGCGCGTCGCCCCGCGCCAGAAGATACCGCCAATCATCGCCGGCAGAAGCTGCGCCAACCCGGCAAAGGACACCAGCCCTATCGCGGCCAGCGCGGTGCCACCGCCCGAAACCTTGTAGTAAAGATATCCCAGCCCCAGCACCACGCCGATCGACATGCGCCGCGCCAGGATCACCACGTGGCGCACATCCGTCGGCCCGCTTGCCCCCCCTTGCGTCACGCGCAGAAAGATCGGCATCACGATATGGTTGGATACCATCGTCGCCAGCGCGATCGCCGCCACGATCACCATCGAGGTCGCCGAGGAAAAGCCGCCAAGGAAAGACAGCATCGCCAGACCGTCGCGCCCCTGCGACAGCGGCACCGTCAGCACGAACTGATCCGGGTTGGATCCCGGCGGCATCAGCTCAAGCCCCATGACAGCGATGGGCACCACGAAGAGGCTCATCAGCATCAGGTAGGTGGGAAAGGCCCATGCTGCCGTGCGCAGATGGCCCTCGTCCTCATTCTCGACGACAAGCACCTGGAACATTCGCGGCAGGGTCAGGAAAGCGGCCGCGGACAATAGGGTCAGCCCGGCCCATCGCCCCCCGTTTACCTGCCACTGACCGATTTGCGAGGCATCAATTCTCTCCATCATTGGACCAACCCCTCCGGCCAACCCCCAGACCACGAAGACACCGACGGCGATCAGCGCGAAAAGCTTGACCACCGCCTCGACGGCGATGGCCATGACCACACCGTGATGGCGTTCGTTGGCATCCAGGTTGCGCGTGCCGAAAAGGATGGTGAACATTGCCAGCCCGACTGCCACCCAAAGAGCGGTATCATAGGTCGCGATCAGCTCGGCACCCTCGGCATCACTGACGGCAAAGCTTGAGAAGGACAGCGTAACAGACTGCAACTGCAAGGAAATGTAAGGGGTGATCCCGACCACGGCCAGCAGCGTTACACAGACCGCCAGCACGCCGGACTTGCCATAGCGGGAGGAAATCAGATCCGCGACCGATGTGATGCGCTGTGTGCGTCCGATCCGCACCATCTTGCGCAACGCCCACCACCAGCCGATCATGACCAGCGTGGGGCCAAGATAGATCGTCATGAATTCCAGACCCGAGCGCGCGGCATAGCCGACCGCGCCATAAAAGGTCCAAGCGGTGCAGTAGATCGACAAGGACAGCGTGTAGATCCACGGCGAACGCAACCAGTTTCCCCGCCCCCTGAGGGCCGCGCGCTCGGCCATAAAGGCTACCGCGAACAGCATCGCGACATAGCCCAGGCAAACCGCTATCAGGATATTGAGGGTTGCCATCCGCCGGCCCTAGTCGTCCCTGGGATCCCGCGTTTCGGCCTTGGTGTCCAGCATCACCGACAGAAACAGCGCCGCGAGCGCCAGGAACATCCAGACCGCGAACATGTAGAGGATCGCGCTTGAGGTCGAAACCGCCGCCGTTTCGGACCCTTGCGCAGGCTGCACCCTGGGCCAGAGCAAAGGCACCATCCACAACAGCGCCCCAAGCAGCGGCAGCAGGCGCGCCGCATCCATCAGGCGTCTCTGGCGATAGCTGCGCCGCTCAAGAAACACCGGGATGGACTTGTCCTTCATCGGGCCACCAGCGCGTTCAGCGCCTCGATCACATCGGCGTTCGAAAAGGGTTTGGTCATGAATCGGCTGGCCCCCGCACGCTCGGCCAGTTCACGATCGCGGGCCTGGCCGCGCGCGGTCAGCATCAGAACAGGAAGATCATGGGTTTCGGGCTGAGCACGCAGATCCGTCAGGATTTCGTAACCGCTTCGCCCCGGCAGCATCACGTCCAGGATCACCAGATCGGGTGCGCGCGCGCGCACGACCGACACAGCGTCATGCCCGTTGGAATGGCTGTCCACATGCCAGCCGTCACGCGACAGGATGAAACTTATGGCCTCGATGATATTCGGCTCATCCTCGATGATCAGCACACGCTTGGACATGCCACTTTCCCCTCCCCTGGAATGTAGCGGTTCGGCCTGCGGGCCACCCTTCTTTGCAGGGTGACACGGCAGTGCCAGGCTCAACTATCGTCGCTGGGCGGCATCCTGTCAAAACCCATCTGTCAGGATCGACGGCTCGCGCCGCCCGGGACAGGCTTCAGCCGGGCAAATCCGGCAACTGACGCCAACCTCGCGCGGGGGCTCGCCCCCCGCGACCGAGGCCGATCCGCGCGGCGTCACGCTGTCCTGGGCCAGTGGCAGGATCAGCATATGCGCTTCGAACAGGGGTTCGGTGTTGTATTCGGTCTGTCCGACCGGCTGCGCGATGGCAAAGCTGCGAAAGCGACGCCCGTGCTGACCGCTTTGCCGCAAGGTCCGGCGAATCGGGGTCATCGGGCGATTGAGCGCCGCAAACAGCGGCCATAGCGGACATGCGGCGCCAAAGCGTGGCAGGGCGAAGCCGTCGATCGGGCGGCGCAGCAGCAGCGTGCCCGAGGCATCGCAACTGACAAGACCAACCGGTCCCGCCTGGCCACCCGCCTCGGGGTCTGGCGGCAGGCTGGCAAGTCGGCGCATCACCGTGGCCGGGTCGACCGACAGGCGCGCTGCAAGATAAAGCGGGTCAGATGCATCCTCGTCGGATCCCGCCTGAACCCTGGCGGCACGCAGTCGGGCAAGCGGCAGGCGCAGGGCATCGTTGCGGTATCGCTCCAGGTAGGAGCGGCCTTGCGTCTTGGCCGATGCCGATTGCAGTGTATCAGCCGCGCCGATCAGGTCGTCAATCGTGCCATCTGGCAAGGGATCCTCGGCTTCCAGTTCCGCGAAATGATACGCGCGGGCCGTCAGGAAGCGCTCTATCTCATCCTGGGGCGAGCTCAGGGCCGCATCGGCCTTGCCCGCGCCATCCATGTATCCCACAAGCGCCTGGGCACTTTGCGCAAGCCGCGCCGCATCTTCATTGATATTGCGGTGAAATCGGTCGCGCCATTCCGGCTCGATCTCGCGCGGGTCCACCAGGATCGCCGCCGTCGACCGGATGGCCGTGACGGTCGACAGGACTTCGTGCATCGAGGCGGCCAGATAGGGATCGTGGGTCAACCGGTCCGACAGCTGTTCCACCGTCCGCTCCAGCGACAGGACACGGCGATGGCGTTCGGCAAGCAGTTCGGCCCAGCCAGGAAAGCGCGCAGCCAGATCCTCGATACCCTCGATTTCGGGCCGCACGGTTGGTGCGGCAGTCGCTGCATCGCGCAGCGTGGCAATCAGTGCGGCTTCCGCCCCTTCGGTGAGCGCCGAAGGCTCGACCCCAAGGGCAGCCGACAGATCCAGCAGCAGCTTGCCGCCGATCCGCCGCCGGCTGTGTTCGATCAGGTTCAGATACGAGGCCGAGATTCCCACGTCACGCGCCAGATCCGCCTGGCGCAGCCCCAGCGCGATGCGCCGTTCGCGGATCCGCCCGCCGGTCAGTTGTCGCTGCGGCATCGTTCAGGCACCCTTGCTTCGCCCCTGTCGGATTGCTGAAGCTTGATCCGGCAAGCCCCTACAATCCAGTTATATTTACACCGTTTTCAAATGGTGCGAAGCGGAATTTACAATGCCCTTCAGGCCAGAACCTGCAGCTTTTCCCCGGCCAGTCGCTCCCTCAGCGCGGTCTTCAAGACCTTGCCATAATTGTTCTTGGGCAACTCGGTCAGAACGATATACGCCTTTGGCCGCTTGAACCGGGCGATCTGCGCCAGGCAATGCCCGTCCAGCGCGGCATGATCCAGAACCGCCCCCGCCCTTGGCACCACGAAGGCGACGACGATCTCACCCCACTCGGGATCGGGCTGTCCCACGACTGAAACTTCGTGCAGGTCGGGGTGAGTCAACAGCGCCTCCTCGACTTCGCGGGGATAGATATTGGTGCCGCCCGAGATGATCATGTCCTTGCTGCGGTCGTGCAGTGTCAGATACCCTTCGCCGTTCAGAACCCCCATGTCGCCGGTGCGCAACCAGCCATCCTGGATGGTTTTCGCCGTGGCTTCGGCGTTGCGCCAGTAACCCGGCATGACCGTAGCGCCCCGCACCATGATCTCGCCGATCTGGCCCGGCGGCAGGGCCGCTCCATTCGCGTCGCCGATCTTGACCTCGACCACCGATTGCGCCCGACCGACCGATCCCAGCCGGGCCCGCCAAGCCGCGTGGCTGCGATCCGTCACATCCGCACGTGAGAGCGCCGTGATGCTCATCGGGCATTCGCCCTGGCCATAGATCTGCACGAAGACCGGCCCGAAGACTTCGACCGCTTCGACGATATCGGCCACGTACATCGGCCCGCCGCCATAGACGATGGTGCGCAGGCCCGCACCGTTCTGCCCCGTCGACTGGGCGAATGCGGTCATCCGCTTGACCATCGTGGGGGCGGCAAACATGTGAGTGCGTCCGTGATGCGCCGCCAGATCAAGGATTTCCGCCGGATCGAACCCGCCCGACGCCGGGCAGACGTGGCGCGCCCCCATCAGCACATGCACCAGCGCATAAAGCCCCGCCCCATGGCTAAGGGGAGCTGCATAAAGGGCTGAATCCTCGGGGCTGACGTGATCGACATCGGCCAGGTAGGACAGGCACATCGCCGACAGCATCCCGTGGGTGATCATCACCCCCTTGGGCCGCCCTGTCGTGCCGGATGTATAGAAAAGCCACGCCAGGTCCTGCGGTGCCAGCGGGCAAGGTTCAGCCTTCCGGTCATGGGTCAGCACATCCGCCAACCCGCCGGGATCCGCCACGATCACAGGGGCCTCCGCCCCGTCCTGTTCAAGCGCTTGCGCCAGATCCTCGGCAAGCCCCGGCGAAGCAAAAGCCAGGCGCGCCCCGGCATCGCCCACGATCCAGGCCGCCTCGCGTCCGTGAAGCTTGGCATTCACGGGAACAGCCACGGCCCCCGCCATCCAGATCCCGTAAAGCAAGATCAGAAATTCCGGCCTGTTCTTCATGAAAAGGACGATGCGATCGCCCTGGCGCAGGCCTTGCGTGTCCAGCCAACCGGCAACAGCTGCCGCCCGCGCATGGAACTGGCCATAATCCGCCACGCAGTCGCGCCCCAGAAACAGGGCCGGCCAGTCCCCATGCACCTGCGCCTGCCGCTGCAACCAGTTCGATATATTCATGTCCGCCCTCCCCTGACTGGGGCAGAAAAGCACCATGGCGCACGCCGCGCAATCGTGCAGATCGCAGGGCTGCGGCATGGACCGGCCTGTTCGCAGCGGCGCGGCATGCGAATTGGCCGCTTTTCCCTGACGGCACGATGACCTATAAGCGGGTCAGAATAGCGCAGGGTCGGTCGCTGGCCGAACCCCTTGCAGCCCTGTCAAAACCGGTCGAGGACAATATGACGAAGAAGAACCATGACAGCGACGTTGCCTTCATTCAGGCCCTTGCGGAACTGCTGCGCGAGAATGACCTGACCGAGCTGGAAGTGATGCGCGAATATGGCGAGGACGACAGCCTGAACGTACGTGTCAGCCGCGCCGCACCGAATGTGACCTATGCGGCCCCGGCCGCGCCGGTCCAGTATGCTGCGGCACCCGCAGCCGCAACCCCGGCCCCGGCTGCCGCCGCGCCTGCGGCAGCCGCCGCGCAAGATCCTGCCACGCTACCGGGCGCGGTGACATCGCCGATGGTGGGCACGGTCTACATGCAAGCAGAACCAGGCTCGCCCGCCTTCGTCACCGTCGGCGCGCAGGTCAAGGAGGGTGACACCCTTCTGATCATCGAGGCGATGAAGACCATGAACCACATTCCGGCGCCGAAATCGGGCACGGTCAAGCGTATCCTGGTCGAAGACGGTGCCGCCGTGGAATATGGCGCACCCCTGATGATCATCGAATAAGGCCTTGGCAATGTTCGACAAGATCCTGATTGCGAACCGTGGCGAGATTGCCTTGCGCGTGATCCGTGCCGCCCGTGAAATGGGCATCAAATCGGTGGCCGTGCATTCGACCGCCGATGCCGACGCGATGCATGTGCGCATGGCCGACGAGGCCGTCTGCATCGGCCCGCCCCCGTCCACGGACAGCTACCTTTCGATCCCGGCGATCATCTCGGCCTGCGAGATCACGGGCGCACAGGCGATCCATCCCGGATACGGCTTTCTGTCCGAGAACGCGAATTTCGTGCAGATCGTCGAGGATCACGGCATCACCTTCATCGGCCCCACCGCCGAACATATCCGCATCATGGGCGACAAGATCACCGCCAAGGACACGATGAAGGCGCTTGGCGTGCCTTGCGTGCCCGGATCCGATGGCGGTGTGCCGACGCTTGCGGACGCCAAGCGTATCGGCGCGGAAATCGGCTATCCGGTGATCGTCAAGGCCACTGCCGGTGGCGGCGGACGCGGCATGAAGGTCGCCATGACCGAGGCCGACATGGAAAGCGCCTTCATGACCGCCCGGTCGGAATCCAAGGCCGCCTTCGGCAATGACGAGGTCTATATCGAGAAATACCTGACCACACCGCGCCATATCGAGATCCAGGTCTTCGGTGACGGCAAGGGCCGCGCCGTCCATCTGGGCGAGCGTGACTGCTCGTTGCAGCGGCGGCACCAGAAGGTCTTCGAAGAAGCCCCCGGTCCCGTGATCAGCCCCGAGGAACGCGCGCGTATCGGCAAGGTTTGCGCGGATGCCGTGGCCAAGATCAACTATATCGGTGCCGGAACGATCGAATTTCTCTATGAGAACGGCGAATTCTACTTCATCGAGATGAACACCCGCCTGCAGGTGGAACACCCCGTAACAGAGGCGATCTTCGGTGTCGATCTCGTGCGCGAACAGATCCGCGTGGCCGAAGGGCTGCCGATGTCCTTCACGCAAGAGGACCTCGCGATCAACGGGCATGCCATCGAAGTGCGGATCAACGCCGAGAAACTTCCGAATTTCGCCCCCTGCCCCGGACGTATCACCCAGTATCACGCCCCCGGCGGTCTGGGTGTCCGGATCGACTCCGCCCTCTATGACGGCTACCGGATCCCGCCCTATTACGACAGCCTGATCGGCAAGCTGATCGTGCATGGCCGCGACCGCCCCGAGGCGCTGGCGCGCCTGGCCCGTGCCTTGGGAGAGTTGATCGTGGACGGTGTGGACACGACCATTCCGCTCTTTCATGCCCTTTTGCAGGAAGAGGACGTGCAGACCGGCAATTACAACATCCACTGGCTGGAACATTGGCTGAAGACGCATCTTCCCGCCTGAGGGTGATCCCCCGTGACACGCATCGGGCCCGTCCATGACGGACCCGGTGATCACGCCCGAACTGCTGCTGAACGCCTATGCGGCGGGCATTTTTCCGATGGCCGAAACGCGCGACGACCCCGATGTCTTCTGGGTCGACCCGCGCAGACGCGGCATCTTTCCGCTGGACCGTTTTCACGTCTCGCGCAGCCTCGCGCGGCGCATGCGGCGCTGGCCGCATCGGGTGACGGTCAACCGGGCCTTTGGCGATGTCGTCGATGCCTGCGCCGACCGGGACGAAACCTGGATCAACGCCGAAATCCGCCGCCTTTACCTGGATCTGCAGGGCTTGGGCCATGCCCATTCCCTGGAAATCTGGGAGGGCGAAGAACTTGTCGGCGGGGTCTACGGCGTGACACTCGGGGCCGCTTTTTTCGGGGAAAGCATGTTCTCGCGTCGCACGGATGCATCGAAGATCGCGCTGGCCTATCTGGTGGATCGCTTGCGCCGGGGTGGCTTCCGTCTATTTGACGCGCAATTCCTGACACCGCATCTTGCATCCCTGGGCGCGGTCGAAGTGACCCGCGCCGAGTTTCATCGCCAGTTGGAAAAGGCCATTGCCGGACACGGGGATTTCACCGGGCCGGCCTTGCCCGAAAATCCTCAGGACGTGGTGCAGCGGATCACCCAGACGTCATAACGAGGATGATCCAGCGCATTCAGCGCAGGGGCGGATGCAAACATCCATCCCCGGAACAACGGGTCGGCCTGCCCCTCCTGGCGCAAGGTGACAAAAGCAATGCCGTCGCCTGCCGGGTTCCCGGCAGGATAGCGGCACTCGCCCAACTCAACCTGGATGCGCCATACGGCGCCAGCCCCGCCATTCGGCAGGGTGATGTCCTGCACCTCGCCGTTGATCTTGTCCAGAACGCGCAGAACGGCGCCGTTGCCGGTGGCGGTCTGGGTGTCCTGTGCTGCGCCATGACCTGCCACAGCCAGCAGCAGCCCGGCACCCAGGACCAGCGCGCGCATGCTCACTGACCCTCGCCCGAGACGAATTTCATCAGCAGTGATACCAGGCTGACCGCGCCTTGCGTGTCGATGATCTCGTCACCGGGGTTCAGATTGAAAGGCGAACCACCGGGCATCAGCTCCACGAAATTACCGCCCAGCAAGCCTTCCGACGAAATCACGATGGCACTGTCGTCTGGCAGAACGATCCCGTCCAGAACGGTGATCGTCGTATCGGCCCGGAACGTCTCCGGGTTCAGGCTCACGGCTGTCACGCTGCCGACCTTGACACCGGCCAGGCGCACATCCGTTCCGACGCCCACCCCTTCCAGCGACCGGAAAGAGGCAGTCAGCGGGTAGCCCGCGCTTGGTGCGGACAGGCCCGTGACCTGTCCTGCATAAATCAGGAATCCCGCTGCCACGGCAAGAACCGCGGCGCCAACCGCCACTTCGGTCTTTGTCTCGGACATGTGTCGCTCCTCAGCCGCGCATCATTCCGGGGTCCAGGCCTCGTAATCCTTGCGCGGCGCAGGCTCCGCGCGGCGGATCGACCCGGCCGGCGCATAGGCCAGCGGCGTACCGGACAGGTTTTCCTGATGCGGCTTTTCCCAGGGTTTGTGGGCCAGCGGGCTTTCGGTCGGCGCCTCCTTGTAGGTGTGATGCAACCAGCCGTGCCAGTCAGGGCTGATCCGGCTTGCCTCGACCTCGCCGTTGAAGATCACCCAGCGCCGCTTGCCGTCGCGTGTCGTGTAAAAGGCGTTGCCCTGCGCATCCTCGCCAACCTTGACGCCTTTGCGCCAGGTATGGATCTGCGTGTTCAGGGTCTGGCCGTTCCACCAGGTCACCGCGCGCAAGAGCGTGTTCAGAATGCCCATCGAAGCCTCCGCTATTCGTCGTTCCTGCTATGCCTCATGCACGCGCCAAGGTCCAGTCACAAGCGCGCCGGATGTCAAAGGGCCGCGCCTTTCGGCACGGCCGCTGTTTCTTCTTGCCTCAAATATCCATTGCCACCGTTCCACCGGCGCAAAGGTCAGCTGGCAGAGGCGCCTTCCTTTTTGGATTCGGCATAGATCATCAGGGGCTGCGCCGCCGAGATCGCGGCTTCCTCGTTGACCAGCACCTCGTCGACATTGGCCATGCCGGGCAGTTCGAACATGGTGTTCAGCAGAATATCCTCAAGGATCGACCGCAGCCCCCGTGCGCCGGTCTTCCGCTCGATGGCGCGCTTGGCGATAGCTGTCAGCGCATCATCGGTGAAGGTCAGCTTGACGTTCTCCAGTTCGAACAGGCGTTGATACTGCTTGACCAGCGCGTTCTTGGGTTGGGTCAGGATCGTCACCAGCGCGTCCTCGTCCAGGTCTTCCAGGGTCGCGATGACCGGCAGACGCCCGACGAATTCCGGGATCAGGCCGAATTTCAGCAGATCCTCGGGTTCCAGATCCTTGAAGGTCTCACCCACCCGGCGGGTATCGGGATCCTTCACATCCGCGCCAAATCCCATGGCGCTGCCCTTGCCGCGCTGCGCGATGATCCGGTCCAGCCCGGCGAAGGCACCGCCGCAGATGAACAGGATATTGGTCGTGTCAACCTGCAGGAATTCCTGTTGCGGATGCTTGCGCCCACCCTGCGGCGGCACCGATGCCACGGTGCCTTCCATCAGTTTCAGAAGCGCTTGCTGCACACCCTCGCCCGAAACGTCACGGGTGATCGACGGGTTTTCCGACTTGCGCGTGATCTTGTCGACCTCGTCGATATAGACGATGCCGCGCTGCGCGCGCTCGACATTGTATTCGCTGGACTGCAGCAGCTTGAGGATGATGTTTTCCACATCCTCGCCCACGTAACCCGCTTCCGTCAGGGTGGTGGCATCGGCCATCGTGAAGGGCACATCAAGGATCCGCGCCAGCGTCTGGGCCAGCAGGGTCTTGCCGCAGCCGGTGGGGCCAATCAGCAGAATGTTCGACTTCGACAGTTCGATGTCATTGGTCTTGGAGGCGTGGTTCAGGCGCTTGTAGTGGTTGTGCACGGCGACGGACAGCACCCGCTTCGCCTTCATCTGCCCGATCACATAATCATCGAGCACCGCACAGATATCCTTGGGCGTGGGCACCCCATCTGTTGCCTTCAGGCCTGCGCTCTTGGTCTCCTCGCGGATGATGTCCATGCACAGTTCGACACATTCGTCGCAGATGAAGACCGTGGGCCCCGCGATCAGCTTGCGCACCTCGTGCTGGCTTTTTCCGCAAAAGCTGCAGTAGAGGGTGTTCTTGCTGTCGCCGCCGGAATTGCTCGCCATATCGTCCCTTTCAGGCCTAGTCTTGTGGTGCAGTCAGCTCGAAATCTCGCGCCTTGCACTGTTGGGACCAAGCTTAGGCCAGCCCCCCGGTCACCACAATGTCAAAATTGTCCCACCCGGCGACGGGCGGGACAAGTTCATGTTACGCCTTGGTGTCTTCGGCCTTGCCGCGGCTTTCCACGATCTCGTCGATCAGGCCCCATTCCTTGGCATCTTCGGCCGACATGAAATTGTCGCGCTCAAGCGCAGCCTCGACCTTCTTGAGGGTCTGGCCGGTGTGCTTGACATAGATCTCGTTCAGCCGGTTCTTGAGCTTCTGGGTCTCGGCGGCGTGGATCATGATATCCGTGGCCTGACCCTGGTAGCCGCCCGAAGGCTGGTGCACCATGACGCGGCTGTTGGGCAGCGAGAACCGCATCCCCTTTTCGCCCGCGGTCAGCAGAAGCGAGCCCATCGATGCCGCCTGCCCGATCACAAGGGTCGACACCTTCGGCTTGATGTATTGCATGGTGTCATAGATCGACAGTCCCGAGGTGACTACGCCACCGGGGCTGTTGATGTACATGCTGATCTCTTTTGACGGGTTTTCCGCCTCGAGATGCAGAAGCTGCGCCACGATCAGGCTGGACATGCCGTCATGCACCGGGCCCGAAAGAAAGATGATCCGTTCCTTCAACAGGCGCGAAAAGATGTCATAGGCGCGTTCGCCGCGGCTGGTCTGTTCGACCACCATGGGCACAAGGGTATTCATGTAAACGTCAATAGGGTCTTTCATAATCCGCCTGCCTGCTGCTGCTGTTGTTCATCCATAGTCCCGAGGTGTTACCGGAGTCTTAGTCTTGCGCCCATCAGGCTGCAAGGGGCGCAGGGGATTTATCGCCGCGCCGCGCCCCTGTCCTGCCCAGAACAAGGCTTGAAAAGGGGCGTTGAAGGCCGCCTGCGGGGCGCTAGATCGGCGCCAGAATGTCAAAGACCGCTACCATGGGACCACGCAGCATGACGCAGAGCATCGCCACCGATTTTCCCGCCACGCGCACCGCCGCGCTTGAGCGTCTGGCGCGTTTCGTGCCGCATGCGGGGGCGGATTACGCGCGTATGCGCAACCATGATTTCGGGGCGGGCGGCCATCGGCATGTCTCGACCCTCTCGCCCTACATCAGGCACCGCCTGCTGACCGAGACCGAGGTGCTTCAGGCCGTGCTGGGCCGCCATTCTGCGCAGGCGGCCGAGAAATTCGTGCAGGAAGTCTACTGGCGCAGCTACTGGAAAGGTTGGCTGGAACAGCGCCCCGCCGTGTGGGAGATGTATCGCAGCGGGCTGACCGCAGCGCTGGACCAGGTGCAGACCCAATCGGGCTTGCGCCGCGCCTGGGCCGATGCCTGCGGCGGGCAGACCGGGATCGACGCTTTCGATCACTGGGCACAGGAATTGCGGCAGACAGGCTATCTGCATAACCACGCGCGCATGTGGTTCGCCTCGATCTGGATCTTCACCCTGCGTCTTCCCTGGGAGCTGGGGGCTGATTTCTTCATGCGCCACCTGCTGGATGGCGATCCGGCGTCGAACACGCTGGGCTGGCGCTGGGTCGCCGGATTGCAGACGCGCGGCAAGACCTACCTGGCGCGCCCCGACAATATCGAGACCTATACCGGCGGGCGTTTCCGCCCCAAGGGTCTGGCCAGTGTCGCGATCCCGCTGGACGGGCCCGAGGCGCCGCGCATCGCGCTGCCGCCCGCCGGTCAGGTAGACCCCGATCGGCCCACGGTCCTGCTGTTGCATGATGACGACCTCAGCCCCGGCTATCTGCTTGATCAGGTGCCCAACCCGCTGGGCACAAGCTTTCTGTCAACAGTGACCAACCGCAGCCCCCTGCATGTCGCACCGCATCTGGAAAGCTTCGTGTCGGATGCGATGGTCGATGTCGCCACGCGCTGGAAGGACAGGCTGGGCGAGCTGTCACCGCCCTGTCAAGAAATCGAGGAACTGGCGCTCTGGGCGCGCAAGACCGGGGCGCGACAGGTCGTGACCCCCTATGCGCCGGTCGGCCCGAATGCACGGGCGCTGGACGCGCTGGACCGGCAACTGTCCCATGACGGTATTCGCCTGGTTCGTCTGCGCCGCGCCCATGACAGCGCCGCATGGCCACACGCGACGCATGGTTTTTTCAAGTTCAAGGAAAAGATCCCGGCCCTGCTGGGTTCGCTGAAGGGAATCGGGCTGGCATGACGAAGCCGTCATCTGACCGGCCCCGCAAGGGGCGAGGCCACGGCAGAACGCAAGCCGCCCCACGCTTGCGCGCGGGGCGGTCATGCATCGGCGAAAGATGGATCAGCCGAACATGTCGCTGGTGATGCCCGCGTACCAGCCCAGGCTTTCCTCGTAAGTCTGCTTGCGCAGGGCCGCATCTTCGCCGGTCTGGCTCACGAAGCTCGACACGCTGGCGATCTTTTCGTCCGTCGGCTCATAGGCCGCGCCGACCTTGACCCCGTCTTCGGGCGCAATCAGCGACCAGCAGGTGTTCGAGTATTTCGCCGGGAAGACCGAGCTTCCCATCAGCTCGCCCCGGATCGCCATGGCGGCAACCTTGGCCTGGCTATTCGCCGAATAGCCCGATTTCGGCATGTCGCCCTGTGCCGTCGCATCGCCCAGCACATAGATATTGCCATCCACGCGGCTTTGCATGGTGTAGCCGGTGACCGGTGCCCAGTTACCATCGGTGATGCCTGCCATCTCGCAGATACGGCCGGCCTTCTGGCCGGGAATGACGTTGCAGGCATCGACCTTTTCCACGGTGCCGTCGATCACGACTTCCATCGCATCGGGACGCACCTCGACCTTGTCGCCACCGAAATCAGGGCCGATCCGTTCGATCATGCCGGGGTAATGCTTGGCCCAGCCTTCCTCGAACAGGGCTTGTTTGCTGTACTTGTCCTTGGGATCGACCAGCAGGATCTTGGCGGTCGGGTTCACCTGTGTCAGCAGATGCGCGACCATGCTGATCCGCTCATAGGGTCCCGGCGGGCAGCGATAGGGGTTCGGCGGCGCGATCATCGCGAAACGGCCGCCCTGCGGCATCGCCTCGATCTGCGCCTTCAGAAGCTCTGATTGCGATCCGGCCTTGTAGGCATGAGGCATCTTGTTCTGCGCCGAGATATCCCAGCCCGGGACGGACCCATCGACAAAATCGATGCCGGGGCTGAGGACCAGACGGTCATAGGGCAGCACTGCGCCGCCTGCCAGCGTGACGGTCTTGGCGTCACGATCCACGCCCACTGCCCAGTCATGCACCACGTTGATACCGTATTCCGCCGCCAGCTTGCCGTAGGAATGGCCGATGCTGGCGATGTCGCGGAACCCACCGATATAGAGGTTCGAGAAAAAGCAGGTGTAGTAATGCCGTGTCGGTTCCACCAGGGTGACATCGATCTGCCCTTGGCTGTCCTTGGCCAGGTAGCGCGCCACCGTGGCACCGCCTGCCCCGCCGCCCACAACGACGACACGCGGACGCCCCTGTGACCAGACCATCGGGGCCTGCAAGGCGGCAGCGGCGGCAACGCCGGTGCCGATGAAAGCTCTTCTGTTCAATTTCATTACGAGTTCCTCCCTAGAACCACCTGCGGATCATTCAAGCTCCGCAAAATATGCGGCCAAAGCCGCAATCTCTTCGTCAGACAGCCGCCCGGCCATCATCTGCATCACGGGATGCGGACGGATCTGCCGCTTGTAGGCATGCATCGCAATCACGAAATCCTCGACTGGCCACCCCACGACACCCGGGATGCCCTCGTTCGCACCGCTGCGCTGGTGACAGGTCAGGCATTCGCTGGACAGGTACTCGCCGTAGGCCTTGTCACCCACGATGGCCAAAGTCTCGGGCGACAGCTCCACCTCGCGCGGGCGGGCGGTCGGCTCGCTTTCAGGAATGTTCGCGGGGCTTGCGGAAAATCCGCGCAGATAGGCCAGCAGATCGGCGCGATCCGTTTCGTCCTTCATGCCGCGGTAGGCCATGCGCGTATCGCTGACCAGCGCCTTGGGGTTTTCGACATAGGCGTTCAACGTGTCGAAGGTCCAGACCAGACCATCGGCGCCCATCCGCGTCAGCCCTTTGGAATAGCGGTAGTCATCCCCGGCGCTTGCCGCCCGTCGTCCGAAAATGTTGTTGAGCTGCGGCCCTACCCGGTTTTCGGCACCGGGCCCCACCTGGTGGCAGGACGCGCAGTCGCGAAACAGCTTTTCCCCGCGCGCGGCATCACCCAGCAGTTCTGCCTGTGCAACTCCGGCACCGCCCAGAAGAAACCCCGTCAAAAGAACGTTGAACATCCTGCGGATCATCATAACGTCATCCTGTCCTTTCGCCCTATAAACAAGCCTGAAAAGGCCATGAAAAACAACCGGAAACTCGGTCTGAAACGCCTATCCAACGCGAGTAGGACCGGTTGACACGGATGGGTCGGAAATTCAGGAACGCGTGAGGGAACAGCGGCTTGAGAATCGAAACGCATGTTCCGACCAGCCTGCCCGAACGCGTGGATCCGTCTCCTCCGAAACCAGTTCCACGTCTTTGCCTTGCTTTGCACCCCGCCCCTCAACGCGGTGCAGGACAGGCCGGAAAACCGGCCTGTCCGCTGTCGTCAGATTACTGCGAGAACGACTTGAGATATTCGTTGATCGCGGCGATCTCGTCGTCTTTCTTGAGACCGGCAAAGGACATCTTGGTGCCCTTCACGTAATCGCGCGGCTTGGCCAGGAATTCGGCCATGGTTTCCTCGTTCCAGACGGTTCCCGCAGCACCCATCTCGGCCATCGTCTTGGAATAGCCAAAGCCTTCGACGCCACCCAGTGTGCGGCCCATAACGCCATTCAACTGCGGTCCGGTCTTGTTCTGCGCACCCTCGCCCACCTGGTGGCAGGCCGCGCATTTCTTGAAGACCTTCTCGCCCGCGGCGACCAGTTCCATGTCCAGACCACCTGCAGCGGCCGGTGCGGCAGCTTCCTGCGTGGCCGCGGGCGTCTCGGGGCTGGCAACCTCTTCGGTGGCCGGGGCTGCTTCGGCGGCTTCTGCTGCCGCTTCCGCGGCCTGCTCGGCCTCGAAGGCCACACGTGCGGCGGTCTGGTCCGGCGTCACGTCCAGGACGGTGGCGCGCATCGTGATCTCGACCGTGTCCTTGCAATTCTCCATGCAGGGTTCCTGCGAGAAGACGGGCAATTCGGTCTGGTCGCGATCGTCGATGATGAAGCCGCCCGCGTTGGGCAGTTCGATCTCGGTGAAGTTCTCGTTCGACAGAACGAAATCGTCCTCAACCAGGTCGTTGGAATAAAGAATATAGGCCGTGATGGCATAAACCTCGTCAGCGGACAGGCTTTGCGCGTTGCCGAAGGGCATCGAACGGTGAACGTAATCCCAGACGGTCGACAGGTAGGGCCAGTAGGATCCAACCGTCTTCAGCGGATCTTCACGGTCCAGCGTATCGGCACCGCCGGCCAGTTTCGGCCAGTTGTCGACACCTTCGGCAAAGACGCCGTGGCAGACTGCGCAATAGTCCTGGAACAGCGCGTCGCCATCCTCGACACTGCCAGACCCGACCGGCAGCCCGGTTCCATCGGGGCTGACATCCAGATCCCAGGCAGCGACCTCCTCCGGCAACGCCACCCGCCCAAGGCCCATCGGGCCATCGCTGGGCATGGTGCTGGCCACGGCGGGGCGCACCATGAAACCGATATCGGGGTTGGCGGGCGCTTCGCCCATCAGGCGGGATTCGGCCGGCATCGGCGTCACGTTCCGATCGGCAAAGTTGTAGGCACCGGTCAGAAGGGCGACAGCACCCAGGCCAAGGCCGCCGTAGAGATTAAGAGATTTCGACATTTTCAGCCTCCCCGTTCGGTTTTACCCACCAGGTCTGGATACAGTTGTTGTGATAGACCGAGTTCAGGCCGCGAATGTCGCGCAGCTGCGTCTTGGTCGGCTGGACATAGCCCGTCTCGTCATGGGCGCGGGCTTGCAGAAACATCTCCTCGCCATCCCAGTTGTGATCGAAATAGAACCGGGTCAGCGCCTTGGCCTGCCCGGGTGCCGCCAGGCGCGCCTGGTGCCAGGTCTTGCCGCCATCGGTGGTCACGTCGACACGGGTGATCGCGCCACGGCCCGACCATGCCAGGCCGGTGATGACCAGCGGCCCCTTGCCGTGATGGATCGGCGCCTGCGGGCTGGGGCTGGTGATCACGGATTTCGCATCCATCACCCAGGTCCACTTGCGCGACGTGCCATCGGCCAGCGTGTCGGTGTATTTCGAGGTTTCCTCGCGGCTTTCCACGGGGCCATCCATGACCTCGACGCGGCGCAGCCACTTGACCCACATGTTGCCTTCCCAGCCCGGCACGACCAGGCGCACGGGATAGCCATGTTCCTTGCGCAGCGCCTCGCCATTGGCCTTGAAGGCCACCAGCACGTCATCCAGCGCCTTTTCCATCGGGATCGAGCGGCCGTTGGACGAGGCATCAGCCCCTTCCACGTAGACCCATTTGTCCGACAGATCGCCCGCCGCGTCCAGACCGGCCTCGGTCAGCAGGGTACGCAGCGAAACGCCGGTGTATTCCATGTTGTGGATCATGCCATGGGTGAATTGCGCGCCGTTAAGCTGCGCGCCCGCCCATTCCATGCCGGTGTTGGCCGCGCATTCGCAGAAATAGACATGCTGCTCGCGCGGGAAACGTTCCAGATCCTCGTAGGTGAAGATTAGCGGGCGGTCCACCAGCCCGTTGATCATCAGGCG
>JAJLKH010000152.1:0-14608 GCA_033839205.1 Rhodobacterales bacterium | reverse complement strand
TTGCACGGGGTAGCTGCCTTTCGCTTTGGTTGAAAGGAATACGCTCAGGGTTGCGTTTTGGATGAAAGACAGCGCCCCGACCACCCCAAGCCGCGCGCCCGCCGACCCGCGGGGTGGCGATCCCCCCTGCCCCAAGCCGCGCGGTGGCCGACACGCGGGGTGGCGATGCCCACGCCAATTCGGCTCACTTTATCCCCGCCCAGTCCCCGAGCCTCGGTTCAGCGCACAACACTCGCAAAATCGCCGCCGCCGTATTTCAGAAACGGGGGGCGGGTCGGCGATCGCGCGGCGGCGCGTACCGCGCCTTGATTCCGCGCGGGGGGCACCTCACCCCAACGTATCGATAAACTCCCGCCATTCGCCCTTGCTCATGCCGGAATTCTCCTGCGTCACCTCTTCGCCCTTCAGCATCCGGCGCACGCAGTCCAGCGCGGTGGCGCTCAGCGTCGCGCCACCCATGCGATAATCCTCGAAGGCTTTGTAGGCGAAGGGCACCCAGTCGGCCACCACGTTGCAGATCGCCTCGGCATAGACGCGGATCTCGTATTGCGCATGGGCATCCGCGCGCAGGCGCAGGAAATGCAGCAGGTTGTGCAGATCCACCTTCCAATACCACTGGGTATAGATATTCGCGGGCAGGTTCATCCGCGCCAGCTCGCGCGCCAGACCCAACTGCCCCTCTTGCGAAATCATCGCCTCGTAATGATCATAGGCGCGGTTGGCGTCGGTCTTGAGGATCTCCAGCACGCGCGCGGCCTCCTCGCCTTCCAGCGCGGCACCGCGGCCCTGGTTGTTGACAACCGATTGCGCGGCCAGATGTTCGGGCGCAGGGATGTAGAACTCGCGGTCCAGGATCGAATAGCGGGCGGAATATTCATTCACATTCGCCGTCCGGTGCCTGATCCACTGCCGCGCCACGAAGACCGGCAGCTTGACGTGCAGCTTGACCTCGCACATTTCGAACGGGGTCGAATGCCAGTGCCGCATCAGGTAGCGGATCAGGCCCTCGTCATTCTGCACCGATTTCGTGCCCTTGCCATAGCTCACGCGCGCCGCCTGGCAGATGGCCGCATCGTCGCCCATGTAGTCGATCACGCGGACAAAACCGTGATCCAGAACCGGGATCGCGGTGTAAAGATGTTTCTCCATGCCGGGCGACACCGCGCGAAGGGTCGGCTGCGCCTGCGCGCGCTGTGCGTCAACCTCGGCCTGCTGGTCTGGGGTAAGCGGCATGTCGAAGCTCCTTGATCTGCGTGTCTGAGTCGGGACCAACTATATCTTGAGGATGCCCGCCACGGAAACCACAATAGTAAGATGGTTGTCCGGCCGCAGCACGGTGCTTTTCGATGCCACGCGACGGGAATTTTTCCATCTTCGCCACGTGGGTCGTTGACTTTGCCGCGGTGCCACGGGACTCTTCCGTCAGAACGAGATCTTTCGAGGGCGGTCACATGAATAAGTTATTGGGCATCTGCCTGGCGAGCGCATTTCTGGCCGGTTGCGGCGG
Organism: Rhodobacterales bacterium; assembly: GCA_033839205.1. Taxonomy (GTDB): domain Bacteria; phylum Pseudomonadota; class Alphaproteobacteria; order Rhodobacterales; family Rhodobacteraceae; genus Seohaeicola. The sequence continues at coordinate 13,101 of JAJLKH010000152.1, read as the reverse complement.
CAACCCGTTCACGCCGATCCTGTCCGATGATGCCCCCGTGGTCGAGGATCAGCCGGCCGCCCCCGTGCCCGATCCGCTGGCCAGCATCCCTGCCTCGCTGGCCAACAACCTGCAATCGGCCACCTATGACGCCGATGCCGGCACGCTGGTGCTGCGGCTGACCTCGCTCAACAACGGCACGCTGGATGCGACCTACAACCGGACGCCCGCGCTCGACCGTCCGGGATACCTTGCCTACACGCTGCAGGACGATCCGCTTGACCGGCATGTGACCGCCATGGTGGCGCGCAGCAATGATGTCGGCAACTCGGTGCAGGCTGGCGTCGCTTCGGACGGGGGGCAGTTCAACACCTTCTTCTCCGGTGGCTTTTACGAGCGTAACGATCCCGGCGGCACCTTCGTCAAGCCGACTTCGGGGCTGGTGTCCTATGCGGGCAACTACGCGGGCCTGACCAATGTCAACGCGCCCGGCGATCAGCTGCTGCCGGTCGATCCCTCGATCGACCCCGCCGCCCGGCCCGCGCAAAGCGCGCAGGTGGTGGGCACGATCTTCCTGAACGTCGATTTCGCCAATAACACGATCAACGGCACGATCTTCGACAGATCGCTGATCCAGTATGGCAGCGCCCTGCCCGATCTGGCCCTGCGCGTGGGCGGCATCAATGCCGATGGCACCTTCTTCGGCGATACGGTGAACTACCGCGGCGTGCCCGAGCGCGATATCGGCGATTACGGCGGCATTTTCGGCGGTACCGATGCATCGGCGGTGGGCGGCGTGGTGTCCCTGACCGAATTCGACGGCGATACCAACACGCTGGGCTTCGAATCCGAGCGCGAGACAGGCACCTTCGTCCTCAGCCGCTGTGGCGCCGCCGGATCCGATCCGGTGCTCTGCGCCAATGTCAACTAGGCCTGCGTTCCGCACCCTTGCCGGCGCGCTGATCCTGTCGCTTCTGGCCGGGGCACCTGCCCTGGCGCAGACGGCACATCCCGCGCCGCAGCCCCCCATGGCCGAAGTCACCCTCAGCCTCGATCAGGCCAGGGCCGTCGCCGCCACCGCGCTGCAACAGGGCGACGCGGCGCTGGCGCTGCAGATCGGCCAGGGCCTGCTGCAGGCCGATGCCACGGATCCGCTGGCCCATTTCATCATCGCGCAGGCCCTGCGCCAGCAAGGCCACCCGCGCGAGGCGCGAAAGGCCGCCGCGCTGGCCTATCGCCACGCCCGCACCGATATCCAGAAATTCGAAGCGGCCCAGCTTGCCGCGCGGCTCTCGGTCGACACCAAGGCATTCACCCGCGCCCAGCTCTGGCTGCGCCGCTCGCTGCTCCATGCCCCGGATCCCGCCATGCGGCCGCGGATCGCGCAGGATTTCCGCCAGGTCAGGGCGATGGACCCGCTGGAGTTTCGCCTGCGGCTCTCCCTCGCGCCCTCCTCCAACGTCAATAACGGCAGCGACAGCCCCTATGCGCTGATCGACGGCGTGCCGGTGATCGGCTTGCTCGACGGGCTGTCGCAGGCGCTCTCGGGGGTGACGGGCACGGCGGACCTGTCGCTGGGCTACCGGCTCAACGGCACGCAGGCCTCCGAAACCCGGGCGCTCCTGCGCGCCTATGGCAGCCGGGTCTGGCTGGACGACAGCGCGCGCGCATTGGCCAACAGCTTTCCGGGCGCGGATGTGTCGAATGACGACTTCTCCTTCGCCCTGATCGAGGCCGGCCTGCGTCATGTGCAACGGACCGGCGCGGGCGCGGACGGCGGCTTTGTCGCGATCGAAGGCGCGGCGGGGCGCAGCTGGTATGGCGGCGATCCCTACCAGCGCCATGTCCGCCTTGGCCTCACGCAAGGCATCCGCCTGTCCGACACCACCACCCTCTCGCTGGGGGCCGAGGCCGAACGGCGCAGCTTCGCGCAAGGCTTCAACCAGCCGATCGACACCCTGGGCCTGCAGGCCAGCCTCGGCTACCGGATTGCGAACGGCGACCGCATCAGCCTGTCCGTCGCCTGGCGCGACAGCGACAGCGACAGCCGCAACGCCGTCTCCACCCGGCGCACCGCCTATCTGCGCTATGACATGGCCCAGCCCATGGGCCCCGCGCGCCTCGGCTTCACCCTTGGCGCGGCCAGGACGCATTACCCCGATTACGCCGTCGGTTTCATCGCCGTGCCGGGCGGGCGGCAGGACGATACGGTCTTCGGCAGTATCGACATTCTGTTCCAGGACCTTGACTATGCCGGATTTGCGCCCACCCTCACGCTGCGGGCGCAGAAGACGCGCTCGAACTTCAGCCGTTTCGACGCCAGCGAACTGGCGGTCTCCCTTGGCATCAGGTCCCTGTTCTGACAGGTCGCCGCGGGGGACAAGACGGCCCAATGAAAAGGGAATGACATGACGATCCGATATCTTCACACCATGGTGCGGGTGAAAGACCTCGAAAAGACGCAGGCTTTCTTCGAACTGCTGGGGCTGGTCAAGACGCGCCACTATGACAACGAGGCCGGCCGCTTCACCCTGGTCTTCATGGCCCCGCCGGGTCAGGAGGAATGCCCGGTCGAACTGACCTACAACTGGGATGGTGACGATGGCCTGCCCTCGGACAGCCGCCATTTCGGGCATCTCGCCTATGAGGTCGACGATATCCACGCCATGTGCCAGCACCTGATGGACAATGGCGTGACCATCAACCGCCCCCCGCGCGACGGGCGCATGGCCTTCGTGCGCAGCCCGGACAATATCTCGATCGAGTTCCTGCAAAAGGGCGCGCCGCTCACGCCCGCCGAACCCTGGATCAGCATGCCCAACACCGGGCACTGGTAACGGCGCGCGATGGTCCGGCCCCTCGCCCTGCGCGCCCTGCTTGCCGCGGGACTGGCCCTGGCGGGGGCCGGCGCCGCCACCGCGCAAGAGGCCTGCCGCCTTGCGCTGGTGCTGGCGATGGACATTTCCTCCTCCGTGGATCCGCTGGAGGATGCGCTGCAACGCGGGGGCCTCGCGCAGGCCCTGCGCGCCCCCGAGGTGGTCGAGGCGATCCTGTCCCAGCCGGACCGCCCCGTCGCACTTGCCATGTTCGAATGGAGCGGGCGGGTCCAGCAGGACATGGTCCTGCCCTGGATTTTGCTGCGCGACGCGGCCACCGTCAACGCCGCGGCGGACCGGATCGCGCTCAGCCGGCGCAGCTATGCCGAATTCTCGACCGCCATCGGCCATGCCATCGAATATGCGCATGACCTCTTCCGCCAGGGGCCGGCCTGCGATGCGCGCGTGCTCGACATCTCGGGCGACGGTGTCAACAACGACGGCTTCGGGCCCACGGCCGCCTATGACGCCTTCGACTTCTCGCAGATCACCGTCAATGCCCTCGTGATCGAGGTGCAGGAAGAAGGCACCGATCACGGCATCACCGAGGGGGCGGAAACCGGCCTTGCCGATTATTTCCGCCAGATCGTGATCCGGGGCCCGGGCAGCTTCGTCGAAGTGGCGGCCGGTTTCGAGGATTTCGAACGCGCCATGCGCCGCAAGCTCCTGCGCGAACTCGAGGTGCGGATCGGTCAGCTGTCGCGCTGACCGGACAAGCCGCCCGATCTTGCCCATCCTTTGACGGCGCCGCGGCCCTCTGCACCTTCGGGCCGCCCCCGGTTTCTTCTTGCCCCAAATATCCCCGCCGGAGGCATCCCCGGCATCCGGCCCGCGCATCAATAGATATAGCGGATCTGATCGGCCCAGTATCGCTCCACCCGGCGCAGCGCCGCGGTGATATCCTCGATCCCGTCAGGCCCCAACACGCCCCGGCCTTCCAGCCCCTCGGCATGGCGGGCGAACAGCCCCCCCACCACATCGCGGATCTCGCGCCCGCGCGGGGTCAACCGGACCCTGACGGATCGGCGGTCGATCTCGCAGCGCTGGTGGTGCATATAGCCCATTTCCACCAGTTTCTTGAGGTTGTAGCTGACATTGCTGCCCTGGTAATAGCCGCGCGTCTTCAACTCGCCCGCGGTCACCTCGTTATCGCCGATATTGAACAAGAGCAGCGCCTGGACGGCATTCACCTCCAGCATCCCGACGCGTTCGAATTCATCCTTGATCACATCCAGAAGCAGGCGGTGCAGCCTTTCAACCAGCGACAGCGCTTCCAGGTAACTGCCCATGAATCCGCTGCGCGGTCCGCTGGCCAGGGTCTTGTGCAGGGTCATGGGATACTCCGACGTTTTTTCTGTCGTCGCAGACCTTGCAGCACAAAGACCAATAACAGGTTAAACCTGCACGGAAATTCGTAAAATGCCGCGCAATTGGGAATAACGGGGGAAAAACCGGCCGATGGCGCCCCCGTCAGGGGCTAGCGCGGCACGGCGGCCCCCTGTTCGGCCAGCATGGCGCGGATGCGCGCGACCAGTGGCGCAAAGGTCTCGGGCGGCTCCTGCACGCCGCTCACCCAGTAGTAAAGATCGTGATCGTTCTCCCGCAGCAGCGCGTCATAGCTGTCCAGCATGGCATCATCCAGGCCGCCCAGGTGCAGTTCGGCGAAACGCGACAGGATCACGTCCATTTCCTTGATGCCCCGCCGCATCGACCGCATGGCAAGCCGGCGCAGCCGTGTCTCGCGCGTTTCGCCTTCGGGGGCCTGTTCAATCAGCATCTCACGCGCCTTTCAATTTCGTGCGCAGGCTTTTCTCCAGCCGTCCCAGCCGGTCCGCCGCCGCGCCGATCTGGCTTTTCAGGTCGCGAATCTCGACCAGCAGGGCGCTGATATCGGGCGCGATCGGGGTCTCGTCAACCGGGGCCGCAACGCCGTCGCCCTCTCCGGTCAGCAACCAGACGATCGACACGTTCAGCAGACCCGCCATCATCGACAGCTTGTTGGCCCGCGGCTCCGACAGGTCATCCTCCCAGCCGCGCACGGTCCCCGCCTTCACCCCCAGCCTGCGGGCCAGCTGTTTCTGGCTCATCCCGGCCGCCTCGCGCGCCGCGGCGACACGGTCGCCGAAGGTCGCGGTATCGGGGCCGTACCAGTTGTCCTCAAGGTCGGGCTGCGTGGTCATCGGCTCGGTATCTGGCTGGTCTTGTGTCATTTCTCTCCCATCCGCCGATCCCGCTTGATCGGCCTGTCGCTGCATCCTAAGACATTGCCTTGCCGATTTCAAACCAGAGGCCCTGTGCATGTCCTTCCTGTCCAAGACGCTTGACCGCGTGAAACCGTCACCGACCATCGCGGTCAGCAACCTCGCGATGGAGCTCAAGGCCCAGGGCCGCGACATCATCAGCCTCGGCGCCGGAGAGCCCGATTTCGACACGCCCGAACATATCCGCGCAGCAGGCATCAAGGCGATCGAGGCAGGCAAGACGCGCTACACCGCCGTCGATGGCATCCCCGAGCTGAAGCAGGCGATCTGCGCCAAGTTCAAGCGCGACAACGGGCTGGATTACGCGCCCAACCAGGTCAGCGTCGGCACCGGCGGCAAGCAGGTGCTCTACAACGCGCTGATGGCCACGCTGAACCCCGGCGACGAGGTGGTGATCCCCGCCCCCTACTGGGTCAGCTATCCCGACATGGTGATGCTGGCCGGCGGCACGCCCGTCTATATCGAAGCCACGCTCGAGAACGCCTTCAAGATCACCGCCGATCAGCTCGAGGCCGCGATCACCCCCGCAACCAAGTGGTTCCTCTTCAACTCCCCCTCCAACCCCACCGGCGCGGGCTACAGCTGGGACGAGCTGAAGGCCCTGACCGATGTGCTGATGCGCCATCCCCATGTCTGGGTGCTGACCGACGACATGTATGAACACCTCGCCTATGACGATTTCAAATTCTGCACCCCCGCCCAGGTGGAACCCGCGCTCTACGACCGCACCCTGACGGTCAACGGCGTCTCCAAGGCCTACGCGATGACCGGATGGCGGATCGGCTACGCGGCCGGGCCCAAGCCGCTGATCGACGCCATGCGCAAGATCCAGTCGCAAAGCACCTCGAACCCCTGCACCATCAGCCAATGGGCCGCGGTCGAGGCGCTCAACGGCACCCATGACTTCATCGCGCCCAACAACGCGATGTTCGCCCGCCGCCGCGACCTCGTGGTCAAGGCGCTCAACGCGATCGAGGGTGTCACCTGCCCCGTGCCCGAAGGCGCCTTCTACGTCTATCCCTCGATCAAGGGGCTGATCGGCAAGACCACCCCCGCCGGCACCGTGATCGCGGATGATGAAACCTTCGCCCGCGCCCTGCTGGAGGATACCGGCGTCGCCGTCGTCTTCGGCGCAGCCTTCGGCCTTTCACCGAACTTCCGCATCAGCTACGCTACCTCCGACGCGGCCCTGGCCGAGGCCTGCAACCGCATCCAGGGGTTCTGCGCAACCCTGGTGTGACGGAAAGGAACGGATGGCATGACAGGCGAGCTTCCCGATTACTACTTCCGCGTCCGCGAAAACGGGGCGCTCGTCTACCGCGTCGATACCGAGAACCGCCAGCGCCGGATCGAGATGGACCAGATCGCCACGATCAACATCCGCAACGGCGAGGTGAAACCCCATGGCGACCGCCGCCTCTCCGAGGCGGACATGGAGGCGATCACCGGCTGGATGACCCGGCGCACCGCCCTTCTGGCCGCGCGCGAGGTGGATGACATCCTGCGCGCGGTGGATCACCTGAACCTGACCGCGCAATGGGTCCAGACCCGCGCCACCGAAGAACAGCTCGACGCTGTCACAGATACGCTGCTGCTGGCCATGCATGATCTGCGCACGGTGCTGGTGCGCAAGAAAGCCGACCGCCTGATGAAAGGCGAATGACCGCGCAGGCTCACGCCTGCGCCGTCAGCCGTGGCAGGATCACGCCCCAGAAGCGCAGCATCATGAACAGCCCCGCGCCCGCCAGCCCCACCGCCAGCCCCAGCCAGACACCCACGCCGCCCCAGCCAAGGACAAAGCCCATCACATAGGCCACGGGCATCCCCACCGCCCAATAGGACAGGGTGGCGATGATCATCGGCACGCGCGTATCCTGCACGCCGCGCAGCAGGCTCAGCGCCATGACCTGCGCCGCATCGGCCAGCTGGAACAGCGCCGCCGCCGCCAGCAGCACCACGCCGATGGCGATCACACCCGCCCGGTCCGGCTCGTCGGGCGACAGGAACAGCCCCATCAGGACCTCGGGCACCAGCAGGAACGCCACCACCGTCAGCGCGGCCAGCCCCAGCGACAGCGCCACCACCACCTGCGCGCCCAGACGCAGCCCGCCCCAGTCCTGCACGCCCAGCGCGCGCCCCGCGCGCACCGTGGCCACGTTGCCCAGGCCCAGGTGGATCATGAACACCAGCGATGCGATCTGCAGCGCGATCCCATGCGCCGCCAGCGGCAGCGTACCCAGCCAGCCCATCATGATGGATGCGGCGGCAAACAGCCCCACCTCGGCCAGCGTGGTGATCCCGATCGGCCAGCCCAGCCGGAACACCTGCCCGAAAGCCTCCCAATCGGGGCGCCAGAAGCGGATGAACAGCGCATGTTCCCGCGTCACCACCCCCGCATAGACGGCCAGCAGCCCCAGCGACACGAAATGCACCGAGACCGAGGCCCAGGCCGCCCCCACGATCCCCAGCTCCGGCGCGCCCCAATTGCCGAAGATCAGCGCGTAATTGACGATCACATTGACCAGGACCGCGCCAATGGTCACCCATAGCACGACCTGCGTGCGCTCCAGCGCGGCCAGGTAGGATTTCAGCACCATCACCAGCAGGGCGGGGAAAATGCCCCATCCCGCCACGGCCAGGTAGCGGCTGGCCTCGCGCGCGATCTCCCCGGTCTGGCCCAGCGCCAGCAACAAGGGCTCGGACCAGATCATCAAGGGCATCGACAGTGCCCCGAACAGGATCGACAGCCACATGGCCATGCGGGTGACCCGCCGCACCTGCTGGCTCTGCCCGCCCGATTCCGCCTCGGCCACCATCGGCATCACGGCCCAGGCAAAGCCCGATCCGAACAGGAACAGCACGAAGAACACCATCCCCGCCAGAACCTGCGCCGCCAGCGCCGTCACATCGTACCAGCCCAGCATCAGCGCATCGGTCAGGGAGATCGAGAATTGCGCCACATGGCTCAGGATCAGCGGCAGACCCAGCACCGCGATGGCGCGCATATGCCCCGTCGGGGTCAGGGGCGGCGGGGTAAGGGGCTGCGGGGTCAGGGTCTCGGGGCTCGCGTCACTCATGCCAAGGGCCTAGCGCCGCTTGGTGACAGGCGCAAGACGAACCATGGGGCAGGACAGCCCATGGGATCGGCAAGGCACCCCGACCGCCGCACCCTGCCCCGTCGCCGCGCCGCCCGTTTCTTCTTGCCGCAAATATCCCCGCCGGAGGCGTCCCCGGTCCGCCCCCCCGCGCCCCCGCTGCCGGAAAAATCTTGATCTGCATGGCCCGGCGTGCCAGCCTGCAAGGATAAATGCCGTCTGTCGTTTTTTCTGTACGAGTGGATCATTGCGCCCAAGTCCTTGCCCGAAAATCCTTTTCCCCCTTCTGATCTGCGTCCCCCTGCTGGCTGCCTGCGGCGCCGTCGTCACGCCGATCGCCTATCTGAAACAAAAGGACCGGATCACGGAACCGGTGATCGGACAGGACCCCTTCATCCAGGAGGTCGCCGCCCGGTTCGGCTTCATGGCCGTGCTCTCGGAAATGGTCTATTACCGGGAACCGGCCGTCAATGACCGGCCCTGCGAGGCCCCCGCGACCCATGCCGGCATGCTGAAACTGCCCGCCGGCAAGCAGGGCAAATGGACCCGCGCCGCGAATATCCCGGGCGTCAATTTCTGCCTCGACGATCCCAGCGGGGTTTTCTACGAAACCTTCCTCTACACTACCCCCGACAACAGGGTGCGCGAGGCGGTCATCGTCTTTCGCGGCACCGAAGGCCCCAGCCTGCGGGACTGGAGCGCGAACCTCTCCAATGTCACCGGGATCGAACCGGTGCAGTATCGCCGCGCGCGGCAAGAGCTTGAAAAGGTGTTCGAGGCGTTCGAAAAACCGCGTTACAAGGACGCTGCGATCCACGCGGCAGGGCACTCCCTTGGCGGGGGGCTCGCCCAGCAGGCGGGATACCGGTTTTCCCGGATCAAGACGGTCTATGCCTTCAACAGTTCGCCCGTGACCAACTGGACATGGCTGGCCTGGAACAATCAGATCACCGAAAACTGGCCCGTGATCTACCGCCTCTTTCACACGGGCGAGGCGCTCGACCCGATCCGCAACGCGGCCACGGCGATCACGACAACCCGCTTCAACCGCTATGACATCGGCATCCAGCTAGAGGAAAAATCCCGCATCGGCGGCCATGCCATGGATATCATCGCCTGCGGCCTGGCAAAAATCCTGGCCGACAGCGGGCGCAAGGACAACGCCCATGGCTATACGGCGCACTATGCCAGGCGTCATGTCTATGAGGGCCCGCTCTGCGCCGCCTACCGCAAGACCGAAATCGGCACGCCCGACCGGTCATAGCAGCCCCGCGCTGAGGAAATGCGGGGTGCGCCACCGCAAGGGCTCTCTCCCGCTTATCCACACCCAAACAATAGGTGCGGATTCTACAACATGAGCACCCTTCATCTTGTAGCCCGAAGCGTCATCACAACAACTGGTTGCAATGCCAACCCAAGTGTTCTATTTTCGTTCCATGCATAGTATCGTTAATGAGTCGTCTGAGTTCATCGTTGCAGCCCCCGATCTTCAAGTGGGGCTATCCAAAGAGATTGAACGCGGCACGAAACCGAAGGAATTTCTAAACCGGTATCAATCAGACTACGACGTGCGCTGTGCTTTCTGCGCAGGGCATACACCTCATCGACGGGGATTCACTGTCAGATTGGAAGATGGCCGAATAGCGCTCTGCGGAATAATATGCGCTACAGATTTCTTTGGCGAAGAAGTTGCACAGCGTTTTGAACAAATACTGCAAAAGCAGATTAACCAACAAAGCAAACGTCGGGTACTAGCTGTCACAGTGGATGGCGCAGCAGAGACCCTGAAAATTTTGAATTCAGATTGGATCGAAGTTGAGAATGCCTATCGCGCAGCAGTTTTGGGAATAAACGTTTGGCTAGATCGCGAGGTGCTTGAGCGCGATCTCTCTGAAGGCGCAATTACCATAACACGCTCGAGGAAGGTTTCAGTCGAAGCTACCACTCGCGATGGTCGAGTTATCCAAAAGAAAAGCTTGGTCGAAGAGGTGACAGGACGTGTTCTTGGAGCAAGTTGCCTGCTACGAGAGGAGCGATTCTTTGGGAAGGCAAAAGGTGGGCTTGTTTCATTGGCAGACAATGCTCAAAAGCCAGACCTGATTATAGGCGACACGATTGATAAGTTGATGGCCAAACGGAGAGCGGTGATTGAGCTAGTCGATGGAGGATTAAATTTCGCCCGTTCCGCTCATCAATTTTTCCAAGAACAGAACCTTGCCATGTTTTTAAAATGGTATCGCGGACGTTATGCGGGTGATTGCCCAGTTATTCAGCTCAGTGCCGGTCGCAGGTTGGTCATTTCGCACCCTGACACGCAAGGCTTGCCAACAGTCACATACTTGCCGAATGAATTGCCGGACCCACAACGCTTACTCGGCTTGCTTACGTCGCGGGGATGAGTTTTTGTCGAGCAACAGGCCCAAGATTTCCCCCAACCCGTTAAAATACCCCTAACGCGGCCTCGTAACCCCTTGAAATCCCTCGCGTCGCGAAATGTCCCATCATGGGACAGGCCCGGTGGCGCCCCTGCGGGCCCATCTTCCCCTAGCCGCGCGGCCTCGCTTGCCCTACCTCTGGCGGCATGACAGCGACCACCCTGCCCCCCATCATCACCGACTGGTTCCAGGCCAAGGGCTGGGCACCCCACCCGCATCAGCTCGAGATGCTGGCGCGGGCCGATGATCCCGCGCTCCTGCTGATCGCCCCCACCGGCGGCGGCAAGACGCTGGCAGGCTTCCTGCCGACGCTGGCCGATCTGGCCGATCTGGCCGATCTGGACAGCGCGGGCCACCAAGGCCTGCACACTCTCTATGTCTCGCCCCTCAAGGCGCTGGCCGCCGATATCAAGCGCAACCTGCAAACCCCCGTGACCGAGATGGGCCTGGCCCTGCGGATCGAGGATCGCACCGGCGACACCTCCGCCCATGCCAAGCGCCGCCAGCGCGCCGATCCGCCTCATATCCTGCTGACGACACCGGAAAGCCTGGCCCTGATGACCAGCTACGAGGATGCCCCCCGCATCTTCGCCGGGCTCAAGCGCATCGTGGTCGATGAAATCCACGCCCTCGCCGAAAGCAAGCGCGGCGATCAGCTGATGCTGGCCCTTGCCCGCCTTCAACAGCTGCGCCCCGACCTGCGCCGGGTCGGCCTCTCGGCCACCGTGGACGACCCCGCCGCCATCGCGCGGTTCCTGGCGCGCCACCCCGATCCCTGCCCGATCCTGACCGCCGATCCCGGCCCCGATCCCGATATCGCGATGCTGACCACCGATCAGCCCCCGCCCTGGGCCGGCGGCGGGGCCGCCTATGCGATCCCCGCCGTTCTGGAACAGGTCAAGGCGCATCGCACCACGCTGATCTTCCACAACACCCGCGCCCAGGCCGAGATCTTCTTTCACAACCTGTGGCTCGCCAACGAGGATGATCTGCCGATCGGCATCCACCACGGCAGCCTTGACCGCGAACAGCGCGCGCGGGTCGAGGCCGCGATGGTCGCGGGGCAGCTGCGCGCCATCGTCTGCACCGGCAGCCTTGATCTGGGCATCGACTGGGGCGATGTGGACCTCGTGATCCAGATCGGCGCGCCCAAGAACGTCAAGCGGCTGGTCCAGCGGATCGGCCGGGCCAATCACCGCTACAACGCCCCCTCCAAGGCGCTGCTGGTGCCCGCCAACCGCTTCGAGGTGGTCGAATGCCTTGCCGCGCTCGAAGCGGTCCGCGCCCATGATCTGGACGGCGAGGCGCGCGGACCGGGGCCGCTCGACGTGCTCTGCCAGCAGATCCTGATCGCCGCCTGCGCCGGGCCTTTCGACGCAGACCGGCTTTACGCCGAGGTGACAACCGCCGGCGCCTATGCCACGCTCAGCCGCGCCGATTTCGACGCCTGCCTCGATTTCGTGGCAACGGGCGGCTATGCCCTGCGCGCCTATGACCGCTGGCAGCGGCTGATGCAGCGCCCTGACGGGATGTGGCAGCTGCGCGATCCCCGCGCCGCGCGACAGATCCGCATGAACATCGGCACGATCCAGGATACCGATACGCTCAAGGTCCGCTTTCGGCGCAATCGCGGCGGCAAACCGCTGGGCGAGATCGAGGAATCCTTTGCCGCCACCCTCACCCCCGGCGATACTTTCCTGATCGGGGGGCAAATCGTCCGCTACGAGGGCCTGCGCGAGATGACGGTCGAAGTCAGCCCCGATCCCGGCCGAAAGCCCAAGATCGCCACCTTCATGGGCACGAAGTTCGCCACCTCGACCCAGCTCAGCACCCGTATCCTGCGGATGCTGCAACAGGACGATTGGCCCGCCCTGCCCGGCCATACCCGCGACTGGCTGGCCTTTCAGCGGCGCGTCAGCCGCCTGCCGGAACCGGGCCGCCTGCTGATCGAAAGCTTCCCCCATGACGGGCGCGAACACAGTTGCGTCTATGGCTTTGCGGGCCGGAATGCACAGCAGACCCTTGGGCTGCTGCTGACCAAGCGCATGGAAGAGATGGGCCTTGATCCCTTGGGCTTCGTCGCAACCGATTACGCCACGCTGATCTGGGGGCTGAAGCCCCTGACCGATGCCCGCGCCCTGCTTGATCCGCAAAAGCTGGAAGATGGGCTGGAAGACTGGTTCAAGGGCAACGCAGTGATGAAACGCACTTTTCGCGCCTCGGCCACCATCGCGGGGCTGATCGACCGCATCAACGCGGGCCAGCGCAAGTCCGGGCGGCAGGCCACGTTTTCATCCGATATCCTCTATGACACGCTGGTGAAATACGACCCTGACCACCTGCTTCTGAAGATCACGCGCACCGAGGCGATGCGCGGCCTTGTCGATTTCGGCCGCCTGCGCGAGATGCTGGAACGCGTGGGTGACCGGATCGACCTGCTCCGGCTGGATCGCCT
>JAJLKH010000151.1:0-6144 GCA_033839205.1 Rhodobacterales bacterium | reverse complement strand
TCCCGATCGCGCGCAGCTGATGCAGATCCTGACGGCGGCCAGCCGCAGCCCTGATCACGGGAAACTTGAGCCGTGGCGCTTTGTCGTGCTGCAGGGGGCAGCCCTGCGGAGTCTGGGCGATCATGCCCGCGCCCGCGCGGCGGCGCTGGGTCTGGATTCGGAACAGGCCGACAAGGGCGCGCAGCAATTCGAAACCGGCCATCTTGCCGTCGCCGTGATCGAGGTGCGCAAGCCATCCGAGAAGATCCCGGGGATCGAGCAGACCTATGCCGTGGGCGGCGTGTGCCTTGCGCTGCTGAATGCGGCGCTGGCCAGCGGCTGGGGCGCGAACTGGCTGTCCGGCTGGCCGAGCCATGACCGCGGCTTCATGACCGCGGCGCTGGGGCTGCAGGATCACGAGCGGATCGCGGGTTTCATCCATATCGGCACGGAAGGCAGTGCCCCGCCCGACCGGCCGCGCCCCGATCTTGATCAGATCGTGACCTGGCTGGATAGCTGAGGTTTCGGGCGTGCTGGTCCTGTCCTCCTTCTTGAAGGCGCTTGGCCAATTGGGCGACAGGCGGCTGTCACGGGTTTTGTGGCTGGGGATCGGTCTGGCGCTTCTGGGCCTGGGTCTGGCCTCGGCCGGGGTGCAGGCGCTGCTTGTGTGGTGGGCCGGCGATGGCGTGACGCTGCCGTTTTTCGGCGAGGTGCAGTGGATCGCCACCCTGGCGGGATGGTCCGGGCCGGTGGCCATGGTGCTGCTGTCCGTGGTGCTGATGGTGCCGGTGGCCTCGGCGATCTCGGGGTTGTTTCTGGATCGGGTGGCCGATGCTGTCGAGGCGCGGCATTACCCGCAGGCGGGAGAGGCGCGCGCCGTGCCGCTGCTTGAGGCGCTGCGCGATTCGCTGGGGTTCCTGGGCGTGATGATCGCGGCCAACCTGGTGGCGTTGATCCTTTACCTTGTGTTCTCGCCCGTGGCGCTGTTGATCTTCTGGGGGCTGAACGGGTTCCTGCTGGGGCGCGAATATTTCACCCTTGTCGCGATCAGGCACCTGGGGCGCGAAGGGGCGGCGCGCCTTCGCAGGCAACATGCCGGGACTGTCTGGCTGGCGGGGGTGCTGATGGCGATGCCTTTGTCGATCCCCCTGCTGAACCTGGCGATTCCCGTTCTGGGGGCTGCGACCTTCACCCATGTGTTCCACGGGCTGCGCGCAAGGTCTGGCGCCGGGGCGGCTTGAGCCGCCCCCGACATATGATCAGGGGCGCGGGCCCATGCGTTCGAACCAGTCGATATCCCGCACGGTCAGCGTGCCAGAGATGATCAGGTAGGCGATGATCGCCCACAGCAGGGCCGCGACGGCGGTGGTGATCCAGGCCTTTTTGCGCAGCTGGTGGTCATGGGGTGCGCCCGCATGGGTGCCCGGCACGATCTGCCCGACATCGCCCTGCGTTTTCAGCCGGATCGGAATGACCACGAGAAAGGTCAGGAACCACAGGACCGCGTAGAGAACCAGTGCAGAGGTGACGGCCATCAGACCTGCTCCAGCTCGACGAGGCAGCCGTTGAAATCCTTGGGATGCAGGAACAGCACCGGCTTGCCATGGGCGCCGATCTTGGGCTCGCCCGACCCCAGCACGCGCGCGCCGGTGGATTTCAGATGGTCGCGGGCGGCGATGATGTCATCGACCTCGTAGCAGACATGGTGGATGCCACCAGAGGGGTTCTTTTCCAGGAAGCCCTTGATGGGGCTGTCATCGCCCAGCGGATACAGAAGTTCGATCTTGGTGTTGGGCAATTCGATGAAGACCACGGTCACGCCATGATCCGGTTCGTCCTGTGGCGCACCGACCTTGGCGCCGAGGGCATCGCGATATTGTGCCGAGGCGGCCTGAAGGTCCGGCACGGCGATGGCGACATGGTTGAGGCGTCCGATCATGGGAAGGCTCCTGTTCTGGCGGCGAATGTCGCGCCGGTTATGGGATGACGGGGCCATTTAGGCAAGATGAACCGGGGGCGGCATCGGCGCGCAGGGGCGTTAACCGCAAATTAGGGATGTCACAGCAGTCTGGGACAGGTTCGGACCCTGCCAGCGCATCAGCAGAATCGCGTCTCTTGTCCGACATCACACTGGTTTAGACAGGAGGATGACACCATGGATGACCGCGATCCCTTTGCCCCCTTGCGTTTTCCCTCTGCCGCGCGGCCGCTTCTGGGGCTGACCGTTCTGCTGGTCGAGGATAGCCGCTTTGCCTCGGAAGCGATGCGGCTGCTGTGCATGCGGTCAGGCGCCCGGATCCGGCGCGCGGATTGCCTGCGCTCGGCCCGGCGGCATCTGCAGGTCTACAGGCCCTCGGTGCTGATCGTGGACGTGGGCCTGCCGGACGGGTCCGGTGCGGAACTGATCGCCGAGGCGGCACAGGCAACCCCGAGGATCGGATTGATCCTGGGCATCAGCGGGGACGATCACAGGCGGGATGACTGCCTTGCCGCAGGGGCCGACGGTTTCCTGGAAAAGCCGCTACGCTCGGTCGCGTTTTTCCAGGAGCTGATCCTCAGCCACCTGCCCCAGGATCAGCAACCGCCGGCGCCACGGGTGCTGCGGGATGATGCGATTGTCCCTGATACCACCGCCTATCGGGACGATATCGCCCATGTGGCCGATCTGCTGGCTGCGGGCGAGGATGAGGGCGTGCTGGACTATGTCACGCAGTTTCTTGAAGGCGTTGCCGTTCTGGCCGGTGACAGCCCGCTGCGGGACGCCAACCAATCCCTGCGCGCGGCGCGGGCGGCGGGGCAACCGCTCAGGTCGGATCTGGCGCATCTGGCCGGCCTGTTGCAGGACAGGATCGCCGATCGGATTGCCATCTGATGGGTCTATGCGCATCATCCAGCTTGTGATTTCCTGTCCAAAAACGAAGATGGGGCGACCATTGATCGCCCTATAATTGCAGATAATCAACCAAAACTCTATCTAAGGGTTATTTTTGATCCTGCGGGATCACCCGCAGGTTCAGTTCCATCAATTGCTGGGCCAAAGGCTCGCTGGGTGCGCCCATCATCAGGTCTTCCGCACGCTGGTTCATCGGGAAAAGGATGACTTCGCGGATATTCGCCTCATCGGCCAAGAGCATGACGATCCGGTCGATACCGGCCGCACAACCGCCGTGGGGCGGTGCGCCATACTGGAAGGCGTTGACCATCCCGCCAAAGCGCTTTTCGACCTCGTCCTTGCCATAGCCCGCGATTTCGAAAGCCTTGAACATGATCTCGGGCTTGTGGTTACGGATGGCGCCAGACACCAGTTCGTAGCCGTTGCAGGCCAGGTCATATTGATAGCCGCGCACGGCCAGCGGATCGCCCATCAGCGCCTCCATCCCGCCTTGCGGCATCGAGAAGGGGTTGTGTTCGAAATCGATCTTGCCGGTCTCGGCGTCCTGTTCGTAGATCGGGAAATCCACGATCCATGCAAATGCGAACCGGTCCTTGTCGGTCAGGCCAAGCTCTTCGCCAATGACGGTGCGCGCCTTGCCGGCCACGCCTTCGAACTGCTTGGGCTTGCCGCCGAGGAAGAAGGCCGCGTCACCCACGCCAAGGCCAAGCTGCTGGCGGATCGCTTCGGTCCGCTCAGGCCCGATGTTCTTGGCAAGGGGGCCTGCGGCTTCCATGCCCGATCCATCTTCGGCCTGGCGCCAGAAGATATAGCCCATGCCGGGCAAGCCTTCTTTCTGGGCAAAGGCGTTCATGCGGTCGCAGAACTTGCGGCTGCCGCCACCGGGGGCGGGAATGGCGCGGATCTGGGTGCCGTCCTGCTCCAGCAGTTTTGCGAAGATGGCAAAGCCGGAGCCTGCGAAATGTTCGGAGACGACCTGCATCTTGATGGGGTTGCGAAGGTCGGGCTTGTCCGTGCCATACCAAAGCGCGGAATCCTTGTAGGAAATCTGCGGCCAGGTGTCAGGTGCGTCAACCTTGCGGCCGCCGCCGAATTCTTCGAACACACCCGCGATCACCGGCGAGATCGTGTCGAACACGTCCTGTTGGGTGACGAAGGACATTTCCATGTCCAGCTGGTAGAAATCCGTGGGGCTGCGGTCGGCGCGCGGATCTTCATCACGGAAGCAGGGCGCGATCTGGAAATACTTGTCGAAGCCCGACACCATCAGCAACTGCTTGAACTGCTGGGGCGCCTGCGGCAGGGCGTAGAACTTGCCCGGATGCAGGCGGGACGGCACCAGGAAGTCGCGCGCGCCTTCGGGGCTGGAGGCGGTGATGATCGGTGTCTGGTATTCGCGGAAGCCCTTGTCCCACATGCGCTTGCGCATGGATGCCACCACGTCCGAGCGCAGGGTCATGTTGCGCTGCATCGCGTCGCGGCGCAGATCAAGGAAACGGTAGCGCAGGCGCGTTTCCTCGGGGTATTCCTGATCGCCGAAGACCATCAGCGGCAATTCCCTGGCCGCGCCCAGCACTTCGATGTCGCGGATGAAGACCTCGATCTCACCCGTCGGGATCTTGGGGTTCACAAGCGAGGCGTCACGCGCTTTTACCTCGCCGTCGATGCGGATGCACCATTCAGAGCGAACCTTTTCGACCTGTGCAAACACGGGGCTGTCCGGATCGCAGAGCACCTGTGTCACACCGTAATGATCGCGCAGGTCGATGAACAGCAGCCCGCCATGGTCGCGCACGCGGTGCACCCAGCCGGAGAGGCGGACCGTCTGGCCCACGTGAGAGATGTTCAGAGCGGCGCAGGTATGGCTGCGATAGGCGTGCATGGGGCGGTCCCTTCAGGGTCAATCGGCGTCAATCGGTTGGCCGTGATACACCGCGCCCGCGCTTGGAAGTCAAGGGATCAGCCTGAATTGCCGCGTATCAGGGGTGATCGCGATACATCTCGAACCGGCAGGCGGCGTGCCCCATGGCGCAACAGCGCGCTTCGCGACAGGCGAGGGAGGGGTGGACGAGCGCCTGGTAAAGGCGCGTGAACACGCCCCTGTGCCAGTCGCAGATCGGATGATCCACCACTTCGCCCCGCACCAGCGGGTTGGCCCGCAAGTCGAAGACCAGCGGACTGATGACAAGGAACTGACCCGATCCGGCAAAAGTCCATGCGTTGCGGGCGATGGCCTGTGACAGAACGCGGGCCGAGAGTTTCCATGGCAGCGCCTTGAGCAGGACCTGCGCCGCGCGCGGGATCCGATGGGCCAGGATGTAATCGCCTGTGGCCAGCCCCGCCTGCCACCCCAGACCCGCCGCCAGATCGGGCCGGTCGCGGCGCAGTGCCTGATGCAGGCGCGCGACTGGCGCTTCGGGGATCATGCCAGTGCCGTCGGGCAGCACATCGATCCCCGCCCGCGCCATCAGTGCCGCCCGCCAGTCAGGTCCGCCCACGCGGTCCAGAAGCGGCACCATCTGCAAGACTGCATTGGGGCCGATCAGCCCGCCGCCCTGCCCCGGCTGCATCGGTCAGACATCCTCCATTTGCTGCGAGCCGCCACCGCAGGCCTTGACCTCGGCGCCGTTGGGCATCTTGAAGTCTTTCGCACGTTCGATCGCACGTTCCTTGCCTTGCGCGCGCAAGGCTTCGCGACGTTCGGCGGCTCGGGCCGCCTTGTCGGCGGAGGCTTCCCAATCGTCCATCTGCGCCTCGGCGATGGTGCGGGTCTGATCGAAATGGAAATCCAGATTGTTCTTCGACTGCGGCCCCGTGTAGCCGACCTTGCCCAGGTCATAGAATGTGCGGGCAAACCCGGCCTTGAGGAAGGCGTGAAGACAGCCCAGAAGATAGCG
Source organism: Rhodobacterales bacterium (assembly GCA_033839205.1). Classification (GTDB taxonomy): domain Bacteria; phylum Pseudomonadota; class Alphaproteobacteria; order Rhodobacterales; family Rhodobacteraceae; genus Seohaeicola. The sequence goes on along the minus strand of JAJLKH010000151.1, from coordinate 375 downwards.
CCGCCGGAACCCGGTGCCGCGCCATGGGTAATGGAACAGCGCCTTTTTCATGTAGAAGCGGCGGTAATTGTTCATCACCCCGTCCAACAGCTCGCCCCGCGTCATGGCGGCGGGCTTCATGATGGGCGTGACGAAGTTGTAGCGGCTGAAATCGAACACCTCGACCTGGTCCTTCAACTCCTGAAACAGCGGGGTGAAGGGCCATGGCGTATACATCGACCAGTTCGCCAGGTCGGGCTGCCAGTCCCAGGCCATCTTGTAGGTTTCTTCCAGCGTCTCGGGGGTTTCATTGTCCAGGCCCACGATGAACTGCGCCTCGACAAGGATATCGGCCTCGCGCAGCAGCTTGATCGCGGTCTTGTTCTCTTCGACCTT
>JAJLKH010000150.1:0-4071 GCA_033839205.1 Rhodobacterales bacterium | reverse complement strand
GGAATTTCACCAGTCCGAGGTCCGCGCCACCGAGCGGATGCGCCGGAATGCCAAGCAATCCATCCTGGTGATCGACCGCAGCAAATTCGGGCGCATGGCGCCTGCCGTTGGCGGAAACCTGTCGGACATCGACATGGTCGTTTGCGACCGTCCTCCGGCCGCTGCGTTCTCGTCACTTGTCGAGAGCCTTGGCCCTCGGATCATTTTTGCCGAGGACACCGATTGACCATGACCACCCCCTTTGTCCATGTCGAGAATGTCGCCAAGCGCTGGAACGGGCAGCTGGGTGTCGAAAACATTTCGCTTTCGATTCCCCGCGGGTCTTTCGTGGCGCTCTTGGGGCCTTCCGGTTGCGGCAAGTCGACGACCTTGCGGCTTCTGTCCGGACTAGAATTGCCCGATGAGGGCCGGATCAGCATCGACGGACGCGACGTGACCACCTCCGCGCCTTCGGATCGCAATCTGTCGATGGTCTTTCAGTCCTACGCGCTGTTTCCGCATCTGAACGTGGCCGAAAATGTCGTCTTCGGATTGAAGGTGCGCAAGGTCGGTGCGGCCGAGAGGCGTGAAAAACTGAAACGCGCCCTCGAGATCACTGGCCTACTTGGCTACGAGGATCGCAAGCCGGGCGAATTGTCTGGCGGCCAGCGCCAGCGCGTTGCCCTTGCGCGTGCGATCGTCGCCAACCAGCCGCTGTGCCTGATGGATGAACCGCTGTCCAACCTGGATGCCAAGCTGCGCGCATCGGTGCGCAAGGACATCAAGAAACTGCAAGTCGATCTGGGGATCACCGTCGTCTACGTCACGCATGACCAGACCGAAGCGATGAGCATGGCCGACATGGTCGTTCTGATGAAGGACGGGCATATCCAGCAGATCGGCGCGCCCGAGGATCTGTATTACCGTCCCGCCAATACCTTCGTGGCCGAATTCGTCGGTGCGCCGCCCATGGCCTTGATCGATGGTGGCGCATTGCCGGGATTTGAGGCAGCGTCGAAAATCGGCCTGCGGGCGGAAAACGTGCATATCGTCGCGGAGGGGAAGGGGCGGCTGACCTGCCGTGTCTCGGAATGCGAATTTCTTGGCTCGGAAACCTTCATCGGGCTGACACATCCGTCTGCCACAGGGCTGACTGTCAGCATGCCGGGGCTCAAGCACATACCTGCGGGTCAGAGCCTCGACATCGATTTTGCTGACGAACATCTGCATTTCTTCGACGCGAATGGCCGGAGAACAGAACCTCGACCAACCCGTCCGGCCGATTAGGCGCGGGCCCATCTTTGAAAACCCGGGAGGATTACATGACAGTGATGAACAAGCTTGCGATGACCAGCGCCCTGGCGACCCTGCTGGCAGCGCCCGTTGCCGCCGAGACCGAACTTACGATGTATTACCCCATCGCGGTCGGGGGTGCCCTGACCGAAGTGGTCGACGGGATCGTCGCGGAATTCGAAAAGGCGAACCCCGACATCAAGGTGAACGCGATCTATTCGGGCAACTACGACGATACCCGCGTGCGCGCACTGTCGGCCCTGGCTTCGGGCGAACCGGCGCAGCTGGCTGTGATGTTTTCCATCGACGCCTACGACCTGATCGAACAGGATCTGGTCGTCGCCTTCGACGACATCGAAGGCGTCGATCAAGCCTGGCTTGACAGCTTCTATCCGGCGCTAATGGCCAACGGTCGTGTCGAGGGCAAGACCTGGGGCATTCCGTTCCAGCGTTCGACCATCGTGGCCTATTACAACAAGGATATGTTCCGCGCAGCCGGCCTCGACCCGGAAGCTGCCCCCGCGACATGGGACGAGATGATCTCGATGGGCAAGGCGCTGACCAAGGACGGCACCTATGGTCTGATGATCCCCTCGACCGGTTACCCCTACTGGATGTTCCAGGCCCTGGCGATCCAGAATGGCAAGGAACTCATGTCCAATGACGGTCTGACCACCTATTTCGACGATCCGGCGGTGGTGGAAACACTGGAGTTCTGGAAATCGCTATCGACCGAACACGGCATCATGCCCGAAGGCACGGTTGAATGGGGCACGCTGCGCCAGGCCTTTCTGGAAGGTCAGACCGCGATGATGTGGCATTCCACCGGCAACCTGACGGCTGTGAAGAATGGCGCCAGCTTCGATTTCGGTGTGGCCGAGCTTCCGGCGAATGTGCGCCCCGGTTCGCCCACGGGCGGTGGCAACTTCTACGTCTTCAAGGATACCTCGGATGAGGAACGTGCCGCCGCGATGAAACTGATCGAATTCATGACATCGCCCGAACAGGCGGCGGCATGGTCGATCGCCACCGGCTACATGGGGGTGTCGCCTGCGGCCTATGAAACCGAGGCGCTCAAGGCTTACACGGCCGAGTTTCCGCCGGCGCTTGTTGCCCGTAACCAGCTTGAAAACGCGGTGGCCGAATTTTCGACCTTCGAAACCGCAAGGGTGCGCGAGGGGCTGAACAATGCCATTCAGGCCGCATTGACCGGTGCCAAGTCACCTGCCGATGCGCTGGCTGAGGCACAGGAAGCCGCGGTTCGGCTGCTGAAGGACTACCAGTAATCATCTCGCGGGTGTCGGGCCTGTCGTCCGGCACCCGCCTTTTCATCGGCGAAAGGTCGCTCCATGGCCCATCACGTCAATATCGAACGCCGCAGACAGGCCATATACGGCTGGCTGCTGCTGTCGCCTGCCGTGATCCTTCTGACGACCTTCGCATTCTACCCGTCGCTTGCAACGCTCTGGTCCAGCCTGTTCAGTCGCGGCACGCGCAGGCGGCCCAGCGAATTCGTCGGCGCCGAGAATTACACTGATTTGTTTGCCGATCCGACCTTCTGGAAAGTGGTCACTAACAACCTGATCTATGCGGGGGCCACGATCCCGATTTCGATCGCCATTGCGCTTGGGATGGCGCTTTGGGCGAATTCGAAGATCCCGGCGCGCGGCTTTGTCAGAACGGCCTATTTCACGCCGACCGTTCTGCCGATGATCGCGGCGGCGAATCTTTGGCTGTTCTTCTACACGCCCGGACTTGGCGTGCTTGATCAGATTGGATCGCTCTTCGGCCTGCCATCCGTCAACTGGCTAGGACAGCCGGAAACCGCGCTTTGGGCCGTCATCGTGGTGACGATCTGGAAAGAGGCGGGGTTCTTCATGATCTTCTACCTTGCCGCGCTCCAGACCATCCCTGAGGACCTCAAGGAGGCCGCCGACATCGAGGGCGCCAGCCGCTGGACCTATACCCGACGGATCGTTCTGCCCCTGCTGATGCCCACGACGCTGTTCATCATGGTGAATGCGCTCATCAACTCGGTGAAACTGATCGACCATCTGTTCATCCTGACCAAGGGTGGCCCGAATGACGCCTCGAAGTTGATCCTTTATTACATCTGGGAAATGGCTTTCGCCTTTTTCGACGCACCGCATGCCGCGGCAATGACGATCCTGGTGCTTGTGGTGCTTGGGGTCGTGGCCGGCATCAAGTTCACCATTATCGATAAACGGACGCATTATCAATGAGCGCGCTTTCCCGACATATCGAGGCGTTCGGCGCGCTCCTGTTGGCGGTCATCTGGATATCGCCGCTGCTTTTCGCTTTCTGGGCGGCATTCCATACAACGTCGGACGCGGTGAATTTCAACGTGACGGCCCCCTGGACGCTGGACAATTTCCGTATCGCCTGGGCGGGTGCGCCTTGGTTGCAGTATTTCCTGAACACCTTTCTTCTGGTCACGGTGATCCTGATCGGCCAGTTCATCGTCACCACGCTGGCAGGTTTCGCCTTTGCCCAGGTCCGGTTTCCGGGGCGTGATGTCGTGTTCATTCTTGTGCTGATGCAGCTCTTCATCCTTCCCGAAGTGCTGATCGTCGAAAACTACGCGATGGTGTCGCGGCTTGGTCTGTTCGATTCGATCCTCGGCGTGGGGATGCCATACATGGCCTCTGCCTTTGGCATCTTCCTGATGCGGCAGGCCTTCAAGGGCGTTCCGATCGAACTGCACGAGGCCGCCCGCGTCGAGGGATGCGGATGGTTCGGGATCCTGTGGCGGGTGTATGTGCCCCTCGCGCGGCCGAC
>JAJLKH010000149.1:0-3079 GCA_033839205.1 Rhodobacterales bacterium | reverse complement strand
TTTGGCCTTTTCCTGATCTTTGCGTTGTTGGGAATGCGCATGATCGACCGGCGCCGCCAGCGCGAGATGGGCGCCCGCTGGCCCGCTTTGGTCGCGGCGATGGCGGCTGGGCCTATCTGGCCGCGCCCCGTCGATCATGGTCGGGCGCTGCTGCGGCTGGGCCTGGGGCTTGGCCTTTACGGGCTGCTGCTGCTGTTGCACCCTGCGGTGATCGGGGTCTCGCCCTGGCCGTGATGGCTTGCCGGTGGTGGAAGGTCGATGTGATGGCCGCTTTTCTTTTCGCATCGAAAGTTGAAATATCAAGCAACACGATCGAATAACAGTTCGGGACGACACCGGTTTCAAGAGGCTGGAAACAGGTGCATCCCGGATCAGGTATGAGGGCAGGGATTACCAGTGAACGATACGATCAAGAACATGCGCCCCTGGCAGCGCCGCGAGCGCGAGCAGCAGATCAGGGATATCGCGCTGACGCAGTTGACCACGCCGCGTGCCGAATTCGATCCCTATATGTATATCGATGAACTGGAGCATCTGTCGCCCGCGCGGCGCCGGACCGTCGAAAACCTTGAGGCCACGATCATGCTGTGCATCGGGGCGCGGATGCGGCCGACTCGGACGCGCCAATCGCTGCGGTTCCTGCGTGACAAGAGGGCCGAGAACGGCGAGCTTCACCTCTTCGACGCCTTCGAGACCTTCCTCAAGGATACGATCGGCAGCGATGTCCTGGTGGCGCATGGTTTTGCACCCAAGGCTTTTGGATCGATGGATCACGACGCGATCTGGAACGACCTGCGGGGAACCATCGCGCGGCTGAACGATCTGGGGCCGGGGGTCTTTCTGAACTCGGGCACGCTTCTGGGGGTGACCCGCGACAAGGCCCTGATCGCACATGACGACGACATCGACCTTGCTTTCGTGATGAAGGCGCAGGATGCGGAGACCGCAGCGCGCGAATGGATCGTATTGCGCGAAACGCTGGTCAGCATGGGCCTGTTCTCGGAAGAGCATTACAATCCCAAGGATATCGCCATCCTCAAGGTCAAGTCGGCCGGTGACTACATGGTCGATCTGTTCCCCGCTTGGATCGAGGAAGGACGAGTTTTCATTTTTCCGCACACCTATGGCGAACTGGATGTGGCGCAGGTTCTTCCGACCAAGCACTGCGCCGTGACCGGTTTGCCCGTCCCGGCCGAACCTGAGGCGATGCTGGCCATAAATTACGGGCCTGGATGGCAGGTCTCGGACCCGTATTTCAAGTTCCCATGGGCCCAGGCGAAACGCAATTTCGCGGCCTTTCTGAACGCGGTAGAGCGTGAGGCCAAGCAGGCCTGACCGCGCCTGTCACATGCTGCAAGGCCGAGTGTCTGGACTTTTCCCGCCCGCCTCGGCCCTCAGGAATGGTCTTAGAAGGGGAAAACGCGTCCGTGCAAGGTCTTCCAACCGCTTGCGTTCAATCGTGCGGCCAAGTGCACGTCCCCGACTGTCATTCATGTCATGCACCGCGCGGATATACATCGGGCTGGGACCCGAGATGATCCGCAGCGGACGGCGATCGAAGAGTTTCTTGTGCGCGATATTGAACAGGCTGCGGCGCGATCCGCCCTCGGAAATCAGCACCAGGCCCTGAGCCGGCGTAAGGACATTGCGCATCTGGAACTCAAGTCCCCCGTCCGGTTGGAACACGATGTTCAAGCCCCGTGAGAAGGATAGAAAACAGTGATCCTGCCCTTCTACATATTGGTTGATAGCCACTTTTGCCTCGCTTCGCGCGATTTCGGTAAAATCGCTGGATACCGCGTCATCATCATCCAGCAGCATGCTGATCGTTTGCTCTGGCTTGGCGATTGTCTTGATATATTTGCGAAATTCCTTGGCGGCGCGGTTCGGCGATCGAAACAGCACATGGGCGCGCCCATCGCCCAGCACATCCTTTGCCGCTTCGGTCAGGCGTTTCTTGTGTTTGTCCGCCATCGCCTCGGAGCCAAGCACGATAAGATCGAAGTCTGGGTCCGTCTGGTCGCGCAAGGCAGCAAGCGGTAGCTTTTCAAACAGCGAAAAGCGTTTCTCAAGGCGCGCATCCGACAACAGCTTGGATGCATCCTTGCTCGCGTTAGAGCGCCAGTCCGATATCCCGAAATAGGAATAGCGCATCAGGAACATGGCTTTCATCGAAAACACCTTCTTCACTGGTTAAACACGGACCGCCACGTTTCTCTGATGCAGGTTCCGGGCCGCAACATGCGACGCCACTGCTTCAGAGGTTTCTGTCCTTCGATTTACCTAATCTGTGACCGATCCCCGAACAAGCTTGCTGTCGGACGCTAGAGTTGCAGGGTTTGGGCGGCAGCTACCGCGCGGCTTCGGTGCGCGCCATGAGCCCTGCCAGTGCGATGCCGGTGATCACGTGCCAGACCCCCCAGAAGGCGGCCACCACCGCCATTCCGCCAAGCCCCCCGAAGAAGCCGAAGATCAGGATCAGCCCAAGACCCGAGTTCTGGATGCCTGTTTCGATCATGACGGCGCGGCGGTCATAATCCGACAGCCCCATCACCGTCGCGGTGGCATAGCCGCCAAAAAGCGCGAGGGCATTGTGCATGAACACAAGTGCAGCGACGCTTCCCGCGAATTGCAGGAACAACAGCCAGTTGGCGGCGAGGGCCAGAACGATGAAGCCCAGGAAAATCCCCATGGATACATATTGCAGCGGCATCCTGAGCCGGGCGGTGATGTCGGGCCGTTTGACGTTCAGCAGCAAACCCAGGCACAAGGGCAAGACCAGCATCAAACCGACGGTGATCGCCACCGATACCGGGTCAATCGAGGTTTTCTGCAGTATCTCGCGCGTGGGGCCATAGAGGCTGCCCCAGAACCCGATGTTCACAGGCGTCAGAATGAGCGCTGCGACCGATGAAAACGCCGTCATCGACACGGATAGCGCCGCATTGCCACGCGCCCGATGCGTGATGAAATTCGATATGTTGCCGCCCGGACAGGCGGCCACAAGGATCAGCCCCAGTGCAATCGACGGCCGGGGCGCTGTCAGCAACACAAGGCAGTAGGTCAGGGCAGGCAAGAC
>JAJLKH010000148.1:0-20776 GCA_033839205.1 Rhodobacterales bacterium | reverse complement strand
GTTGTTCGAGGCAAAGGTCAGATCCTTCGTGCCCGCGTCCTTGATCGCCTGCAGCAAAAGTTCCGGAATGCCGCACAGGCCAAACCCGCCGGACGCGATGAACATGCCGTCAAACAGCAGACCATCCAGCGCTTCGGCCGCTGAACTATAGACTTTCTTCATGGATATCTCCCTCGCATCCGCGTTGCGGCCTTGTTTGCCGCCGGTGATGGCAAGAGTCAATCAACTGCCGCGCCGCAGAGTGGCTGGGGCCTGCCGGATCAGGTACCTGTCTTTTTGGCAGGCGCCTTCTTGGCAGCCGGCTTCGCGGCGGATTTCTTGGCGGGCGCCTTCTTGGCTGCGGGTTTCTTGGCGGCTGCTGCCTTGGGTTTGGCCGCCGTCTTTTTGGCAGCCCCCTTCTTGTTGCCGGATTTCGCGGCCTTTTCGGCGATCAGCGCCACGGCGGCATCCAGGGTCATGGCGGCAGGATCGGTATCCTTTGGCAGGGTCGCGTTGATCTTGCCCCATTTCACATAGGGGCCATAGCGGCCATCCAGCACCTGCACCGGCCCCCCTTCGGTGGGATGTTCGCCCAATTCGGCCAGCGGTTTCGCCGCAGCCCGGCCCGCGCCCGGGGTGCGGGCGGCCTTGGCAGCCAGTTCCTCGACCGCGCGGTTCATGCCGATGGTGAAGACGTCATCGACTTCCTTGATATTGGCGTAGACCGCACCGTGCTTGATATAGGGGCCATAGCGTCCGATCCCGGCCTCGACCGTCACGCCATCCTCGGGATGTGGCCCGATCTCGCGCGGCAAGTTCAGCAGCATCAGCGCCTTGTCCAGGTCCATGTCGTCGGCCGACCAGCCCTTGGGCAGGCTGGCGCGGGGCGGTTTGTTGTTCTCGGGCGTCGCCTCGCCGCGCTGCACATATGGGCCGAAGCGACCGGACCGCAGGCTGATCTCATCGCCTTGGTCGATACCCAGAATGCGATCACCCTGCGCTTCGGGATCACCGTTCAGGGGACGGGTATAGCGGCATTCGGGATAGTTCCCGCAGCCCACGAAACCGCCCGTGCGCGAGGTTTTCAGATGCAACTGACCGGTGCCGCACAGCGGGCAGGAGCGCGGATCGGATCCATCCTCGCGCGGGGGATAAAGCTGGGGCGCCAGTGCCTCGTCCAGCACATCCAGCACCTCGGTGATGCGCAGTTCGGATGTTTCGGCAATCGCTGCCGAGAAATCGCGCCAGAACCGCGCCAGCACATCCTTGTAATCCAGATCGCCCGCGCTGACCTCGTCGAGCTGGTTTTCCAGATCGGCTGTAAAGTCGTATTCCACGTATTTGCGGAAGAAATTCATCAGAAAAACCGTGACGATCCGGCCCTTGTCCTCGGGGAAAAGGCGGTTCTTGTCCTTGCGGACATATTCGCGGTCCTGGATCGTGGTGATCACGCTGGCATAGGTCGAGGGGCGGCCGATGCCCAGCTCTTCCATCCGCTTGACCAGCGTCGCCTCGGTATAGCGGGGGGGCGGCTGGGTGAAATGCTGCTCGGGTGTGACGGCGCGCTTGTCGGTCTTTTCGCCCTGCATGATCTGGGGCAGGCGGCGCTCGTCCTCGGCGGCGTCATCGTCGCGCCCTTCCTCGTAGACCTTGAGGAAGCCGTCGAACAACACCACCTGACCGGTGGCGCGCAATTCGACCTGGCCATCCTTGCTGCCGATATCGACGGTCGTGCGTTCGAACCGGGCGGCTTCCATCTGGCAGGCGATGGTGCGTTTCCAGATCAGATCGTAAAGCTTGCGCTGGTCGGCTTCGGAAATCCGCAGGCTTTCGGCGTCGCGCGACATGTCCGTGGGGCGGATGCATTCATGCGCTTCCTGCGCATTCTTGGCCTTGTTCTTGTACATCCGCGGGCTTGCGGGAAGGTATTCCGCGCCGAAGCGGTCCTTGATCGCATCGCGCGCGGCCATCACGGCTTCGGGTGCCATGTCGATGCCGTCGGTCCGCATATAGGTAATGTGTCCGGCCTCATAGAGGCGCTGCGCCGCGTTCATGCACTGGCGCGCGCCCATGCCGTATTTGCGGCTGGCTTCCTGCTGAAGGGTCGAGGTCATGAAAGGGGCCGAAGGGTTGCGCGAGGCTGGCTTCGCCTCGACCGAGATCACGCTCAGATCGCGCGAGGTGACGGCCTGCACGGCCATTTCGGCCTGTGTCGCGTTTTCAAGATCGTAGCGGTCCAGCTTCTTGCCGGCCAATTGCGTCAGACGCGCCTCGAATTCCTGGCCGCGGGGTGTAACCAGGCGGGCCGTGACGGACCAGTATTCCCGGGCGCGAAACGCTTCGATCTCCATCTCGCGTTCGACGATCAGGCGCAGACAGACCGATTGCACCCGGCCCGCGCTGCGCGCGCCGGGCAGTTTGCGCCAAAGCACCGGTGACAGGTTGAACCCCACCAGGTAGTCCAGGGCGCGGCGGGCGAGGTAGGCCTCGACCAGCGGGGCATCGACTTGGCGGGGATGCTGCATGGCTTCTGTCACGGCGGCCTTGGTGATGGCGTTGAACACGACCCGGCTGACGGGGGTGTCCTTCTTGATCGCCTTGCGCTGGCGCAGCGTCTCTTCCAGGTGCCAGCTGATCGCCTCGCCCTCGCGGTCGGGGTCGGTTGCCAGGATCAGGGCGTTGTCCTTTGCCAGCGCATCGGCGATCGCTTTCACATGCTTTCGGCTGTCGGCGCCCACTTCCCAGGTCATGTCGAACCCGTGTTCCGTATCGACCGAGCCATCCTTGGCCGGCAGGTCGCGCACATGGCCATAGGAGGCCAGAACCGTGTAGTCGGATCCCAGATACTTGTTGATTGTCTTGGCCTTGGCCGGGGATTCCACAACGACGACGGGCATCAAACTTCCTTTCGACTCGGACACTGATCAGTGCCGGTGCACCATGGCGGGGGACCATGTGGGGTGAAAGGGGGCTTTGTCAATGCGCCGGAAAACCGGTGTCGGCGCGGTCAGGGCGCGTGGCGGGGCCTGCATCCGGCGGGCTCTGTGGCCACTGTCAGGCCACGCGGGCCAGCCGGATCAGGGTTGCGCCGCGCGGGCCAGCAAACCCCCGGGCTGGCGCAGGATCCGGCCTTCCAGTTCCAGCGTCAGAAGGGCGGGGGCGACCTGATGCGCGGGGCTGTCAAGGTCGCGGATCAGCTGATCCTCGGCCAGGGGAGAGGGGCCAAGCCGGGCCAGGATCTGGCCATGCAGCGCGGCGGTTTCGCGCAGGGTCCGGCGGTCGGGCGGGGGGCTGACCGTGGCAGGCGGCCGCGTGACTGTCGTTGTGCCTTGCGGTTTTTCGGAAAGTGGCCCCGGCACCGGCCCCAGCCCTTCGATCACATCGGTTGCGTTGCGGATCAGCCGGGCACCGTCGCGGATCAGCATGTTGCAACCGGAGGATCGAGCATCGAACGGGTGGCCCGGCACGGCCATCACCTCGCGCCCCTGGTCAAGCGCACAGCGCGCGGTGATCAGACTGCCGGATTTCGCGGCGGCTTCGATCACCACCACGGCCTGCGCGAGGCCCGAAATGATACGGTTTCGGCGAGGGAAATGGCGCGCTTGCGGGACAAGCCCCATGGGTTGTTCGGACAGGCGCAACCCGGTGGTGGCGATGTCATGGGCCAGGGCAGCGTTTTCAGCCGGGTAAAGCACGTCCACACCTCCGGCCTGCACCGCGAGGGTCCCGGTGCCCAGGGTTGCGGCATGGGCCGCGGTATCGATGCCGCGGGCCAGTCCTGACACGATGACGAATCCGGCTTCGGCCAGTTCACGCGCCAGGTTGCGCGCCATGCGCGTGCCAAGTGACGAGGCATTGCGCGCCCCCACAAGCGCCACCATCGGGCGCGACAGGATCGCGGGATCCCCCATGGCCCACAGGATTGGCGGTGCATCTTGGATCTGGGCCAGTAATGCCGGATACAGCGGATCGCCCGCGCAGATCATCCGCGCGCCGGCGGCCTGTGCCGCGCGCAGTTCGGCCAGGGCCACGCCCGCGGGGCAGGCGCGATAGTCATCCACGCCCGCGGCGCGCGCCACATCGGGCAGGGCGTCCAGCGCGGCGGCGGCATTGCCGTGTTCGGCCATCAGCCTGAAAAAGGTGGCGGGACCGACCCGCGAAGAGCGCAAGAGACGAAGCCATGACACCCGGTCATCTTCCGTGGTGGGTGGGAGTGGGGGGTGAGTGGAAGAAGTGGGTTCCCAGGTCATCACGACTCCGTCTGCTTGCAGAATCAGGTGTAGACGATGGGTAGTTAATAGGCGGTAAACCAAGACGAGAAACGGCCCGCCGCCAGGCAGGCCGTATTGAGGCGAATTTCTCGCAAAGTGGGCGGCGGGGTCAGGTGGCCGAGCCGCCCACGGTCAGACCGCCGATCATCAGCGTGGGCTGGCCGACGCCCACGGGCACCCATTGCCCGGCCTTGCCGCAATTGCCCATGCCGGGATCCAGCGCCATGTCATTGCCGATGGCACGGATCTTCTTCAGCGCGGTCGCGCCATCGCCGATCAGGGTCGCGCCCTTGACGGGCGCGCCGATCTTGCCGTTCTGCACGCGGTAGGCCTCGGTGCAGCTGAAGACGAACTTGCCATTCGTGATGTCGACCTGCCCGCCGCCGAAGCCCACCGCATAGATCCCGTCCTTGAGGTCGGCGACGATATCGGCAGGGTCAGTATCGCCGCCCAGCATGTAGGTATTGGTCATGCGCGGCATCGGCGCATGGGCATAGCTTTCGCGCCGCCCGTTGCCTGTCGGTGTGACGCCCATCAGCCGTGCGTTCTGCCGGTCCTGCATGTAGCCCACCAGCACGCCATCCTCGATCAGCGTGGTCTTGCCCGAGGGCGTGCCCTCATCATCGATGCTGATCGAGCCGCGCCGGTCTGGAATGGTGCCGTCATCCAGCACCGTCACGTTGCGCGCTGCGATCTGTTGCCCCATGAGACCGGCAAAAGCGGATGTACCCTTGCGGTTAAAATCGCCCTCAAGCCCGTGTCCGATTGCTTCGTGCAGCAGGATGCCGGGCCAGCCGGGGCCCAGCACCACATCCATCACGCCTGCGGGGGCCGGGACCGCCTCGAGGTTGACGGTCGCGATGCGCAGCGCCTCGCGGGTCTTGGCCTGCCAGTCGGCGGGGTCCAGCAACCCGTCCAGCCCGACACGACCGCCACCGCCGGCAGTGCCGCTTTCGCGCCGCCCGTCCTGGTCCAGGATCACGCTGACATTGACGCGGGTCATCGGGCGCACGTCGCGCAGGTGCACCCCGTCGGGCCTAAGGATCTCGACCTCCTGGATCGAGGCGGCGATGGTTGCGCTGACCTGCACCACGCGGCTGTCAAGGCTGCGGGCGAAGGCGTCGATCTCGCGCAGCGTCTCCAGCTTGACCGGAAAGCTGACGCCGGCGATCGGATCGGCATCCGTATAGAGACGGCGATTGGTGGCGCGCGGCGCCTCGGCCCAGGTGCCGCCGCCATCGCCCACGGCCAGCCGTGCCGTGCCCATCGCGCGGCGCAGCGCCGGTTCCGAGATTTCCGAGGAATGCGCATATCCCGTCACCTCGCCACGCACGGCCCGCAGCCCAAACCCTTCGGAGGCATCGTAACTGGCTGTTTTCACGCGGCCATCGTCAAAGACCAAGGCTTCGGACCGGCGACGCTCAAAGTACAGCTCTCCGTCATCGGCGCCTGCCGTTGCCTCGCGCAGCAGTGCCAGCGCGGTTTCGGGGGAGATTCGATCGTCGAGTGGGCGGAATTCCATATCGGACATGAGAGGGCTTTCTGTGTCTTTCGCAGCGCGTTGAGTTGATCTAAATCAATTTCGCGTCCGTTTGCCGCAATGGTCGTTGTTGTTTTGTCTGTCAGAATATGGTTTCACGCCTCGACAAAACAACGGGATTCTATGGCATACACCACGGATAACCGTATCAAGACCCAGAAACACCTCAACCGATCAGGGTGACATATGCGACGACTCACAAGCCTGCTGGCGCTTTTCCCCGCCTTTCTTGCCGTTCCTGCCGCTGCGCAGGAGGCCTTGCCGATCATCGGCCGGCCCCAGCCGGGTGGCATCGGTTTTCAGCCGGCCGCGACAGAGCTGGCGCGCGACCTGCAGTGGCTGGATGGCATGATCCTGGTGATCATCACCGCGATCACCGTTTTCGTCTGCGCGCTGCTGGCCATCGTGATCCTGCGCTACAACCGCAAGGCAAACCCGGTCCCCAAGACCTTTACCCACAACACCCCGGTTGAAATCGCCTGGACCGTCGTCCCGGTCGTGATCCTGATCTTCATCGGTGCGTTCTCTCTGCCGGTTCTGTTCAAGCAGCAGGAAATCCCGGTGGGCGACATCAACATCAAGGTGACCGGCTACCAGTGGTACTGGGGCTATGAATATACCGACCACGATTTCGGCTTCGAAAGCTTCATGCTGAGCCGTGACCAACTGGAAGAGCACGGCTATAGCGAGGACGAGTACCTGCTGGCCACCGATACCGCCGTTGTCGTGCCCGTGGGCAAGACCGTGGTGATGCAGGTGACCGCCGCCGACGTGATCCACAGCTGGACGATCCCCGCCTTCGGCGTGAAGCAGGACGGTGTGCCCGGCCGCCTCGCGCAGCTCTGGTTCGCGGCTGAAAAGGAAGGCGTCTACTTCGGTCAGTGCTCGGAACTTTGCGGCAAGGACCATGCCTACATGCCGATCACCGTCAAGGTGGTCAGCCAGGAAGCCTATGAAGCCTGGCTGGACGGCGCGATCGAGGAATATGCCGGTACGCCGCGCAACCTGACCGTGGCCTCGGCCGACTGATAGCGACCAAGCGGAGGCGGGCCGCGCGCTCGCCTTCGACGCGCCCGGGTGGTGGAGCGATCCACCACGGGCACAAACGGACCCGAGACGGGAAAACCCATGACCGACGCAAGCATCAACACCCACACGATCCAGCCCGAGGCGGGCTTTGGCGATTATGTCGCGCTGCTCAAGCCGCGCGTGATGTCCCTGGTCGTGTTTACGGCGCTGGTCGGTCTGCTGGCCGCCCCGGTCGGCGTGCATCCGATGATCGGCTTCGCCTCGATCCTGTTCATCGCGGTGGGGGCAGGGGCCTCTGGCGCGCTGAACATGTGGTGGGATGCGGATATCGACGCCGTGATGAAGCGCACCGCCAAGCGGCCGGTTCCGGCCGGCAAGGTCGAACCCGGCGAAGCGCTCGCGGTCGGTGTGGCGCTGTCGGGTTTCGCGGTCGTGATGCTGGCGCTTGCGTCCAACCTCGTGGCGGCTGGGCTGCTCGCGTTCACCATTTTCTTCTACGCCGTCATCTACACGATGTGGCTCAAGCGCTGGACCCCGCAGAACATCGTGATCGGCGGCGCGGCGGGTGCCTTTCCCCCGATGATCGGTTGGGCCGTGGCGACTGGTGGGATCGGTCTTGAATCCGTGCTGATGTTCTTGCTGATCTTCATGTGGACACCGCCGCATTTCTGGGCGCTGGCGCTGTTCATGAACGCGGATTACGAAAAGGCCGGTGTGCCGATGCTGACGGTCACCCATGGCCGTCGCGTGACGCGCAACCATATCCTGGCCTATACGCTGCTGCTGGCGCCGCTGGCCATAGGCACTGGCTTCACCTCGATCGGCGGGCCGGTCTATCTGGCAGTGGCCGTGGTGCTGAACGCCCTGTTCGTGGTCGGTGCGCTGCGGATCTGGCGCCGCGACGAGGCGATAAGCCAGGACGACAAGTACAAGGTCGAGAAGTCGTTCTTCGGCCTGTCGCTGCTTTATCTCTTCCTGCATTTCGGTGCGATCCTGGCCGAAGCCGCGCTGCGGCCCTACGGCCTGGGAGGCTGGGGATGAGCCTGCGCGCCGAACATGAGCTGCACCGCCGCCGTGCCGGGCGCAACATCGGCCTGGCCTTGGTGTTGTTGGGCTTCATCGCGATTGTCTTTGGCTTGACCGTGGTCAAGGTCACCAGCGGCGATCCGATGCAGGCTTTCGATCACGTATCGCGGCCCGAGATGGTTCCCGGCGCCGCCCCGGCAAAAGGAGACTGAGTGATGGCATTGTCCCCGAAATCCAAGACCGTCGTCCAGGCCGGCAGCCTGGTGCTGGTGATGGGTAGCCTTGCCTGGGCCTCGGTGCCGTTTTACGACTGGTTCTGCCGTGTCACCGGGTTCGGCGGCACCACGAGCGTGTCGACCGTCGCCCCCGATCAGGTGTTGGACCAGACTATCATCGTGCGTTTCGACGCCTCCAAGGAGCGCGACATGCCATGGGAGTTCAAACCGGTCGAGCGGCAGATGGAAATCCGTATCGGCGAGACGGGTCTTGCCTTCTACGAAGCCTACAATCCGACCGACCGTGTTGTCGCGGGCACTGCAAGCTACAATGTGACACCATATGAAGCGGGCGGTTTCTTCAGCAAGATCCAGTGCTTCTGCTTCGAGCAGCAGGTCCTGCAGCCCGGCGAGCGTGTCATGATGCCGGTCACCTTTTATGTCGATCCCGAGATCGTCACCGACCGGGACGGGCAGTTTGTGAAGCAGATCACCCTGTCCTACACCTTCTATGAAACCGAATTGCCCGCCGAACAGGCCGCCCTTGACGTGGCGGCCCCCGGCGCGGATACCACACTGAACTAAGAAGCCTTCCAACGAGGGAAACGAGATGGCGCACGAGAAAAATCACGATTACCACATTCTGGCCCCGTCGCTCTGGCCCTTCCTGGGCGGGGTTGCGGCTTTTGTCATGCTCTACGGGGCTGTGCTGTGGATGGTGCAGGGGATGCCCTGGATGTTCCTGGCAGGCTTTGTCGGCACGCTTTACGTGATGTTCGGCTGGTGGGCCGATGTCGTGGCGGAAAGCCAGGTCGGCGATCACACCCCCGTGGTGCGGATCGGCCTGCGTTATGGCTTCATCCTCTTCATCATGTCCGAAGTCATGTTCTTCGCGGCCTGGTTCTGGAGCTTCTTCAAGCATGCGATGTACCCGATGGGCCCGCTCAGCCCTGCTGTGGATGGCGTCTGGCCGCCCGCCGGGATCGAAACCTTCGATCCCTGGCACCTGCCGCTGATCAACACGCTGATCCTGCTGTGCTCGGGCGCGGCAGCCACCTGGGCACACCACGCGCTGGTGCATGAGAACAACCGCGAAGACATGAAATGGGGCCTGATCATCGCGATCGCCCTGGGTGTGATCTTCACCGGCTTCCAGGCTTATGAATACAGCCACGCGGCCTTCGGTTTCGCCGGCAACATCTATGGCGCGAACTTCTTCATGGCGACGGGCTTTCACGGCTTCCACGTGATCGTCGGCACGATCTTCCTGTTCGTCTGCCTGATCCGCCTGCAGCGCGGCCATTTCAGCCCCGAAAAACATGTCGGTTTCGAAGCGGCTGCCTGGTACTGGCACTTCGTCGACGTGGTCTGGCTGTTCCTGTTCGCCGCGGTCTACGTCTGGGGCGGCTGATTGCCCCGATCGCCGGAATGGCCGCTTTAGCGGTTGAAATCCGGCGGACAAAACGAAAGAAAGCAAAGCGCGCGGGTTCCGCGCGCTTTCCACGTTCAAAGGGCCTATCCGATTTGGCGCGTATCCTTCTTCCCCTGATTTTCGGCTTGGCCGGCACGGCGGTGCTGGTGGGCCTTGGTCTTTGGCAAATGCAGCGCCTCGACTGGAAAGAGGCGATCCTGGCCGATATCGACGCGCGCATCGTGGCCACCCCCGTCGCACTGCCGGATCAGCCCGACCCGCAGGCGGACCGCTATCTGCCCGTGACCGTCAGCGGCGTGCTGCAGGACCCGGCGATCCGGGTGCTGGTCAGCCAGAAACAGGTGGGCGCAGGCTATCGCATCATCCGCCCGATGGATGTGGACGGACGCCGGATCCTGGTCGATCTGGGCTTTCTGCCGATCCAGTCGCCCACGCCGGCGCCGGGCCCGGAACCCGTGACGGTGCAGGGCAATCTGCATTGGCCAGACGAGGTGGACAGCTACACGCCCGAACCCGATGCAAAGGCGGATATCTGGTTTGCCCGCGACCTGCCGCGCATGGCCGATCATTTGGGGGCCGAACCCGTGCTGGTCGTCGCCCGCGCCACGTCGCTGCCGGACAGTGCGCTGTCGCCCCTGCCGGTGGACACATCCGGCATCCCGAACGATCATCTGGGCTATGCCGTGACATGGTTCGGTCTGGCCATCGTCTGGGCGGTGATGACCGGTTTCTTCCTGTGGCGCATCCGCAAACCCGTGAAAGGCTGAAGACAGTGCAGTATATCTCGACCCGTGGCGCCGCACCGGTGCTGACCTTCGAACAGGCGATGCTGACCGGCCTTGCCCGCGATGGCGGCCTCTATTTGCCCGAAACGATCCCGGTGATGTCGCCCGAGGCGATCCGCGCTCTGGGTGGCCTGTCCTATGAGGAGGCGGCCTTCCGCATCATGCGCCCCTTCATCGGCGAGACCTTCACCGATACGGAATTTCAGGACATCATCGCGCGCGCCTATGCCGGTTTCGGCCATGCCGCCCGCGCGCCGCTGGTGCAGCTGGACAGCAACCATCATTTGCTGGAACTCTTCCACGGACCCACGCTGGCCTTCAAGGATTTCGCCATGCAGCTGATCGGTCAGCTGTTCCAGGCGGCGCTGGCCCGGTCGGGCGACCGTGTGACGATCGTGGGTGCCACCAGTGGCGATACCGGCTCTGCCGCGATGGAGGCGTTCAAGGGCCTCGACGCGGTGGACGTGTTCATCCTCTATCCGCATGGCCGCGTGTCCGAAGTGCAGCGCCGCCAGATGACCACGCCGGTGGAAAGCAATGTCCATGCGCTGGCCATCGACGGGCATTTCGACGATGCCCAAGCCCGCGTGAAGGACATGTTCAACGATTTCGACTTCCGCGACGGGGTCCGTCTTGCGGGCGTCAATTCGATCAACTGGGCGCGAGTGCTGGCGCAGGTGGTCTATTACTTCACCTCCGCCGTCAGCCTCGGCGCCCCGGATCGCCGCATCAGCTTTACCGTCCCCACCGGCAATTTCGGCGATATCTTCGCAGGCTATATCGCCAAGCGCATGGGGTTGCCCATCGACCGGCTGGTGGTGGCCACCAACCACAATGACATCCTGCACCGCTGCCTGTCGCAGGGCGATTACCGCCCCGATGGCGTGATCCCCTCGATCAGCCCCTCGATGGATATCCAGGTCAGCTCCAATTTCGAACGGGCGCTCTTCTATGCCTACAACCAGGATGGCGCCGCCGTGGCCCAGCTGATGGACGAGCTGAAGGCAGGCGGGTTCACCGTCAGCCAGGGCGCGCTTCAGGCGCTGCGCGAGGCCTTCGATTCGGGCCGCTGTGGCGAGGACGAAACCAGCGCCACTATCGGACGCACTCTCAAAGCCACGGGCGAGCTGCTGTGCCCCCATACCGCCGTGGGCGTGCATGTCGCCGAGGCGCTTCGCAATCGTGATGTCCCGATGATCACCCTCGCTACCGCGCATCCCGCGAAATTCCCCGATGCGGTCGAGGCAGCGACGGGTGTCCGCCCGCCCTTGCCGCCGCGCATGGCAGATCTTTACGACCGACCGGAACGTGTCACCCGGATCGGCAATGACCTTGCCGCCATCGAATCCCTGATCAGAGAGCGTATCGCCAATTGACCGTCCGCACCCACACCCTTGCCAACGGATTGCGCATCGTCACCGAACGGATGGAGGGGCTGCAATCGGCGGCCATCGGCATCTGGGTCCTGTCCGGCGGGCGGCATGAACGCCCCGAACAGAACGGGATCGCGCATTTTCTGGAACATATGGCATTCAAGGGCACCAAGCGCCGCTCCGCGCTCGAGATCGCCGAGGTGATCGAAGATGTGGGCGGCTATATCAACGCCTATACCTCGCGCGAAGCGACGGCCTATTATGCCCGCGTGCTTGCGGCCGATGTGCCGCTGGCGCTGGACGTCGTGTCGGACATCGTGCTGAACCCGGTCTTCGATCCCGGCGAGATCGAGGTCGAGCGCGGCGTGATCCTGCAAGAAATCGGCCAGGCGCTGGACACACCCGATGACGTGATCTTTGACTGGCTGCAGGAGCAGGCCTATCCCGATCAGCCGCTGGGGCGTACCATCCTTGGGCCGGCCGAGCGAATCCGCGCCTTCGGGCGCGAGGATCTGAAAGGCTTCGTTGCCGAGCATTACAGCCCCGCCAACATGATCCTCTCGGCAGCCGGCGCTGTGGATCATGACGCCGTCGTCGCCGAGGCCGAGGCGATCTTTGGCCATCTGTCCAAGGGCCGGCTGCACCATCCGGCGCCCGCCCATTTCATCGGCGGCGAGCACCGGGTCGAAAAGACGTTGGAACAGGCGCATTTCGCGCTGGCCTTCGAAGGCCCGGACTATACCGATCCCGCGATCTATACCGCGCAGATCTACGCCTCGGCCCTTGGTGGTGGCATGTCCAGCCGCCTGTTCCAGGAGGTGCGCGAAAAGCGCGGGCTGTGCTACACGATCTTCGCCCAGGCCGGGGCCCATGCCGATACCGGCATGATGACCATCTATGCCGGCACCTCGGCCGAGGATCTGGGCGATCTGACCGCGATCACGCTGGACGAGATGAAGCGCGCCGCCGATGACATGACCGAGGCCGAAGTCGCGCGTGCCCGCGCGCAGATGAAGGCAGGCCTGCTGATGGGGCTGGAAAGCCCCTCGAACCGGGCCGAACGCCTGGCGCGGCAGATGCAGGTCTGGGGCCGTATCCCGCCGCTGGCCGAGGTGGTCGATCACATCGATGCCGTCACGGTGGAAGATGTGCGCGCCATGGCCGCGCATATGATCAGCGCCGCGCCTTCGGCGCTGGCGCTTTACGGTCCTGTCTCGGGGGCACCTGACTGGCAGGCAATCCAGGACAGGCGCGCCGCCTGATGCTGCTGGGGCGACGGAAAGTCCGGATCGAGACCGCGCGTCTGACCCTGCGGCCTCCGGCCCATGCCGATTTCCGCGACTGGGTGGGCCTGCGCCGCGACAGCGAAGAGTTCCTGACCCGGTGGGAACCCAGCTGGGCGCCCGATCACCTGTCGCGCAAGGCCTTCACCAACCGTGTCTACTGGGCGCAGCGCAGCATCGGCAACGGATCGGCCTTGCCGCTGTTCCTGGTCCGGCGCGAGGACAATACCCTCCTGGGAGCGATCACGCTGGATAATATCCGAAGGGGTCCCTCGCAGGCGGGCACACTGGGCTACTGGATCGGGC
The DNA here is from genome assembly GCA_033839205.1 of Rhodobacterales bacterium. Classification (GTDB taxonomy): domain Bacteria; phylum Pseudomonadota; class Alphaproteobacteria; order Rhodobacterales; family Rhodobacteraceae; genus Seohaeicola. Next base: position 7,537 of record JAJLKH010000148.1, on the reverse strand, counting down.
GCAGCCATGCGCGTCAGGGTTACATGCGCGAAGCGATCGAAGCCGTGGTGCATCACGCCTTTCACCGTCTGGACCTGAGCCGGATCGAAGCCGCCTGCCTGCCCGAGAACACGCCCTCGCGCGGATTGCTGGAAAGCTGCGGCTTCAAATACGAGGGGGTCGCCCAGAGTTATCTCCAGATCGCCGGGCGCTGGCGGACCCATGTCCTCTATGCCTCGCTGCGGATGGACCGCCGCGGTCGCACCGACGTCGGCTGACGCGCTGCCCAATCCGACGGCAGTTCAGCCGGGCGCGGGCGGTTTTTGGATATTTGCAGCAAGAAGAAACAGGGACGTGAGGTGACAGGGCGCGCGGCCGCGCTATCCTTCGTGCAAGGAGGACCTGCCATGACTGCCACCATGCCCGTTCTTGCCGCTGCCCTTGCCTTGCCCCTGGCGCTTGCCGCCGGTGGCGCCGAGGCCCAGTCGCGCACCCCCAGCCATTGCATTGCCGTCGCCCAATCTGCGCCTGGCCTTGAATACCTGCACAAGGCCAGTTACCGCGATCCGCTGCCCGATGATACGGTGCGGATCAGCTATGTCGCCCATGCATCGTTCCTCATCCAGACCCAGGGCGGGCTGAACGCGGTGACCGATTTCACGGGCTTCATCGGCAATGTCGATCTGATCCCCGATGTGGTCACCATGAACCATGCCCATTCCACCCACTGGACGTCGGCGCCCGATCCGGCCATCCCCCATGTCCTGCGCGGCTGGGGCGAGGAATTCGGCGCAGGTGTCGAGCATCATCTGGACCTTGGCGAGATGCTGGTGCGCAACGTCTCCACCGATATCCGCTCCTTCGGCGGGGTCGAGCCGCGCGGCAATTCGATCTTCATCTTCGAGGTGGCGGGATTGTGCATCGGCCACCTGGGCCATTTGCACCAGGAACCCAGCCCCGAACAATATGCCGCCATCGGGCGGCTTGATGTGGTGATGGCACCTGTCGATGGCGGGCTGACGCTGGATACCCAGACGATGATGCGGGTCGTCGGACGGCTGCGGTCCTCGGTCGTGATCCCGATGCACTGGTTCGGCGAGACGACGCTGCGCGCCTTCATTGCAGGGATGAGCGATCAGTTCGCCGTGGTCGATGAGGGCGCAAACCAGATGGAACTGTCCCTGCGCAGTCTGCCGCGCCAACCCACTATCGTCTTGTTGCAGCCCGCCTTGCTGACGGACGACCAGTAGCCGCCGTGCCCACTGGACGGGATGTCGCGGCGTGATAGAACATCGGCATGACGCTGAACCCCGCCACCCCCGATTTCGCCCGCGCCCTGCAAGATCATCTACCCGCCCGCGCCTTCCGCGAGGTGACGCCCGCCTATCTGGAAGAACCGCGCGGCCGCTGGGCCGGTCATGCTGGCCTTGTGATTGCGCCTGAAACGGCGGCCGAGGTGGCACAGGTCCTGCGCACCTGCAACGCGGCCCGAGTCGGTGTGGTGCCCTATGGCGGGGGCACGGGGCTGGTCGGCGGGCAGATCATGCCTGACGGCCCCGCACCCGTGCTGCTGTCGATGGAGCGCATGACCGCGATCCGCGCGGTTCACGCCGATGAAAACGTCCTGATCGCCGAGGCGGGCGCGATCCTGTCGGACATCCATGATTCCGCAACAGCGGTGAACCGGTTGTTTCCCTTGAGCATCGCGGCAAAGGGATCGGCCCGGATCGGGGGGAACCTTGCGACCAATGCCGGAGGGGTCAACGTGCTGCGCTATGGCAATGCGCGCGATCTCTGCCTTGGGCTGGAGGTGGTCTTTGCCGACGGGCGCATCTGGAACGGGTTGTCGCGGCTGCGCAAGGATAACATGGGCTATGACCTGCGCCACCTGATGATCGGCTCCGAAGGGACGCTGGGCGTGATCACGGCGGCCAGCCTGCGGCTGGTGCCGCGTCCGGCCGGCGAGGGGACCGCGATGATGATCGTGGATAGCCCTGCCGCAGCACTTGACCTCTTGTCACTGGCGCGCGACCTCATGGGCGAAGGTATCAGCGCCTTCGAGCTGATGCATGCCAACGGTCTGCATTTCCTGTCCCAGACCCTGCCGGACATCCGCCAGCCCTTCGATCACGCGCCAGAATGGTTCGTCCTGATCGATGTAGGCCTCGCCCATGGGCTTGATCCGGCCGCCGCGCTGGAAACCCTGTTCGAGCGGGCGCATGATGCAGGCCTCGTCAGCGACGGGCTGATCGCCCAGAACGAGGCGCAGCGCCACCAGTTCTGGGAGGTGCGCGAACAGATCCCCGAGGCGAACCGCCGTATCGGTTCGGTTTCCAGCCATGACATTTCGCTGCCGGTCGCGCTGGTGCCTGAATTCATCACCCGCGCCGATGCGCTGATTGCAGGGATCGGCGCGTTCCGCGTCAATTGCTTCGGTCACCTGGGCGATGGGAACCTGCATTACAACGTCTTTCCCATGCCCGGAAAAACAAGCAGTGACCACATGGCCGAACGTGATCGGGTCAAACATGAGCTGCACGACCTGGTCCACCGGATGGGCGGCTCGGTCAGCGCCGAGCACGGGATTGGCCGACTGAAGATCGACGACCTGGAACGCTATGGCGATCCGGTCAAACTTCAGGTGATGCGCCAGATCAAGGCCACGCTCGATCCCAACGGAATTCTCAATCCCGGCGCGGTGCTTCGCCAGGCCTGAGGTCTTCTTGCCGAAAATATCCTCGGGGGGAGTCCCGCAGGGACGGGGGGCAGACAGCCCCCCTCGCGCGCTCAGCCTGAGGTCACAGCCCCTCGAAGGCGCAAAGCGCGTGTACTTCCATCCCCATGGCTTCAAGGCGTTTGCGCCCGCCCAGATCCGGCAGGTCCACGATGAAGGCGCAGCCGACGATCGCGCCGCCCAGCCGTTCCACAAGGCTGATCCCGGCCTCGGCCGTGCCTCCGGTGGCCAGCAGGTCATCGACGATCAGCACGCGCTGGCCGGCCTGAATGGCGTCGTCATGGATCTCGACGATGGCCTCGCCATATTCCAGCTTGTAGTCTTGGCTGATGGTCGTGCCGGGCAGTTTGCCCTTCTTGCGGATCGGCACGAAACCGGTGCCAAGCTGATGCGCGATGGCGCCGCCTAGGATAAATCCACGCGCCTCAAGCCCCACGACCACGTCGATGCGCTGACCTGCATAGGGGTGCAGCATCTGGTCCACCGCCATGCGAAAGCCTCGCGGATCGGCGAAAAGCGTGGTCACGTCGCGGAACAGGATCCCCTCATGCGGGAAATCGACGATGGTGCGGATGTAATCCTTGACGGTTTTCATGGGGGCTCCGGGAAGTGCAGGAATGCTCAGTGCTATAGAACACGACCCGCCACCGCATCAAGGCGGGCCAGCAGGGCGGGGTCGCGCCGGTCGTGGGCGGTCATGATCGCGTGCTCCAGCGCCCGGTCGCAACCATGCGGGCAGGGGGCACGCGTCGCACCCAGCCGCGCGGGAAGCCCCGCCACCAGCGCGCGGGCATGGGCGGCGTTCGCACCCAGCGTCGCAATCACCTGGGCCACGTCCACCTCCTCATGGTCAGGGTGCCAGCAGTCGTAATCGGTGACCATGGCGACGCTGGCATAGCAAAGCTCGGCCTCGCGGGCCAGTTTCGCCTCGGGCATGTTGGTCATGCCGATGACATCGCAGCCCCAGACCTCGCGGTACATGCGGCTTTCGGCCAGGGTCGAAAACTGCGGACCTTCCATCGCCAGGTAGGTGCCGCCCTCATGCACCGTCACACCGGCGGCGCGGGCGGCATCGGCGCAAGCGGCAGACAGCCGCGGGCAGGTGGGATGGGCCAGGCTCACATGCGCGACACAACCCGATCCGAAAAAGCTTGATGCGCGGCCCACGGTGCGGTCGATGAACTGGTCCACGATCACGAAATCCCCGGGCGCCATCGCCTCGCGGAAGGATCCGCAGGCGCTAACGCTGATCACATCGGTCACGCCAAGCCGTTTCAATGCGTCGATATTGGCGCGGTAGGGCACATCGGAAGGCGCATGGACATGACCGCGCCCGTGGCGTGGCAGAAAGGCCATGGGCACGCCGTCAAGAACGCCCGTCAGGATCTGGTCCGATGGTGTGCCCCAGGGGCTGGTGACGCTGACCCATTCGGGGTTTTCAAGGCTGTCCAACTGGTAGATGCCCGATCCGCCGATGATCCCGATCCGTGTCTGCATGGGCCCGCCCGTTCCTTGCTGTCCTGCGTCACGGTCAGGTTATCCCCTCCGGCGCGGGCCGCAAGCCGTGATTGCGCCCGTGATCAGTCGTCGGGGCGGCTCAGCGCAAAAAGTTCGGACACGACCGCATAGTCGCGATAGCCCAGCCGGCTGAGCGGGCGGAAGGTCGTGACGTCAAAGACCCCGTCCACCAGGCAATCGTCGCGCATGTGCACGCCCGTCACCTCGCCCAGCACCAGGGTGTTGCCCTCGCCCTCAAGGGTCACGATCTGGGTCAGGCGGCATTCCAGCGCCGCAGGTGCGCCCGCCACTCGGGCACAGGCGATGGTGGTGCATTCGGCGCGCGCCAGCCCGGCATGGTCGAATTCCGACTGGTGGGCGGGCAGCGTCTTGGACGAGGCATTCATCGCGTCGCGCATCGCGAATTCCACGATGTTCACGCAGAATACCCCGGTTTCGATGATGTTGGCGACCGAATCCTTGGTGCCGTTGCGATCGGGCTTGGCCCCGGTCGAGGCGAACATCACCTGCGGCGGCGTGTAGGCAACGGCGTTGAAAAAGGAATAAGGCGCCAGGTTGTCCACGCCGTCATGGCCACGCGACGAGATCCATCCGATGGGCCGCGGCGTCACGATGGCGTTGAACGGGTTGTGCGGCAGGCCATGGCCGTTCTTGGGTTCGTAGAACATCAGGTCCCTCGTTTATCTCGTGTGCGGCGCTGCTTGTGGTTTGTGCCTGACCTAGCGCCATGTTAGGGGCGTTTCCACCTGAAACTTGATATACGCGCGAGGACTGGCCCCAGGTGTTCCAATTGTCCGAGGAAACAGCCGCTGACTGGTGGGAGGTCGAAGCGCTCTATGACCTGTGTTTCGCGCCGGGGCGCGAGGCGCTGTCATCCTACCGTTTGCGCGATGGCATCCCGCCGGTTTCTGGTCTCTCGCTTGTGGCGCGGGATCGCGACGGCATCCTGGCAGGGGCGATCCGCTACTGGCCGGTCCGGGTCGGCGGCAGCCCCGCCTTGCTGCTGGGGCCGGTCGCCGTACACCCCACGCGGCAGGGCGAAGGCCTTGGCGCATTGCTGATCAAGGACAGCCTTGCGCGCGCCCGCGCAGCAGGCTGGGAGCGGGTCATGCTGGTGGGCGACGCGCCTTATTACAACCGTTTCGGGTTCTGGAAACTTGACGGGGTCGAAATGCCGCCCCCCACCAACCCGGACCGCGTGCTGGGGCAGGACCTGACCGAAGACGCATGGCAGGGCATCAAGGGGCGCGTGACCCGTTGGTCCGATTGACCCGCGGCCAAGGCACCTGAACATCGCGTTCTTGAACCTTGGGGCGCTGCAACCAATCTATCATGCAACCGTTGCAAGGATGGCCCGATGACCACGCATTCGCTGATCCCCGTCGATGTCGACGCCACGCTGGACAGGCTGGCCGCCCGCCATGCGCGCGCCGGCGGGCTTGGCATCCAGGTGCTGAACCTCATCGGCAGCCAGACCGAAACCCTGCTCGAACGTCTGCCAACCCCGGTCCGAGACCGGCTGGGCGAGGGGACAGAGGCCGCTCTGCACTGGGCGATGAAGGCCGCGCAAAGCTCGCGCGGGGTGGTTGGCGATCAGCCCGGATGGATGAATACCGCCGTGACCACGGCCATGGGGGCTGCGGGTGGCTTTGGCGGGTTGCCTTCGGCGCTGGCGGAATTGCCGATCACCACAACGATCCTGTTGCGCGCCATCCAGGGGGTCGCGGTCGAATATGATTTCGATCCCGCGGCCGAGAATGTGCAGTTCGACTGCCTTCAGGTGTTTTCGGCGGCCGGGCCGCTGGCGCGTGACGACGGGGCGGATCTGGCCTTCATCTCGACGCGGCTCACCGTGACCGGTCCGGTGCTGCATGGCCTGATCGTCCGTGTCGCGCCGCGTCTGGCCACCGTGCTGGGCCAGAAACTGGCGGCCCAGACCGTGCCGGTGCTGGGGGCGGTGGCGGGGGCGGCCACCAACTATGCCTATACCAGCTACTACCAGGAAATCGCCCATGTGCATTTCGGCCTGCGCAAGCTGGCGATTGACGGGGATGTGCCGCATGCGGAACTGGTGCAACGCCTGCGCGACCGTCTGCTGCGCCAACCGGTGCGGCGCTGAACCTGATCGGCGCTTGCCCTGTCTGCCCCTTTTCGGGACATTGGGCGCACAGCCGCAGGAGGAGTGCTTAGATGGAGATCACGAAGAACGGGGCTCGGCCCTCGGGACGGGGCGAGGCTGCCTATTTCACGGGCCATGTGCGGATGGAGCCTGTCATCACGGCACCGGACCCCGCCCGCCTACGCGCGGTCTGCGTGACCTTCGAACCCGGCGCGCGCACGGCCTGGCATACGCACCCGCTGGGCCAGACGCTGCTGGTGCTGTCCGGCCTGGGCCTTGCGCAGAGCGAGGGTGGCCCGGTCCGGCAGATCCGCCCCGGCGACACGATCTGGTTCGCGCCCGGCGAAAAGCATTGGCACGGTGCGGCACCGGGCAATGCCATGACCCATCTGGCCATGCAGGAGGCACTCGATGGTTCTGCAGTCACCTGGCTGGAACATGTCAGTGATGACGACTACTCCCGCCCGGCCGAAGGTTAGGGCACGGTGCTGCGGGTCGGTCTGATCGGGCATGGCGCCATCGCGCAACATGTGGCGCCGCGCTTGCCGGTGCTTGGGGCCTCGCTGTCGCTGGTGATCGTGCGGGCGGGGCGGCAGGATGCGGCCCATGCCGCGCTGGGCGATATCACTTGCAGTGAAACTATCGGCGACGATCTGCCCGATATCATGGTCGATTGTGCAGGCCACGCTGCCCTGGCAGAGCATGGTCCCGCGATCCTGCGCGCGGGCGTGCCGCTGATCACCGTGTCGCTGGGCGCGCTGGCCGATGCAGCCCTTGCCGCCGGGCTGGAACAAGCGGCAAGCGATGGTGGCACGCGCCTGATCCTGTGTTCCGGCGCCATTGGTGGGCTAGACGCCCTGCGCGCCGCCCGGATGGGGCGGCTGGATGCTGTGATCTATGAGGGGCGCAAGCCGCCGCTGGGCTGGCTGGGATCGCCGGCCGAGGCCCGGCTGGATCTTGGTGCGCCCATGACTGCGGCAGCGGTGCATTTCGACGGGGATGCGCGGCAGGCGGCGCTGCTTTATCCCAAGAACGCCAATGTCGCGGCTGCCGTCGCCTTGGCGGGTCTGGGCTTCGAGGGCACGCAAGTGCGGCTGATAGCTGACCCGCAAGCCGCGGGAAACACCCATCAGATCACGGCGCATGGCGATTTCGGCGAGATGCGGCTGACCATCACTGGCCAGACC
>JAJLKH010000147.1:0-43043 GCA_033839205.1 Rhodobacterales bacterium | reverse complement strand
GGCGGTTCAAGCCCGCCCCTGACCACCACTAAATCCGCCACTTCCAGAACTTTTCTCCGCCGCACTACCCAACTCATGCTGCACTCTCGCTGCACTCACTCACAAAATCTGACCACAGAAGATGCCAAGCAGCGCATTGTCCCAACAAAGATTCAATCGGCAACATTCATGGCATCACGGTATCGTCCGGATACAACCGGGTCGATGCGATCTGCCTGAGCGAGTGCCCAAGTTGCCCATTCCTGAAGATCGGGACTCTCAGTCTCCACCAACGCCCTGACCTCTTCGACATAGGCGCGAATATCCTGTGCTTTCCTTAGTGCGGCCGCATCGGCAAGCAAGCCGTCTACACGTTCCTGTTCCAATCGCGCTTGACGCTCTCGCTCTTTGCGCTCCGCTTCTTCTTTTTCGCGGCGGCGGTCTTCAATGATTTTGGCTTTGCGCTCCAAGGTCCATTCATAGGAATACTGCATCGCCTCGCGATACTGCCGCTCCCCTGCGGTGATCAACCCCACCACAATATCGGTGATGGCCTTTTCGACAGGATTGTCGTCGGCATCTTCCCAACTCATTCGCATGTGGTCAGGGGAACGCCACGAAAGAATGACGACTTTCATACGCCCAGAGGGCTTGCGTGGCTTTTCATAGTAGGAAGGATGAGCGGAGATATCGGCTTTGGAATCGTCAACCGAAAAGCTCACGAATTGGTCGTTCACCTGAACGCCCAACGTCCGTGCTTCTTTGCCGCTGAGCGTCGGCTTCATGCCGTAGCGTTGCACGGCGGTGAATATGGCATTGATGATACGGAGCCGCCTCCGCTCAAACGGCGTATCGAATAACGGCTTATCCCATACGAAGGGTTTGCCTATCGCATTTATCCGACGCTGTTCGTCGGCGTCCAGCAGCTTCGTAACGTGATGATGTGCCTTATTGAGGCTATTTGGGACGGTGACGCGGCCCACTCCGGCTCTTACCTCAGCCTCTACTTCACTTATGTCGCGCTCGAACGCCGGTGGCTGAGGATCAGAAGCCACAATCTCATCGTCGTCCTGTCGCGTGTGGCTCCCATAATAAGATGTGGCACCGACCACCACGCCGTCGGTCATGCCTAACCCCCGTGGAGGCAAGGGACGTTGATGCACTTTCTTTCCGGCGCGGAGCTTCGCCCAATATCCCCGTTCGGGCAGCGGGATGCCTGCACGACGGCAGGCCTTTGCCAGGCCAACGTCGGACAGGCCGAAACGGGCAGAGACCGTTTTCATCGGCTCGGCCCAAACGAGATCGTAGAGTTCCTGACGGGTAAATTGGTGCGCCATGCTCGCCTCCTCAGCTATGGAAGAAGGAGCATGAAAACCCGGCGCAACAAGTTCAAGAAAACGGTACACCAGCTACGCCGCTTGTTGGCACATACTGAAATCTAGTGTGCCCAAAGTGTGCCCAGAGGCACTTTCGGGGCATACCAAACTCACTAAGTTATTGATTTTATTGGTAGCGGAGGAGGGATTTGAACCCCCGACACGCGGATTATGATTCCGCTGCTCTAACCAACTGAGCTACTCCGCCGAAGCGAGTTGCGCTTTACGAAAGCGCGGGTGGCCCGTCAAGGGCGAAACAGCAAGACACGCCTTCTTTGCGGAAAATGCGTCCTGTGGCGTGCCCCTTTATCGGATCAATCCGTGTCGGCACATCTTAGCTCGCCGTCGCGCCGAGTTTCACCACAGCGCAAAAACGCGGCAATTCGACTAATTTTTGAGCATGTTTTTCGAAATACCCGCCAAAACCCCCGCGATCTATGTCGCTTGCCAAGATCGCCCGCCATGATTTGAGCGTCATGAAGGCGTGAGTTCCGGTACAAACGCCGAAAACACGCGGCCAAGCGAACCAAGGGAGGCGGCCATTCTGGACGCTGCGCAGATCTTACCGCCTGCCGGTCGCGCCAGCCCGCCGCGCGCCTTGGGTACGCTTCTTGTGCAATCGAAGCATCGTGCGGATACCGCGACATCGGTGTTGTGCGACCTGCGGCATTCAGGTTGCCTGAAAGCGCTGTTCCCTCGCGGATCAGCTGATCGGCTCAACGCGGTTCTGGTCAATACATCCGGCGGAATCACAGGTGGCGACGACCTGCGCATCGAGGCGCGGATCGGCGCCGGCAGCCGCCTGAGCCTGACCACGCAGGCGGCCGAGCGTATCTACCGCGCCAGCGGCACTGCGCCTGGCCGCGTCAGCACGAACATCACCGTCGAGGCCGGGGGCAGGCTGGACTGGTTGCCGCAGGAGACGATCCTTTTCGACGATGCTCGCCTTGACCGCAGGCTCAGGGTCGATCTTGCCCATGATGCGCAATGCCTGCTGGTCGAAACGCTGGTCTTTGGCCGTACCGCCATGGGCGAACATGTCGAAAAACTGGACCTGTCGGACCGGATTTCTGTCTGGCGCGATGGGCAGCCGCTGTTCATCGACCGGATGCGTCTTGGCGGAGACGCCGCTGCAATGTTGCGCCGCCGCGCCCTGGGCCAGGGTGCGGTTGCCGTGGCTTCTGTCCTGCTGGCCACGCCGGTCAAAAGCAGCGCGGCAAGCACCTTTCTTGAACTGCTGCGTCCGCAGTTGCCCGCGCGGGCCGGTGCCTCGGTGATCCGGCCGGGCCTGCTGTTCCTGCGCATAACCGCGCATGACAGTTTCGAACTGCGCCGGAGCCTGATCCCGGCGCTGGCACTGCTGAACGATGGGCCCCTGCCCCGAACATGGATGATCTGAGATGAACCTGACCCCGAGAGAAAAAGACAAGCTGTTGGTCGCCATGGCCGCCGAGGTTGCGCGCAAGCGCCTGGCCCGCGGGGTCAAGCTGAACCATCCCGAGGCGATCGCCCTGATTACCGATGCCGTGGTGGAAGGCGCGCGCGACGGCCGGTCCGTGGCCGACATGATGCAGGCCGGAGCCCAGGTGATCACGCGGGCCGACTGCATGGAGGGCGTGCCCGAGATGATCCACGAGGTTCAGGTCGAGGCAACTTTTCCCGATGGCACCAAGCTGGTGACCGTCCATAACCCGATCCGTTGATAGCTGCAGGAGCCTATTGAATGACCCGTATCCTCATCCCCCTTGCGGCCCTCTGGGCCACGCCTCTTCTGGCCCATGACGGGATGCACATGCACCCGCATGCCGATCATCCGGCATGGTCGCTTGTCATGCTTGCCTCTGCCGTCGTCGGGGTTGCAGCCTTTCTTGCCTGGCGCCGCAGATGATCCCCGGAGAGCTGTTCCCCGCATCGGGCGACCTGACCCTGAACGCTGGGCGCGTGGCCATCGCCCTGATGGTGGCCAATACCGGCGACCGCCCGGTGCAGGTGGGCAGTCACTTTCATTTCGCCGAGACAAACCCCGCACTGGATTTTGACCGTGATGCCGCGCGCGGCATGCGGCTGGATATCGCTGCCGGGACCGCCGTGCGCTTTGAACCCGGACAGCGGCGCGAGGTGCAACTGATCCCCTATGGTGGGGACCGGATCGTTCAAGGGTTCAATCAGGCGGTGATGGGGCCGCTCTAGGCCCGGTTTCCCGCCAGTTTTCGACAAAGGATCACGCAGATGCCCGTCAAGATCTCCCGCCCCGACTATGCCGCCATGTATGGCCCGACCACGGGCGACCGGCTGAGGCTGGCCGATACCGACCTGATCATCGAGGTAGAGCACGACCTGACCATCTACGGCGAAGAGGTAAAGTTCGGCGGCGGCAAGGTGATCCGGGACGGGATGGGGCAGTCCCAGGTGACCCGCGCGGGCGGGGCGGTGGATACGGTCATCACAAATGCGCTGATCGTGGACTGGACCGGCATCTACAAGGCCGATGTCGGCCTCAAGGATGGGCGCATCCATGCCATCGGCAAGGCGGGCAATCCCGATACGCAACCCGGCGTCACGATCATCGTCGGACCCGGAACCGAGGTGATCGCGGGCGAAGGCCGTATCCTGACCGCGGGCGGTTTCGACAGCCATATCCACTACATCTGCCCGCAGCAGATGGAGGATGCGTTGCATTCCGGCGTGACCACGATGCTGGGTGGCGGCACCGGTCCCGCCCATGGCACGCTGGCCACAACCTGCACACCCGGTCCATGGCATATCGCACGGATGCTGCAGGCCGCCGATGCCTTTCCGATGAACCTGGCCTTTGCGGGCAAGGGCAATGCCTCGCGCCCCGCCGCCCTGGAGGAGCAGATCCTGGCCGGCGCCTGCGCGTTGAAACTGCACGAGGACTGGGGCACCACGCCTGCTGCCATCGACTGCTGCCTGTCGGTGGCCGATGCCATGGATGTGCAAGTGATGATCCATACCGACACGCTGAATGAGAGCGGTTTCGTGGAACACACCGTGGGCGCGCTGAAAGGTCGGACGATCCATGCCTTCCACACCGAAGGCGCGGGCGGTGGCCATGCGCCCGACATCATCAAGATCTGCGGCCTGCCCAATGTCCTGCCATCATCCACGAACCCGACACGTCCCTTCACGGTCAACACGGTCGATGAACATCTGGATATGCTGATGGTCTGTCACCATCTGGACAAATCGATCCCCGAGGACGTGGCCTTTGCCGAAAGCCGTATCCGGCGCGAGACGATTGCCGCCGAAGACATCCTGCATGACATGGGCGCTTTTTCGATCATCGCCTCGGACAGCCAAGCGATGGGCCGGGTGGGCGAGGTGCTGATCCGCACATGGCAGACCGCCGACAAGATGCGCAAGCAGCGCGGGCGCCTGCCAGAGGAGACGGGCGAGAACGATAACTTCCGGGTGCGCCGCTATATTGCGAAATACACGATCAACCCGGCCATCGCACATGGCATATCCGCCCATATCGGCAGTATAGAGCTGGGCAAGCGCGCCGATCTGGTATTGTGGAACCCTGCGTTTTTCGGGGTGAAGCCGGAGATGGTTCTGATGGCGGGCACGATCGTGCTGGCGCAGATGGGCGACCCGAACGCCTCGATCCCGACGCCGCAACCGGTCTATTCGCGCCCCATGTTCGGGGCCTACGGGCGGTCACTGGAACATAGCGCGGTCACCTTCGTGTCCGAAGCGGCACAGGCGGACGGGGTGCGCGGCAAGCTGGGTCTGGCCAAGCAGACATTGGCGGTCACCCATACGCGCCAGATCGGCAAGGCCGACCTGAAGCTGAACACGGCCATGCCGCATATCGACGTGAACCCCGAGACCTATGAGGTGCGCGCGGATGGCGAATTGCTGACCTGCGAGCCTGCCACCGTGCTGCCGATGGCGCAGCGCTATTTCCTTTATTGATCCGAAAGGCCGATCCGATGTCCCTGCCCCACAGCCATCATCTGACCCGTGCCGCCGATCTGCCACGCGCGACGGATCAGTGCCTGCTGACCTATGATGCGCGTTTCCTGCGCCGCAAGCGGCTGGAGACGGTGACGGGGGAGCCATTCCTGATCGATCTGGCGCAGACCGTATCGGTGGATCAGGGCGACGGGTTCATCCTGTCCGACGGGCGGGTGGTCGCGGTGCAGGCGGCCGAAGAGGCGCTGCTGGAGGTGCGCGGCGCCGATCTGGTGCGGCTGGCCTGGCATATCGGCAACCGCCACACGCCCTGCCAGATCGAGGCTGATCGCCTGCTGATCCAGCGGGACAAGGTCATGCGCGACATGCTGGCGCTGCTGGGCGCCGAGGTGGCCGAGGTGACGGAACCCTTCACCCCCGAGGGCGGGGCTTACGGCCATGGCCGCACACATGGGCACAGCCACGGGGACGCGCATGGAAATGCGGTTTCGGATGCGCATGCGCATGGCCACGATCATGCGCACGGTCATGGCCACGATCACGACCATGGACACGCGGACAGCCATGACGGTCACGACCATGACCACGGGAGCAGCCATCACCATCACCACACGCACGAACACTGAGATGATTCCGACACCTCATCTTGTGACGCTGATGCAATGGCTCTCGCCCGCCTACCCGGTGGGAGGTTTCAGCTATTCACACGGGCTGGAGTGGGCCGTCAGCGCCGGCGATGTCACAGATGCCGCGGGCTTTCAGGAATGGCTGGCGGATATCCTTGAATATGGCACAGGCCGTAATGATGCGATCCTGCTGGCGGCGGCTTACAGGGCCTCGGACGCGGCGGACCTGAGCCATGTGGACGCTGTTGCCCGCGCGCTTGCGCCCTCGGCGGAACGGTTGCTTGAGACAACGGCGCAGGGGGCTGCCTTCGTGCGCACGACCGCCGATATCTGGGAGATAGAGTTGCCGCTGCTCTGCTATCCGGTCGCCGTGGGCCGGGCCGCCGCTCTGATTGGCGTGGGACTTGAACAGGTGTTGCCGCTTTACCTGCACGGTTTTGCCTCCAACCTGACCGGTGCGGCGATGCGGTTGGTCCCGCTGGGCCAGACCGAGGGACAGCGCGTGCTGGCCGCGATGACACCGCTCTGCGATCTGCTGGCGCAAGAGGCGCTTGATGGCCATGGCCTGGAGGATCTGGGCGGGTGCACCGTTCTGGCCGATATCGCGTCAATGAAACACGAAACCCAATACACAAGGCTTTTCAGATCATGACATCACCCCATGGACCCTTGCGGATCGGTATCGGCGGTCCTGTCGGCGCAGGCAAGACCACGCTGACAGCCGCCCTGTGCCGCGCGTTGCGTGACGACTATTCCGTGGGGGCGATCACCAATGACATCTACACCCAGGAGGACGCCGAGGCGTTGATGCGCATGCAGGTCCTGCCCATGGATCGCATCATCGGCGTGGAAACCGGGGGATGCCCACACACGGCCATCCGCGAGGACGCTTCGATCAACCTGGCAGCTGTCGCCGAGATGCGTGCACGTCACCCCGAGGTCGAGGTGGTGCTGATCGAAAGCGGGGGCGATAACCTGTCGGCCACCTTCAGCCCGGAACTGGCGGACCTGACAATCTACGTGATCGACGTGGCGGCGGGCGAGGAAATCCCCCGCAAGGGCGGCCCTGCGATCACTCGCTCCGATATCCTTGTGATCAACAAGACCGATCTGGCGCCGCATGTTGGCGCCTCATTGGAGGTGATGGACCGCGATGCGACCCGGATGCGGGCGGGCCGGCCCTTTGTCTTTACCTCGCTTCGCAAAAGCGAGGGGCTGGACGATGTTGTGGGCCTGATCAAGACGATCGGCGGGCTTTGATCCAGCGGTGTTGCACCTGCCGCCCCGCCGGAGCCTCCGGCGGGGATATTTGGGGCAAGAAGAAGCAGGCGGTCACGCTCCTGCGGGCCCTTCCAGCAGGATGACGGAGCAGGCGGCCTCGTCAAAACCGATCACACCGCCGCCGTTTTCGGCCAGTGCGATGCGGGCGTTTTCCGCCTGGCGCGGACCTGCCTCGTGGCGCAGTTGCAGCGTCAGCTCGTGGATCATGGACAGGCCCGTGGCGCCGACCGGATGACCCTTGGAGACCAGGCCGCCCGACAGGTTGATGGGCAACCGCCCACCTAGCGCCGTGGCGCCCGACTCCATCAGTTCGCCGCCCTTGCCGTCGTCACAAAAGCCCAGCATCTCGGCCTGGAAAATCTCGCAGAACGAGGTGGCGTCATGCACCTCGGCCAGGTCGACATCGGCAGGGGTCAAACCCGAGGCTGCATAGGCCTTGTGCGCGGCAACCCGGGACAAGCCAGGCTCGTCAGGGGCGCGATACTTGCCACCCGTGAGCACGGAGGCACGCACCTTGACAGCGCGGGCCTGCACATCAGCGGGTTGGGCGCGCAGGAAATCCTCGGAGCACAGGATCGCCGCTGCCGCTCCATCGCCGATGGGCGCGCACATGGAGCGCGTCAGCGGATAGGATATCGGCCGGTCCGCCAGCACGTCGTCCACCGGCACCTCGAACCGGTACTGCGCCTTGGGGTTCAGCGATCCGTGATAGTGGTTCTTGGATGCGGCGATGGCGATCTGGCGCTGGGTTGTCCCGTAGCGTTTCATGTGCCAGGCGGCCTGCATCGCATAGGTATCCATGAAGACGGTACCGCCACCCGCCTTTGCATCGAAGGGCTTTCCAGCCTCCTTGCCGCGCGCGGCGTAATAGGCATGCCATTCCTCGGGATCGAGCTGGTCGATGCCACCGTCGAAGATTTCCTGCGTGCGCGCCGCATCGCCGGGAAAGAAGGTTTTTTCCACACCGATGGCCAGAGAGACCTCTGCCTGCCCCGACAAGATATCCTTCCATGCGCCATGAAAGGCCATCGACGCCGTGGCACAGCCGCCTTCGACATTGATCATGCCCACACGTTCGGGAAACAGCCCCTCACGGACCAGCGGGGTGAAACACACCTGCCCCCGGATGTTGCGCTGCCCGAAGGTGCCCATGCCGCAATTTCCGAACCAGCCCATCTCGATATCGGCGCCGGTTTCAAGCCCGGCATCGGCCAGCACGTCAAGATAGGCCTCTCGGGTGAGGTCCTTGAACCCGGCATCGGGACGCTTGCCGAACGCGGTGCAGGAAGTGCCGATGATATAGACGTCACGCATGTCGAGTTTCCTTACGATCCCGGTCAGATCCCGGGGAAATGGCTCTTTTCATCGATCTTTATGTTTGACAGTCGCCAAACAATCATTTGATTTATGTCATGGAACGATCATCGCTTCAAGGTATCGATCACGCGATTCGGAACATGGCAGGCACCTACCTAACAACTGTTTGTTTCTGCTGTATCAAAGAAAAGGGCTATCCGCATCAGTAACAAGGGATGCAGGAGGGCAAGACAAAGATCAACCAACGATCAGGGAGGACGTTGTAATGAAACCGATTTTCAAGGCTATCGCCATCACCGGCGCCATGGCTGGCCTGCTGGCTGGAACCGCAGGACATGTCGCGGCAGAGGATTATCCGTCGTTGTCATTGCGCCTGGCACATCCGCTGCCGCAAACATGGCCAGCGGCGGAGTGGGACGGCTGGTGGGCCGAGGAGGTCAGCCGCCGGTCTGGCGGAAAGATCCAGATCGAAGTCTTCTGGGCCGGGCAGATCGGCAGCCTGACCGAGATCAAGTCGCTGGTGTCGAATGGTGCCGTCGACCTGGGTGTCTTTGCCCAGGCTGTCCATGCCGAGGAATTGCCGCTGGCATCGGTATCCGCCGGGCTGCTTAATCGTGTATCCGCCAGCCCTGCGGTGGCGGACGAACTGGCAGGCGCGCTTTACGCCACCGATCCCATCCGCGATGAACTGGGGGCACAGAACCTGCATGTCCTGAAATGGACTGTCCCCTCGACCTACACCTTGCAGTGCAATCGTCCGATCAACAGCACGGCCGATCTGGCGGGCTTGCGCGTACGCGCGGTGGGTGGGGCCTATGTTCCGATCTGGATGGAAACGCTGGGCATGGTGCCGACCCGCGTACAGGCAACCGAGATCCGCGAAGGCCTGACACGCGGCACGCTTGACTGCAACTTCGGACCGATCGAATGGGCGACCTTCTCGGGCTTCGAAAGTGCTGCGCCCTATTGGTCTGACATCAACACCGGCAGCTTCACCACCTTCCAGCTTTATGTCGCGAAATCCGCCTGGGATGCATTCCCGCAGCAGGTCCGCGACCTGATGACCGAAGTCGCCGAAGAGGCGATGGCCAAGGACCAGGCCGCGCTTGAAGGCGTGGCGGCAAAGGCTGTCGAGGCGTATAAGGCCGCCGGCGGTCAGATCGTGAACCTTTCGGACATGGACGCGCTGGTGGCGAAATCACCCGACATGATCAGCATCTGGGAACAGCGCATGACCGAGGCCGGGATGGCGGAGAAGATCGCCCCTCTTGTCGGACCGATGCGCGAGGCGCAAAAATCCTTCCAGAACTGATAGGTTGACATGTCATCGGGCGGCTATTCCAAATGGCCGCCCCTGCCACGCCTTGTGACGGGAGGGATCATGCTGATTGAAAGACTGGCCAGTGCCGTGGCCGCGATCGCCTTGGCCGTGGTCATGCTTGTCGGGGTGACCGATATCGTCGCGGGCGAAGTGCTTGGCGTGTTTCTGGCCTTCAAGGTCGACATGTCGGGCACGCTCACGGCGGCAGCCATCTTTCTGGCGTGGCCACTTGTTCAGTCACGCAACGAACATATAAATGTTGACCTGTTTTTTGGAATTTTTCCGCGCTGGAGCATTATACCGCGCGAGATTATTGCTAAGCTGGCAGGATTCGTCTTTTTCGCACTGATCGCGCGCGGCACCTGGAAGGTGGCGCTGGACAGCCTTGCAATCCGTGAGAAATCTGCTGCGACCCTCGGCTATCCGATATGGCCCGCGAAATTGGCCTGCGCCATCGGTGCAAGCCTGGTGCTGCTTGTCATCACCCTGCAGATCGGGCGGCTGATCCTCGAGATGTGGCGCGGCCGGAACGGGCAGATCTGATGGGTGGGCTTGAGACAGGTCTGATCGCCTTTGCGGCGCTGCTGGGGTTGCTTGCCATGGGCGTCCCCGTTGCCTTTGCCTTGGGCGTCATCGCGGCTGCGGGGATGTATCTGACGGTCGGGTCCACCTTCCTGTTCACGACGTTTCAAACCACGCCCTACACGCTGACCAGCGACTATACATTCGTGGTCGTGCCGATGTTCGTTCTGATGGGCGGGATCGCGGGGCGTGCGGGTATCATCAGCGATCTCTATACCGCCGCGCATTACATGCTGGACCGGATCAAGGGCAGCCTGCTGATGGCGACCATCATCGCACAGGCCGGTTTCGCCGCGGCATCGGGTTCGACTGTCGTGGCCTCCAGCGTCTTTACCCGGATGGCACTGCCGGAAATGCTGCGCTTTGGCTACAACGGCGGGATCGCGGGGGGCTGCATTGCGGCGGCGGGCACGCTGGCGGGGCTGATACCGCCGTCGATCGCGATGGTGCTGTATGCGATGCTGACCACGCAGCCTGTGGGCGAGTTGCTGATCGCCGGCATCATTCCCGGTGTGCTGACTGCGGGGGCCTATATGATCGGGGTGCGGGTCATGCTGATCTTCCGCCCCGAATGGGCGCCGCCATCGAAGATGACGATCACCTGGGGCATGCGGGGCCGGGCCATGGCAAAGGTCTGGAGCGTGCTTTTGCTGATGACGCTGGTCATGGGCGGCATCTATGCAGGCTATTACCCACCCTCTGCCGCGGGCGCCGTGGGGGCCGCCGGCGCATTGATAATCGCGCTGTCCATGCGGCGGATCGGTGGGTCCGACATATGGGAGGCCCTGCTTGAGGCGGCGCGCATATCGGCCATGATCTTTGCCATCGTGATCGCGGGGCTGATCTTCAGCCGCTTCCTGCTGATCAGCGGCTTCATCGGCGAGGTGCGCGGCTTTGTCATCGCCAGCGATCTGGGCGTGACGGGATTTCTGTTGATCACCATCGCGATCTTTCTTGTGCTGGGGATGTTCATCGACTCGGTCTCGCTTCTGGTGATCGCGGTGCCGTTTCTTTACCCGATCGCCCAGGCCCTGCAGATCGATCCGATCTGGTTCGCCGTCATCATCATCAAGCTGATCGAGATTGCAGCCATCACGCCACCGGTGGGCCTGAACCTTTATGCTGTTCTGGCGGCGGCCAATGGCGCGCTGAAGCCGGGCGAGCTGTTTCGCGGGATCACGCCCTTCATCGCGATTGAATTCGTGGTGCTGGGGCTGCTGATCGCCTTTCCGGCGCTGGTCACCTGGCTGCCGACGACAATGTAGGAAGGAAGACGACATGACCGAATTGCTGGATCAGCCTTTCGTGAACATCAGCGATATGCTGGCCCAACACGGACGCTTCAAGGCCAAGCGCATGGCTGTTGTCTGTGGCGACGAACAGCGCACATGGGGCGATTTCGATGCAGGGATCAGCCGCGTAGCCAATGCGCTGATCGCGGATGGGTTGCAGCGCGGCGACCGTGTGGCGGTGCTGATGGACAACTCAGTCCAGATGCTAGAAGTCGTCTTTGGCGTGATCCGTGCGGGCGGCTGCGCCGTGCCGTTATCGGGGTTGCTGACCGGCGCGCAAATGGCAGGGCTGATCGCTGACAGCCGCGCAACCCGCGCCTTTGCCAGCGCCGGTTTCCAGGACCGGCTGGATGGCGTGCGCGCCGACCTGGGACAGGTCAGCCGGTGGATCGCATTCGGCTTTTCAGGCGCGGACTGGACGCCGCTTGAGGATTTCATCGCGGGCCATTCCGCCAAGGTGCCCGGCATACGCCACCGTCCGGGTGATGATTTCAACATCATCTATTCATCGGGCACCACGGGTCTGCCCAAGGGGATCGTACAGACCCATGCCGCGCGTCTGCATTTTGCCTTTTCCAACGCGATCGAGCTGGGCATCACATCGGATGCGCGCACGCTGACAACAACCTCGCTTTATTCGAACGGCACATGGATCGTGATGCTGCCCACGCTATTCGCGGGCGGCACGCTGCATGTGATGCCTGCCTTCGATCCGGCCAGTTTCCTGGAGACGGTCAAGGCCCAGCAGATCACGCATAGCTTCATGGTGCCTGCGCAATTCATCATGATCCTTGATCATCCGGCCCTGGCTGGGGCGGATACATCTTCGTTGCAGCGGGTGCTCTGTGCAGGCTCGCCCTTGCGGCGGGACGTGAAGAAAAAGGTTCTTGAGCGCCTGACACCGGGCCTGTGCGAGCTTTACGGTTTTTCCGAAGGCTTCGCCGCGATCCTGAAGCCCGGCGAGCCGGATGACAAGTTCGCCACTGTCGGCACGCCCGTGATGGGCTTCGACATGCGGGTGATCGATGCCGATGGGAACGAGTGCCCGCCCGGCCAACCCGGCGAGATCGTGGGCTATGGCGCGGGCATGCTGCGCGAGTACAACGGCCAGCCCGAACTGACCGAGGCGCTGATCTGGCACGATGCACATGGGCGGACCTTCATCCGGTCGGGTGATGTGGGCGTTCTGGATGAAGACGGCTATCTGACGATCATCGACCGCAAGAAGGACATGATCATCTCGGGCGGGTTCAACGTCTTTCCCACGGATGTCGAAGCGATCGTAGGACAGCATCCGTCCGTGGCCGATGTCTGCGTGATCGGTGTGCCGCATGACAAATGGGGCGAGACCTGCCTGGCCCTGGTGATCCCGCGCGGGAATGCGGACCCGACGGCGATCAGGGATTGGGCGAACGCGCGACTGGCGAAATACCAGCGGCTGCACGCCGTCGAACTGCGCGAAGAATTTCCACGCAACGCCCTGGGCAAGGTTCTCAAACGCCTGCTGCGCGACCCGTATTGGTCGGAGGCCAAGATATGATCACCCAAGGACAGCCCGCTGTTGTCACGGGCGCAGGCTCGGGTCTGGGCGAAGCGGTGGCACGGCGTCTGGCAGCGGGTGGCGCGCGCGTGGCGGTCATGGACCGCGATGCCGCTGCGGCGGAACGGGTGGCGGCGGACATCGGTGGCCTGGCGATTGCCTGCGACGTGACAGATGCGGGAGGGATGCAAGCAGCATTTGCCCGGGCCCGGGCCGCGCATGGCCCGGCGCGGATCTGCGTGGCCTGTGCAGGTATCGGCCCGTCCCGCAAGATCCTGTCACGCGAAGGCGATCCCATGCCACTTGAGGCCTTCGACAGCGTTCTGGCCGTGAACCTGTCCGGCACGTTCAACACGCTGCGCCTTGCGGCGGCAGAGATGGCTCAAGCCGAAGCGCTGGAGGGTGGCGAACGCGGGGTGATCGTGACCACGGCATCTGTTGCAGGTTACGAAGGACAGATCGGCCAGGCTGCCTATTCCGCATCCAAGGCCGGGGTCATGGGCCTGACCCTGCCCGCATCGCGCGAACTGGCGCGCTTCGGCATAAGGGTCGCTTGCATTGCGCCGGGTGTTTTCGGCACACCGATGTTCTACACGGTCGCGCCGGAATGGCGCAAATCGATCACCGATGGCGTGCCCTTTCCCAAACGCGAAGGAACGCCCGCCGAGTTCGCCGACATGGTCGCCTTCATCATCGGCAACCAGATGGTGAACGGCACCACCTTCCGCCTGGACGGGGCCGTGCGCCTGGCGTGAACCGGCCTCAGGCCTCGCGGGGCATGGTGCTGTCGAGGGATGCGCGCCCGGCCTGACGCGCGCGCCATGCGGCCAGCTGCGGCCTGCTGCCCAGCCAGTCCCGGTCCGGGAAACGAAACGCCGCATAATCCAGTGCCGTAGCCGTGGCGATGGCGGCCATGTCCGGCCCATCCGCCATGTCGCGGGGCGGTGCTGCCTCAAGCAGGTCGAAGGCCGCGTTGACGGTGCGGAACCGCTTTTGCCCGATGAGCATGTTGTCGAAATCCGGTGCTGATTTGCGTGTAATGATGATGGCCGCCATCACGTCGATCGCTCCCAGCGCGGCCCCCGCCTGGCGCAGCATGGCCGCCAGACCTTCCTGCGGGAAAAGCGGCGGTTCGGGCGCCAGGTGATCCAGCCATTGCAGCACCATCGCGCTTTCGGAAATGCCGGTTCCGTCGTCGGTGATCAGTGCAGGGACGCGTTCGTGGACATTGCCGCCTACGAATGCAGGATCGCCGCCCCAAGGGTCGATCACGCGCACCTCGACCCTGTCGGCAAGCCCCTTTTCGATCACCGCAATGCGCGACAACCGTGCAAAGGGCGAGGTCAGGTTGGTGAACAGGATCATGGGTGTCTCCGTCAATTGCCCAGCATTATCGCCGGCAGCCATGTGGCCAGCATCGGAAAGCTTGCCACCAGAAGCAAGCCGAGAAGTTGCAGGCCGATATAGGGGATTGCGCCCCGCCAGATCTGGGTGGTCCTGACTGTCGCGGGCGCGGCGGCCCGCAGATAGAACAAGGCGAACCCGAAGGGTGGTGTCAGGAAGGATGTCTGCAGGTTCATCGCGATCATCACGCCCAGCCAGACCGGATCGGCGCCCATCATGATCAGCACGGGGCAGAGGATCGGCACCAGGATGAAGATGATCTCGAGGAAATCCAGAAAGAACCCCAGCAGGAACATCAGGGCCATGGTGAAGATCATCGCCCCGGTCAACCCGCCGGGCAGACCTTCCAGAAGGTGCTTGATGGTTTCCTCGCCGCCCAGTCCGCGGAACACGAGGGTAAATAGCGTGGCACCGATCAGGACGGTGAAAATCATCGCCGTAATTCGCGCGGTCCTGAAGGTGACGTCCAGCAGTGCGCCGTCGCGAAGAGTGACCCAAAGAGCCGTCGCAACAGAGAAGCAGATCAGCAGCATCAAGACAGCGGCGGCGCGGATCGCCCAAAGCTCTGCCGCGGATGTGTCCATGCGCCCCACGCGAAGGTCGAAAACTGCCAGCAGGGCAAGAATGCAGATGGCAGCGGCAAGCCCGATGCCGAGAACCGGGCGCAGATGCGGCGCAGATCGCCAGGCCGCAAGCAGCAACGCCCCTACTGCCCCGACGCCTGCAGCCTCGGTCGGGGTGGCGACACCGCCCAGGATCGAGCCAAGCACAGCCACGATCAGCAAAAGCGGCGCGACCAGCGCACGCAGAAAAAGCGCGATGTCGGACTCGCTGGTGGTACCGCCCACCTCTTCCAGGGCGCGGGGCGGCAAAGGGGGCGCGACCTCAGGTCGTCGCCACGTCAGCGCCAGCTGATAGATGATATAGCAGCCGACCAATGCCAGTCCGGGCAGCAGCGCCCCCGCAAACAAGTCCGCGACACCGACCGAGCGGCCAGTCGGATTGCCACTGATCAGATTGGCTTGCTGATTGGCGAGGGTCAGGAAATCCCCCAGAAAGACCAGAACGATCGAGGGCGGGATAATCTGGCCCAGCGTGCCCGAGGCGCAGATCGCACCGCAGGCCGCGACCGGATCATAGCCGTTTTTCAGCATCACCGGCAGCGCCAAAAGGCCCATCGTGACAACCGTCGCGCCAACGATTCCAGTCGATGCCGCCATGAGCGCGCCCACGACCGTGGTCGCGATCAGCAACCCGCCCGGCCGCGTGCCGAACAGCCGCGCCATGGCTGTCAGCATGTCTTCGGCCAGACGGCACCGTTCCAGCACCAACCCCATGAAGATGAAGAGCGGTGCCGCAACCAGAACCGAATTGTTCAGGATGGCCCAGACCCGTTGCGGCAGAAAGTTCAGTGTCGCCCAGCGAAAGGCGCCGATTTCGGCCCCGATCCATGCAAACCCCAGTGCCACGCCGGCCAATGTGAAGGCGACCGGAAAGCCGAACATCATCAGGACGATCGCGGCACCAAACAGGACAACATCCAGATGCGCCGCAAGAAAATCGATCATCATCGCCCCCTGACCAGTTTCCGCGCGGCACGCAAGACAAAGGACAGGCCCGCGATCGCCAGCACGACCACAAAGACCAGAAGCGCCGTCTTGAGCAGCCAGACATAGGGGATGCCCGATATCTCCATCGATCCCTCGCGCATGCCCCATGACCGCAGAACATACGGCAGCGAACGGTCCCACATCAGCCAGAGGAACGGCCCCATCAGCACGACCGCGCCGACCAGATCGATCAACCCCTGAAACCGGGCGGGCAGCGCTGCGTAGAGGATATCGACACGCACATGTTCATTGGTGGTCAGGGTCCATCCGGCCAGTCCCGCCATCACCAGTACGAAGCAATAGATCACGGATTCATACAGCCAGACCGAGCCATAGCCAAAGACGTAACGCAACAAGGCGTTGGCAAAGACCAGCAAGACCATGGGAATGACCAGCAGCGCCACAAGCTTGGCAAATCCTATCGTAATACGGTCCAGAAAGCGGATGAGGGTATCCATGACAGCCTTTCAGAACAGAACGGGCGGCGACACGAACTGCCGCCGCCTGCGCATTTCAAAAAGACGTCAAAGGGCCGCGAACTGCCGCGCGCGCGAGGCAAAGAAGGGTGCCTCGGTCTTGACGGAATATTCCAGGGCCTTCTGGAAATAGGCCATGTAGCTGTCGTGCACTTCCTTGCCGCGTTCGTCCACATTCGCAAGCTCTGCCACCACCTCGGCCGAGGTCTTGGCCAGCGCGTCGATCACATCGTCGGGGAACACGCGGACATCGACCTTGTGTTCATTCAGAAGGGTCTGGAAGAACATCGCGTTGTTATAGGCCCATTCGCCGACGTTGATGGAATTTGCTGCCTCTGCCGCGCGCTGCACGGCAGCCTTGTGCTGCGGTGACAGGCTGTCCCAGACTTCGGCGTTCAACCCGATCTCGCCGGCAGAGTTCACCTCTTGCCAGCCGGGGGCATAGTAGAACTTGGTCACCTGATGGAAGCCCGAAGAGGTATCGAGCCAGGGCCCCTGCAATTCGGTGGCGTCAATGGTGCCGGCCTGAAGCGCCGGGAAGATCTCCTGCGCGGGGATCAGCACGGCATTGGCACCCACGCGGCGCATCACCTCGCCGCCCAGTCCGGGCAGACGGATCGTCAGGCCGCGGAAATCATCAAGGTTGTTGACCTCCTTGTTGAACCAGCCCGCCATCTGAAGCCCTGTCTGGCCACAGGTGAAGGGCATCACGTTGAACAGTTCGCGGAAGTGTTTCTGCTGCAGCTCCTGCCCGCCACCGTGATACATCCAGCCCAGATGTTCCGTTGCGGTAAAGCCGAAGGGCACCTGTGCAAAGAACACCGAGGGTTGCCACTGACCGGCCAGGTAGACGGGTGTCGAGTGATAGCAATCCGCAGCACCCGAACCCACTGCGTCGAAAACCTCGAAAGCGGCAACAAGCTCTCCGGCGGCGGCGACGTCGACCGTCAGTTGTCCGTCGGTCAGTTCATCCAGGAATTTTGCGAAGTTATAGGCAATCGACGCCAGTCCCGGAAAATTATGCGGCCAGCTCATCACCATCTGAAGCTTGCGACTGCCCTGTGCGATCGCGGGCGCAGCCAGTGTCGCCGCGGGTGCAGCAGCGGCTGCCATTACAAAATTTCTGCGGTTCAGTGCCATGTTTATCCTCCCGACATGACATGTTCCGGGCCTATTGCGCCCGTCTTGCCGAAAATTGGCAGAGCCCCTTTTTCGGCATTCAACGCGCCCTCCCCGGCGCGCCGTGACTGGACAATGCGAAAAGCTGGTGCAATAGTCAAGCAAACGATTGCTTGGTAATTTGACTGTTGTTAGTAAGACTGCGCGAGACACTCAGGATGCAACCCATCAGCGAATCGCGCGAGGCATGACCGGGAGGAGCCCTTGAACAACCCGTTGAAATCGGCAGCGCCGTATTACGATCCGACGCTTCCACATGTGGTCAGGGATCCCTATCCTTCGCTTCTGGCCCTGCAACGTCATGACCCGGCGCATTGGAACCCCAAGCTGAAGGCCTGGGTCCTGACGCGCTATGACGATGTAAAGGCGGCCCTGACGTCGGCGGACATGTCTGTCGACCGGATCAAACCTTTCTATGAAAGCCTGCCCGCCGCAGAGAAAAGCGTATTGTCCGAATTGATGCGCTATCTGACACTGTGGCTGGTGTTCCGTGACCCGCCCGAACATACAAGGCTGCGCCAGTTGATGAGCCGCGCCTTCACCATGCGTGCGGTCGAGGTGCTTCGCCCCGGCGTGGAAGATATCTGCGACATGCTGACGGATCGGCTGCCGCGGGGGCAGGCTTTCGATTTCGTCAACGATTTTGCCATGCAACTGCCCGCCATGGTGATCATGGATCTTCTTGGGGTGCCGCGCGAACACATGTTCCACCTCAAATCCTGTTCAGACCGGATGCAGCTGTTCATCGGATCGGCCCGGAACGCGCCCGACAAGTACGAACGCGCGGCCGAGGGTGCGCATGAGATGGCGACACTGTTCCGGGGTCTTATCGCAGAGCGACGGGCAGAGCCGCGGGACGATCTGATCTCGGCCTTCATCGCCGCGCGCGAAGCTGATGACGCCATGACGGAAGATGAACTTGTCGCCGCCTGCATGCTGGTCATGTTCGGCGGACATGAAACAACCGCGAACCTTCTGGCCGGGGGCATGGCCAAGTTCATCGCCCATCCCGAGGCGGCGCGACTGCTTGCCGACAAACCCGAGCTTGCGAAATCCGCGGTCGAGGAATGCCTGCGGCTGGATGGTCCTTCGGGGTCGATGGCGCGCCTGGTGGCGGTTGAACATGACCTGCACGGGAAGACCCTGCGCCCGGGGGAACGTGTCTTTGCCATGATCAACACAGCCAATCAGGACCCCGACGTTTTCGACCGCCCCGATGAATTTGACATCACTCGCAAGCCGAACCGGCATCTGACATTCGGGTATGGTGCGCATTTCTGCATGGGCGCGGCCCTCGCGCGGCTGGAAGCCGAGGTGACCTTTCCCCGGCTGGTTCAGCGGCTTCCGGCCTTGAAGCTGGCCAAGGAACCGATCGAATGGCATGCAACTATCATCATGCGCGGTCCGCGCGTCATGCCGGTGGAGTTGCACTGACGCGCATCATCCTTGCGGAAGGCTTTCCGCAACAACAGAGGACAGGAACACAATGGCAGAGACAGTCATCGCCGGTGGCATCCGCAGTGCGCTGGGGGCCTTCGACGGGTCCTTGAGCAGGATCGAGATGACCGATCTGGCCGCGACGGTGGCCGCCGGTTGCATCGCGCGGGCAGGCATCAACGCCGCCGATCTGGATCACATCGTTCTGGCTTCGACCGTACCATCTGGACGCGACAGCCTGTTCGGTGCCCGTGTCGTCGGCATCAAGGCGGGCTTGCCGGAATCTTCCGGAGCGCTGTCGGTGGTGCGGGCCTGCGCGTCGGGCTTGCAGGCAATCCTGTCGGCCGCACAGCAGGTCGACAGCAGCCATTCGCGCCTTGCCATTGCCGGGGGCGCCGAAAGCTATTCCCGCGTGCCCCATGCGGTCAGCACCCTGCGCGCCGGTGTAAAGCGCGGCCCGGCGGTGATGGAGGATATGCTCGACTGGGCCTATCGCTGCCCCTTCAGCCAGGAATACATGGGCGAGACAGCCGAGAACCTGGCCGAAGATTTTGGACTGACCCGCAGCGCGATGGACGAATGGGGCGCCATGAGCCAAAGCCGCGCCCTGGCGGCGCAGGCCTCGGGGTTCCTGGCGCGGCAGATCATGGGGGTCTCGGTTCCCGATCCTGCAGCGGGCAAAGGTGCCACCCGCGTCTTCGACACCGATGAATGCGTACGCGCCGACGCCACGCCCGAGAAGCTGGCCCGCCTGCGTCCGGCCTTCCGCGAGGGGGGCAAGGTTACGGCGGGCAATGCCTCGACCGTGAACGATGCCGCGGCTTT
Source organism: Rhodobacterales bacterium (assembly GCA_033839205.1). GTDB lineage: Bacteria > Pseudomonadota > Alphaproteobacteria > Rhodobacterales > Rhodobacteraceae > Seohaeicola. Next base: position 22,859 of record JAJLKH010000147.1, on the reverse strand, counting down.
CGTTCTGGTGGGCGACCGTTCTGCATTGGAGGGCAAAGGCATTGCACCGCGCGCCCGCATCGTCGACTGGACCGTCGTGGGGGTGCCGCCGCGCATCATGGGACATGGTCCCGTGCCAGCAATCCGGGCGCTGCTGGACAAGCTAGGGCTGCGGATGGCCGATATCGACTATGTCGAGATCAACGAGGCTTTCGCCGCTGTCAACATCCATGCAGAGGCACAGCTTGGCATCCCGCGCGACATCCACAACCTGTACGGCGGCGGCATCAGCCTGGGCCATCCGCCCGGTGTGACCGGTGTCCGCATGTGCCTGACCGCGATGCAGCATCTGGAGGATACGGGCGGGCGCCGCGCGATCCTGTCGATGTGCCTGGGCGCGGGTCAAGGCATGGCCATGCTGATCGAGAGGGTTTGATGCAGACTCTCTACGAGGCTTTGACGCGCATCGTCTCAAGCCATGGGGCGCGGCCATTCCTCTGTGTGCCGCCTCGCAAGGGCCGCCCCTATCTGCCAGAAGGGGCCGAGGTCAGCTTTGCCGGGATGCTGGGCGCGGTGGATACCCTGGCCGAGGCCTGGGCCGCCGCCGGCTGGGGGCCGGGGCATCGGGTCGCGCTGGCACTGGACAACCATCCCGCCCATGTAATGCATTTCCTGGCGCTGAACCGGCTGGGCGTGTCCCAGGTGCCGGTCAACCCCTATTACCTGCGCCATGAGATGGAGTATCTGCTTGATCATTCCGAGGTTGACGCGGCTGTCAGCCTGCCATGGAACCGGGGCAAGATCATCGAGGTGTCGGATATCCCGGTCGTGGACTGGGGCGATGACAGCATACCGGCGGATTTCACACCACCGCCCGCGCCACGGCCCGCGCTGGATGGACAGCCCGGCCAGAATACGGAAATCGCACTGATCTATACATCCGGCACGACCTCGCGCCCCAAGGGGGCGATCATCGACAATGACTATGCCTTTTCGGTCGGGCGGATGTATGCGGAACATGGCGGCGCGCTGACGGTGCGCGACGGGGTCGAGCGGATCTTCATTCCCCTGCCCTATTTCCACGTCAACGCCGGCATCAACACGATCGCGATGGCCCTGCTGAAAGGCGTCTGCCTGATCGTGCCGGACCGGTTCCACGCCGAGACATGGTGGGACGATCTGGCGGCAAGCCGCGCCACGGCCATCCATTATCTGGGCATCATCCCGCCGGTGCTGATGAAGGCGCCGCCCGATCCGCGCGACCGCAGCCACGGCTTGCGCTATGGTCTGGGTGCAGGACTGGACCCCGCGATCCACCGCGCCTTCGAAGATCGCTTCGGCCTGCCCATGGTCGAAGTCTGGGGCATGACCGAGACGGGGCGCTTTCTGGCCGATTGCCATGAGCCGCGCCAGATCGACACCCGCGCCTTTGGCCGCCCTTTGCCCGATCACCTGCTGGCGAAGGTGGTTGACGACGCGGGGCAAGAGGTGCCGCGCGGCACACCGGGTGAACTGGTGGTACGCGCGCCCGGTCCCGATCCGCGACAGGGCTTCTTCAAGGGCTATCTGAAGAACGATCAGGCGACCGAAGAAGCATGGCGGAATGGCTGGTTTCATACAGGGGACGTGGTGATGCAGGCCGAGGACGGGATGCTGATGTTCGTGGAACGCGCGAAGAATATCATTCGTCGTTCGGGCGAGAATATCTCGGCCGCCGAGGTGGAGAATGCCTTGATCGACTGTCCTGCCGTGGGGGCTGTCGCGGTCATCGCGGTGCCGGACGCCATGCGCGACGAGGAAGTCTTTGCCGCCATCGTTCCCGCCGTCGGACACGCGCCGGACCATGCCACGGCAAGGGCGGTGCTGGACTTTGCCTGCGACCGTCTGGCCTATTACAAGCTTCCGGGCTGGATCGTGTTCCGCGACTGCCTGCCCGTGACCGGTACGCAGAAGGTGCAGAAGCACCGTCTTTACCCCGACGGAGTCAATCCCTGTGCGGATCCCGCCGCGATCGACCTGCGAGAGGCAAAGGCGAAGATACGAAAGGCAAGCACATGAGCGGACCCGATACCGGCAAGGTCGATGTGACCCGAGATGGCGCGATCGCCGTGATCCGCTTTTCCAACCCACCCGAAGGTTTCATGGACGAAGGAACCGAGGCCGGGCTGACAGGTGCTCTTGACCAGGTTGAAGCCGATGATGCGATCCGCGCGGTAATTCTGACCGGCGGACAGGAGGGAGTCTTCATCCGCCATTATGATGTCCGCATCCTCGAGGAGCGGTCGCGCAAGATGGCGGCGCGGGGTATGGTGTTCACCCCCGAAAGGCCCGTGCCGGAACCCGCGTTGCACCGCGCCATGCGCCGGATCGAAAGCAGCGCAAAACCCTATATCGCCGCGATCAACGGGGCGACGATGGGCGGCGGGTTCGAACTGGCCCTTGCCTGCGACATCCGCCTTGCGCAAGCGGGTGATTATCCCATCGGACTGCCCGAGGTGAACCTTGGCATCCTGCCGGGGGCGGGCGGCACACAGCGCCTGCCGCTTCTGGTCGGACAGGCGCGCGCTTTGGAATACTGCCTGACAGGTCGGACCTTTGCACCGGACGAGGCCGCGGCGGCCGGGTTGGTCAACGCCTGCGTCCCCGGCCCCGTGCTGGATCACGCGATGGCGATGGCGCGCGAGATGATCACCAAGCCGCCGCTGGCGCTGGCACATATCAAGCGGTTGATCCGTGGCGCCACACCCGATCCTGAACGGATGGCGCTGGAGCGCACGCTGTTTTGCGACCTCATGGTGCAAGACGAGGCAATCGAGATCATGGCCCGGATGAACCGCAATAGTGGCGACATCCGCAATCCCTGATCAGACCGCGTCCGTATAGAACCGCGTTGTGATCAACACCTTGCCACCGCGTCCTTCGCGGGCGGCATGCGCCACGGCATCCGCCGCGCGCTCGATGGGGTAATGCGCATCGACCCTTGCACCGATCCGCCCCTCGGCCAGCCAATCCACAAGCTGGCCATAGACCTGCTTTATCCGCGCAGCTCCCGCCGAGGCAAACCACGATGCCAGCCAGAATCCGCGCAGCGTGAGGCCGCGAAACACCAGATCATGTGCGCTGAGGCGCGGACTTTCACCCGACAGAAGGCCATAATTGACGACCGTGCCCCGATCCGCCACCGCGGCTGCCAGACGCTCGGTCGCGGCGCCACCGATGGCATCCAGCGCAAGACGCGCCTTTTCACCCCCGGGCAGGCTGGGCGCGGGCCCGGTGCCATCGTCCACGATCACGACCTCGGCGCCAAGCGCGCGCAACGCTTGCACCGCCCCTTCGCGCCGCACCACGCAGGCGATGCGCAGGCCAAGCGCGGCACCCACCTTGACGACATTCTGCCCGACCGCGGAATTGGCCGCATTCAGGATCACCCAGTCACCTGCCTGCAAGGGAACGATATCCTCGAGCATCACCAGCGCGGTGGCCGGGTTTGCCTTGAGCATGGCCGCCTGATCCAGATCGACATCGGCCGCCAGCGGCACGACATGGCGCGCGGGCAGCGTGATCTGTTCGGTCCAGGTATTGCCCGGCATCGGCATCACGATATCGCCGGGCCTGAGCGTGACATCGGGCCCTACGGCGCTGATGCGGCCCACCCCTTCGCTGCCAGGTACGAAAGGCGCAGGCGGACGCACGCCATAGCGGCCTTCCAGCATCAGCAGATCCGCCGGATTGATCGTGACAATCAACATGTCCACGGTCACTTCACCGGGCCCAGGTGCAGCAGCAGCCGATTTTGTGACGACAGCAAGCTCCGTCAGGCCATTTCCTGTTGCTTCAACGGCGCGGATAGTGTTCTCGGTCATGTCGAACCTGCGTGCGGAAGATAGTTAACAATCGTTCGTTCGTCAGCTATATCGACATGACCCTATTCGCGCAACAACCCCTGTTCCCCAAGAGACACAGACAGGCTCGACCATGACAGACCCAGAGACAGAAACAACGGCACCGGGCAACAGGCGCGAGGAATTGCTGGACCGCGCCGGGGAGTTGATGGCCGCCAAGGGCTATGATGGCACCTCGATGCGTGACATCGCCAGCGCCGTCGGCATGTTGCCCGGGTCGCTCTATTACCATTTCGAGTCCAAGGAAGCCTTGTTCCTTGCCCTGCACCAGCGTGTTGTCGCGGTGATGGAGGCACGTGTCAACGCGGCCCTGGCGGCAGCGGATGACAGCGATTTCGGGCCCTGGGACCGCCTGGAATCAGCCGCAACAGCCCATCTGGAAGGGTTGATCGAGACCGGCAACCTGGTTGCGATCGTGTCGCCGGAATTCCTGGGCGAGCGCGAGGGGATCAGCGCCCAGATCCGCCAGGAGCGGCGTCGTTACGAGCAGACCTTCCGTGATCTTTTCAGTGCCTTGGACCTGCCAGAAGGGGTGGATCGCACCATCCTGCGGCTGCATCTTTTCGGTGCGTTGAACTGGGCGCCGATCTGGTTCGATACCTCCAAGGGGCATGATGCGCGCACAGTCGCGCGCCAGATCATGGGCGTGTTCCGCACGGCCTATGAGGGCAAGCGCGCCTGACTTCAGACCGTTACCGCGAACCTTGCGGACAGCACATCCAGATCCTTGCGGATTTCGGGGCGGATGGGCCCTTGCCGTGGGACATCGCGCAAAGTGGTGAACCAATGCTCCGGCGGGGTGCGTCCTCGCCGATTGCCCCGCCAGACAAGTCCTCTCAGCACATCTTCGGCCTCGGGGGGCAGCCTGTCGGGTATCTCCTGCCCGCTCAAGGTGGCCCAGACACCTGTCCAGGCGCGACCGACGGACCAGGGATTATATCCGCCACCACCAAGGACAAGGTAACGATCGGTCAGGGTACCCAGCGCCGCCACCACGGACCAAAGCGCGCCATTGGACAGCATCAATCGTGACTGCGGGTCTTCGGCCAGTGCATCGGCACCGCATTGCAGCACAATCGCCTGGGGGTCGAAACGGGTCACCGCGGGAAGGATCAGCCGATCAAGGATCAACGCCATTTCGGTGTCGTTCAGCCCCTTGGGCAGCGGCAGGTTGAACACATTGCCAGCGCCTTGATCGGCCAGCGCGCCGGTGCGAGGCCAGCGGTTCACCTCATGGGTCGACACCAACAGGACATCAGGATCATCGCGAAAGGCATGATCCACACCGTCGCAATGGTGGGCGTCGATATCGACATAGGCGATGCGTCGGAGGCCCTGCCGCCGCAACGACAGGATTGCCAGAACCGGATCGTTGAAATAGCAAAACCCATTGGCGTGGTCGGGCATCCCGTGATGGGTGCCGCCTGCGGGGGCATAGACAACGCCGGGCCGCGCCAGGATCTCGCCCGCCAGAAGGGCACCGCCAGCCGAGGTGGCGGGACGGCGAAACACCTCGGGGAAGATCGGATTGGCATGAGTACCGATATTGTGGCGGGCGCGCACCTCGGGGGTGACCTGCCCGTCCGCTTCAGCCTGTTGCAGGGCGGCGATATAGGCCGGATCATGCCAAAGGGCCAAGGCGGCAGGCTTGGCACGGGGGCTGGTGAGATAGGCGGATGCGTCCAGCAACCCCAAGGCACGGGACAGGTCCATCACCGTGGAGACACGCGGCACACGCAGCGGGTGCCATTCCCCGTAGCTGGAGCCCCGGTAAATTTCCGAGCCTATGAAAAGAGGGGGATTCATGTACGCATGAGGCGGACCGTTCTGATCAGCCTTTGGCCAGCATCGCCTCGATCTGGGTGGTGATCCGTCCCGACAGCGGCTTGACTGGCGCCCCGAATGTCCCCGCGACGCTGCCATCGGGTGCAATCAGGACCTTGTTGAAATTCCATCCCGGCACGAAACCCTCGGTGCGCGACAGCCACTGATAGAAAGGATGCGCCGTTGCCCCCTTGACCGAAGTGATCGTGGTCATCGGAAAATCCAGACCGAAATTGACCTCGCAGAATTCGGCAACTTCGGCGTCGGTGGCCAGTTCCTGGCGGAAATCGTTGGACGGCACGGCAAGCACCACAAGGCCACGGTCCCTGTAGCGGTCGTAGAGAGCCTGAAGTTCGTCATACTGACCGGTATAGCCGCAGCGCGATGCAGTATTGACCACCAGAACGGGCTGACCGCGCCAATCGTCCAGCGACAATGTGCCCCCGTCGATGGAATCGAACTGGAACGTTCCACGCGCATTCGCGGGATAGGTCAGAATCACCGATGCCACGGCCAGCAGCATGGTAAGAAGGATGACAGGATAGGTCTTTTGCAGAAGGGTCATCTGTTCAGGCTTTCACGTCGAGGATCAATGGCCACTGCCGGGCTCGTCTTAAGCTTGCATGGGCAGATAGGCGATATTGGTACGGTGTCCAGTGACGCGGCGCCCGATCGGCAGTTTGTCGCAGATCACCCGATGAAGCGCCATGTCTTGCCATTCGCGGCACTTCGGCCCCAGATGGCGCAGCAGGAGCGGAAAAAGAGGGAGGGATACCGAATGCTGGACAGGCTTGAGACGATCGTTGGCGCTGCCAATGTGGTGAAGGGGGCCGATCTGGCCAAATGGTCGCGCGACTGGACAGGCGTCTATACCTGGACCCCACTGGCTGTTGTCCGACCAGGCTCTGCCGCAGAGGTGGCTTCGGTGCTGCGCCTGGCCAACGACACCAGCACCGCAGTCGTGCCGGTGTCGGGCAATACAGGGCTGGCCGGTGGAACGAAGGCCGAAGGCGCGATCATGCTGTCTCTGGACCGGATGAACCGCATTCGCGAGATCCGTCCCGAGGCGCGGATCGCCATCGTCGAGGCGGGCGTGATCCTGTCCAGTCTGCACGATGCGGCGGATGCCCATGACCTGATCTTTCCGCTAACCTTCGGGGCACGCGGGTCAGCCATGGTCGGCGGGTTCCTGTCCACCAACGCGGGCGGGTCCAACGTGCTGCGCTATGGCAATACCCGCGATCTGTGCCTTGGTCTGGAAGTCGTCCTGCCCAGTGGCGAGGTGATGAACCTGATGAGCGAGCTGCACAAGGACAACTCGGGTTACAACCTCAAGCACCTGATGATCGGAGCCGAGGGCACGCTTGGCATCATCACCGCCGCCGTGCTGAAACTGGCCCCCAAGCCGCGCGCCTATGCCACGGCGATGGTTGCGGCGCCTTCACTGGATCAGGCCTTGGTCCTTCTGAACCGGCTGCAAGAGGCAACGGGCGGCGGGGTCGAGGCGTTCGAGTTCATGCCGCGCGCCTATATCGAGGGGCACCTGGAGAAGTTTCCAGGCGCCAAGCCCCCGTTCGAGCAGATGCATGACGTCAATATCCTGGTCGAGGTCGGTGCGACGGCGCCGCGTGACTGCACCCCCGGACCAGACGGGCGCGTTCCGGTATCAGTGCATCTGGAAGAGGTGCTGGAAGGCATGTTCGAAGAGGGGATGATCCTGGATGCCGTGGTGGCCCAATCACAGGCCCAGCGCGCCGAAATGTGGCAACGGCGCGAGGCTGCGGCAGAAATCGCGCTGACCCGGAGACCGATTGTCAACAATGATGTGGCCGTGCCGCTGGACAAGGTCGCAGTGTTCCTGTCGCGCATCCATGATCGGCTGAAGGTTCTGGATGCAGGAGCGAAAGAGCTGATCGTGTCACACCTGGGCGATGGCAACGTGCATTACACGGTCTGGCCCGTCTCGCAGGATCCGGGCGTCCATGACGCGATCATGGAAGCGGTCGAGGATGTGGTATTGGAACTGGGTGGCAGCTTTTCCGCCGAACACGGGATCGGGACCTCGAAATTGCCCTCGATGGCGCGACGCAAGAACAAGGTCGCGCTGGCCGCGATGCGGGCAATCAAGGACGCGCTTGACCCCAACGGCATCCTGAACCCCGGCAAGGTCCTGCCAGGCTGAAACCTGCGCCTCCGGCGGGGATATTTCAGGCAAGAAGAAACGGCGGGCGCGGATCAGCGCCAGTCGAAAAATCCGGGCCCTGCCTGTTTGAGCAAGGATTGCGCCATGTCTCGCGCCATGTCGGGCGCATCCGTGATCGGGGCGCTGCGATCGTCGGCGATCTTTTCCGACCCGTCCGGGCGCAGCACTTCGCCGCGCAGGCGCAGGGTGGTCCCATCGAGCTCGGCCAGACCCGCGATCGGCGTCTCGCAGGACCCGTCGAGCGTTGCGAGGAAGGCGCGCTCGGCGGCCAGGCGTTGACCGGTTTCCACGTGGTGGATCGCCTCGAGCATGGCGGCGGTGTTGGTATCATCGGCGCGCCGTTCGATCCCGATGGCGCCCTGCGCCACGGCAGGCAGCATGTCATCGGGCGAAATGGCCCCGCGCGCCACATGGGCCATGCCGAGGCGGTTCAAACCGGCCTGCGCCAGGAAGGTGGCCGAAGCCACGCCATCAGCCAGCTTCTTGAGCCTTGTCTGCACGTTGCCACGGAATTCCACCACTTCCAGATGCGGGAACGCATTCAGAAGCTGCGCCCGGCGGCGCAGCGAGGACGAGCCCACACGCGCACCTTCGGGAAGATCCTTGAGCGCGGCCACATCCTGCGCAACGAACGCATCGCGCACATCCTCGCGCGGCAGGTAAGTGTCCAGCAACAACCCAGCCGGTTGCAGAACCGGCATGTCCTTCATCGAGTGCACCGCAATGTCGATGGAGCCGTCCAGAAGCGCCTCTTCGATCTCGCGGGTAAAGAGGCCCTTGCCACCGATCTCTTTCAAGGGACGGTCCTGGATCGCGTCACCGGTGACCTTGATCACAACGATGGCGAAAGACTCCTCGGGCAGGTCGAAGGCCGCCATGAGGCGGGCGCGCGTCTCATACGCCTGCGCCAGAGCCAGCGGAGAGCCACGGGTGCCGATCTTCAGCGGTGAGGCGGGTGTGGGGCGTGTCAGAGTCATGAGACAGTTGTTAGTCATGTAAAGCTGGCCTGACAAGCACCAGATGCTTGACATCCTTGCGCCCAAAGGGGACGAAACTGTCAACCGAAGGGAACAGATATGACCGATAAAACGATTTTGCGTGCTCTTGCCGGGGAAACGCTGCCCACTCCGCCGATCTGGATGATGCGTCAGGCGGGCCGTTACCTGCCGGAATACCGCGCCACGCGGGAAAAGGCGGGCGATTTCCTGTCGCTGTGCTATAATAGCGAACTGGCCGCAGAAGTGACCCTGCAGCCGATCCGGCGCTACGGTTTCGATGCGGCGATCCTGTTTGCAGATATCTTGCTGGTGCCGCAGGCGCTTGGGGCGGATCTGTGGTTTGTCACCGGCGAAGGCCCGCGCCTGTCCACGATCACTTCGCAAGCCGGCGTCGATGCTCTCAAACCTGTCGAGGCCATCCACGAGACCCTGAACCCGGTCTACGAGACAGTACGCATCCTGAGCCGCGAATTGCCGCGCGAGACGACGCTGATCGGTTTCGCAGGTGCGCCCTGGACCGTCGCCACCTACATGATCGCGGGACAAGGCACGCGGGATCAAGGCCCTGCCCATGCCCTCAAAGCTGAAAACCGGCCGGTGTTCGAAGCCCTCCTGGCGCGGATCACCGCGGCCACCATCGAATATCTCTCGGCGCAGATCGACGCAGGGGCCGAGGTGGTCAAGCTTTTCGACAGCTGGGCAGGATCGCTCAAGGGCGGCGATTTCGACGCCTATGCGCTGGCCCCTGCGAAAGAGATCATCGCAGCCTTGAAAGCCCGGCATCCCGGTATCCCTGTCATCGCCTTCCCACGCGAGGCGGGCGAGAAATACATCGGCTTCGCACGCGCGACTGGCGCCGATTGCGTGGCAGTGGATGATTCGGTCACCGCGGAATGGGTCGCGGAACATGTGCAGCCTGACAGCTGCGTGCAGGGCAACCTGAAGTCCTCGCATATGGTGACGGGTGGCCAGGCCCTCGTGGATGAAACCCGGCGCATCGTGCGAGCGCTGCAAAATGGCCCGCATATCTTCAACCTGGGCCACGGGATCACACCGGATGCGGACCCGGCCAATGTCCAGTTGATGATCGATACGGTGCGCGGGGGCTGACGCCCCGCGCATCACATGGCGGGATGGGTCACACCCATTTCGCCAATGGCGGCAGGCTCATCAGCACGGCATTGGCGTCGTGCCCTGTCTCAAGGCCGAATTTCGTCCCCCGGTCGTAGACAAGGTTGTACTCGGCATAAAGGCCGCGATGAACCAGTTGCACATCCTTGTCCGCTTCGGTCCAGGGTTGGGTCCGGCGTTTTTCGACCAGCGGCAGGTAGGCGGGCAGGAAGGCGCGCCCGATATCCTGGATCAGGCTGAAATCAGCGCGCCAATCCCCGGTGTTGTGATCGTCCAGGAAAATGCCCCCCACGCCACGTGCGCGGCCACGGTGCGGCACGAAGAAATACTCGTCCGCCCATGCCTTGAGGCGCGGGTAGTGCGCCTCGCCATGCGGGTCCAGATGCGCCTGTTGCACGGCATGGAAATGGGCCGTATCCTCTTCATATTCGATGCAAGGGTTCAGGTCGGATCCGCCGCCAAACCACCACGCACCGGGTGTCCAGAACATGCGCGTGTTCATGTGCACCGCAGGACAATGCGGGTTCTGCATATGCGCCACAAGGCTGATGCCGGATGCCCAGAAACGCGGATCATCCGCCATCCCCGGCACACCGCGCGCGGCCATCGCTTTCTGCGCGCGCGCGCCCAGCGTGCCATAGACGGTCGAGATATTGACGCCGACCTTTTCGAACACCCGACCGCCGCGCATCACGCTCATCAGGCCGCCACCGGCATCCGATCCGTCGTCCGAGGATCGCCGGGTCTGCGTCACCTCGAACCGACCGGCAGGCAGGCTGGCCGTGGGGCCGGCGGTCTGGCTGTCCTCCAGCGCCTCGAAAGCGGCCACGATATCGTCGCGCAACTGGCGGAACCAGCCGGCGGCGGTGTCTTTCTCGGTCTGCATGGCCGTGGCAATGGTCGAGGTCTGGGTCATCAAGGCGTCCTGTCTGGTTTCGGTCTACATTGCCGGAAAACCTAACAGCCGATAAAGGCCAACGCCAGAACCCCGTGATATCCCGGCCCGTTTCTTCTTGCCGCAAATATCCCGGGGGAGTCCGCAGGACGGGGGCAGCGCCCCCTCGCGATCTGCGGATCAGTGCGCCGGCGCAATGACCGGGTCCAGAAGGCCACGCCCGCCATCAACTGTCATGATCTGTCCGGTCATGAAGCTGGAGCAGTCAGACGCGAGATACTGCACCGCCTCCGCCAGTTCAGACGGCGGGGCGATACGGCCCAGAGGTGTGCGGGCGATGATCTGGTCGCGATAGTCCGGGTTGTCCTTGATCGCCGCCTTCAGGCTGGCCGACATAACGGATCCGAAAGCCACGGCATTGACCCGGATGCGGTGCGGCGCCAATGCCAGCGCAAGAGACCGGGTCATCTGGTCCAAGGCAGCCGTCGAGATGGAATAGCCCATCAGGTCGGGATGGGTTCTTTGCGCCGCAAGGCAAGAGATGTTGACGATGGTGCCCGCCGTCTCGACCTCTTCCAGATCCTCGGCCTGCTTGATCATCCGTCGCGCGACCATCTGCGACAGCCTGAGGGATGTCAGCAGGTTCTGCTCCAGCAGCGTATCGACCGAGGTATCCTCGGGGTCGAGGGCGTCGGTCGTGACGATCTGGCGCGCACCGTTCACGAGGATGTCCACCCGGTCGAAGGCGTCGATCGTGGCGGACAGAAGGTTGGCAATGGTCAGGCGCTCACGCAGGTCACCCGCGAAATAACGGTGGCTGTTACCGTCCTCGTTCGGGCCCAGTTCCTTGCGCAGTCGATCCTCGTCCAGGTCCGCAAAGACGACATTGGCGCCCTTGTCCAGGAAGTGCCTGCCGATGGCATGGCCGATGCCATAGGCGCCTCCGGTGACGATGGCGGTCTTGCCGCTGATGGAAAAGGACATGTCGGGTCTCCGTTATTCCGGGGAAAGCTAGCCGATCTCAATGCCTCTGGCGAGACCGTGGCGCCGTGGGGCGTGCAGCCGCGAGAATCTTGAACCTGTTGTCGCCGTCAAGTTCGATCACCTCGGCGAAATGCTGCGCAAGCGCGGTCTCGTAGGGCAGGTGACGATTGGCGACAAGCCACAATCGCCCTTGCGGTGCCAGCATCGCTGCCGCCGCGGCGATGAAGGCGCGACCAAGGTCGGGATCTGCGGCGCGTCCGGTGTGAAAGGGCGGGTTCATCACCACGGCATCCACGGGGGATTCGGGCCGCCATGTCGTTGCATCCGCCCAGTGAAAGCGCGCACGGGGGTCGCTGATATTGGCGCGGGCGCATTCAAGGGCCGTGTGATCGGCCTCGACCAGATCAATCGACCTGACCGTATCCCGCGCAAGTATCCGCGCCGCCAGATAGCCCCAGCCCGCGCCAAGATCGACCACACGCGCACCGATCTTTTCCGGCAGGCTCTCCGCCAGCAAGCGCGAGGCCGGGTCGACCCCATCCGCTGAAAACACACCTTCGGCGGTGAGATACCCACCCTCAGCGGGCTGTGGCCCGCGTGCATGCCAGTCATCCGGCATGGGCCTTGCAGCGAACCACAGCAATTTGCCATGCGCCTTCGACAAAACCATCGGCGACAGTCCCTGAGCGCGCAGATCGCGCAGCATCGATTCGATCCCGTCGGTCTTCTGCCCATCCACGATCATCAGTCCGCCGGGTCCGACAAGATCGGCGGCCTGCGCCAGAAGCGCACGACCCTGCGCCTTGGCGCGCGGCAAGCAGACCAGCGCCACGGCACAGGGTTCCTTGGCTTCGCGTTCACAAAGGTAGCCTGCCGCGGCAAAGGCATCGTGATCCGGCTTGAACCCGGTGATCACCGTGACCCTTTCAGCCGGAAGGCTGGACAGATCGGTTCCCGCCCTTGGACCGAATACGGCAATCGTGCCGCCATCGGGCAGGGACAGATCGCCACCCGCAAGGGCCAGCGACAGGCGCTCGGACAACATCGGGTTATTCTTTTTCCATGGTGCATTGCAGCGGATGCTGATGCCGCCGCGCGAAATCCATGACCTGGGTCACCTTGGTTTCCGCGATCTCGTGGCTGAACACGCCGACCACGGCCAGACCTTTCTTATGGACTGTCAGCATGATCTCGAAGGCCTGCGCATGGGACATGCCGAAAAACCGTTCCAGCACGTGCACGACGAATTCCATCGGGGTATAGTCGTCGTTCAACAATAGAACCTTGTAAAGCGGCGGGCGCTTGGTCTTCGGCCGTGTCTGAAGCACAACCGAGGCATCGCCGTCGCCGTCTTTCTTTTCAGACATCATGATAGGCCGCTGGATCATCTGGCGCTGCTTCGCTTTCGCATTCATGCTGAGGTTTGGCTTGAATGGTTTATATAACCTCAATGGCCCGATAGAAAAGAGGCTGCTCCGGGATCGATGGGCAAGAGATGCAGAATCTGACCACAATCGGCTTTGATGCGGATGACACGCTCTGGCAGAACGAACGGTTCTTCCGGCTGACACAGGCCCGATTTGCCGACCTGTTGCGCGACCATGCAGAGCCCGAACACCTGATGGAGCGCCTGCTTGCCGCGGAACGCCGCAACCTTGGTCACTACGGTTTCGGCATCAAGGGGTTCGTTCTGTCGATGATCGAAACGGCGATCGAAGTGACCGAGGAACGCGTGCCAGCCAGCGTGATCGGCGAGTTGATCGCCGCAGGGCAGGACATGCTGCGCCATCCGATCGAACTGCTGCCCCATGCGCAAAGCGCGATCGAGGCCCTGTCGGACACCCACCGCGTTATTCTGATCACGAAGGGGGACCTTCTGGACCAGGAGCGGAAGCTGGCGCAGTCGGGGCTGGGCGATCTGTTCGACGGCGTGGAAATCGTCTCGGACAAGACGCGACCGGTCTACGAGTCGATCTTTGCCCGCCATGGCGACGGCGCGGCACGGGCGATGATGGTGGGCGATTCCATGCGCTCGGATGTGGTGCCCGTGATCGAGGCGGGGGGATGGGGTGTTTTTGTTCCGCATGGCCCGGCCTGGGATCTCGAAAAGGCCGATCCCCCGGCGCATGCACCCCGCTTCCGTGAACTGGGCAACCTCGCGGATCTGCCCGAATTGGTGCACAGTATCGGCTGAAAATTTGGGCAGAAGGCCGCTGAAGCGGGTCCTTGCCCCGCTTTCGGCGGCGGCGCCTTGGGCAGGCAAAGCGGCGCACGACGTTAACACAACCATACCGGTTGTTATGCGGCGCAGCGGCACCACAACATGTTGCGGCAAAGACCTGAAAGCCACACAACCAAATCAAGAAAGCCTTTAGAAATGAACACTTTATTCAGCGTAACTCATGTGGTAGCCTGAAAATATAAAAATTGACCGACCGAAATATCGGCGGCGTGAGGCAGAAGGCAGTGACAATGAAGGTTCGGCGCAGGCAGCCGGCCCGATATGGGCTATTTATATTCACGGCACTTTGGTTGATCGTTGTGCTTCCGTTCAGCGTGAGGGCTGCGCCCTATGCTGCGCTTGTAATGGATGCGCGCAACGGCGAAGTCCTGCACGCCGAGAATGCCGATACCAGGCTGCACCCCGCCTCTCTGACCAAGATGATGACGCTCTATGTTGCCTTCCAGGCGATTGAACGGGGCGAGATCAGCCTTGATACCGTCGTGACAATCCCGGCCGCCGCCGCCGCAGAACCGCCAAGCAAGCTGGGCTTGCGCCCGGGGCAGAAGATAAAGCTGCGCTACCTGATCCGCGCCGCCGCCGTGAAATCCGCCAATGATGCCGCCCATGCCATAGGCACCGCCATCGAAGGATCCGAGGCCGCCTTTGCCCGCCGCATGAACCGCACGGCCGCCGCCATGGGCATGACGCGCACGACCTTCAAGAACATGCATGGTCTGACGGAAGAGGGGCATATGTCGACGGCCCGCGACATGACGATCCTGGGCCGGCACCTGCTTTATGACTTCCCCGAATATTACAACCTTTTCTCGCGACGCTCGACAGATGCGGGTATCGCGCAGGTGAACAATACCAATCGTCGCTTGCTGGATGCCTATCGCGGTGCTGACGGTATCAAGACCGGCTATACCCGCGCGGCGGGCTTCAACCTTGTCGCTTCAGCAGAGCGGGGCGACACGCGGATCATCGCCACGGTCTTTGGCGGGCGTTCAACCGTCTCGCGCAACCAGCGCGTCGCGGAACTGCTGGATCTGGGTTTCAAGAAGGCACCGTCGCGCGTGGCGCTGCGCAAGCCGGTCAAACCGGATGCAATCCCGGGTCGCGGCCCCGGACAAGGCGATGTGGAAACGCAGGTGGCATCCGCCAGCAGCGGAGATGCGGGCCGGCCAGCGGCTGGCAAAACGATCCGACTGGTCACTGCCGTCTCATCCAGCCTGCGCCCCGTCGCGCGCCCCGGACAAGAGATGCCAGCCCCGGTTCTGGTGGCTTTGAAAGACGATATCTCGCAGGCCCTGAGCGAAGTCGCCGCCCAGACAGCGGCACGCGAAGCCGCCGCCGCGCAGACGGCACCGGCCGGATCGGACGTGGCCGTCGCGGTATCCCTTACGCCGCCTGCCGCCATCCCGGACCGCCCTGCGGCCACACCTGCGCAAGATCCGGCACCCGAGGTTCTGGCAGAGGTCGACGCCGAGGGAACCGATGAGGAGCTTGCCGCGTTGACCGAAGCCGTTGTGACGGCGACAGCAGCGCCCCCTGCCCCGGATGCAGCCGTGACTGCAGAGGCCGCACCAGCCGAAACGGTCGAGGTGGCCGCCGCCGCACCGGCCGCGCCTGTCGTCAACGCAGCCCTGGCCGCGATCAAGCCGCGGGCACGTCCCGAGGGCCTGGTCGTGCTGGCAAGCCTGCCCGCCGATAGCGCCGTGGCCGCCGAAACGCAGAACACCGAAACCGCGCAAGCAAGCCCGGCAAACCAGGAACCCGAAGTCGTGACACGGCTGAGCACATCCGGCGGACGCCACTGGGGGATCAACGTCGGTCGCTATGGCAACCGCCACGCCGCCGAAAAGATCCTGCTGCAGACAGCCCTGACCGAGATCAACACGCTGGATGGCACCCTGCGCAAGGTTGTGCCGGGCGGTGGCGGGTTCGACGCGAATTTCATGGGAATGACCCGTGAAACGGCCGATCTTGCCTGCCGCAGATTGCAGGCGCGCCAGATCCAGTGCTTCATGATCGGGCCAAGCTGATCACGCTTTGACAGGATCAGAGGGGGGGTTGTCTGCCCCCCCAACGTCTCACTCCGTTCGACGCCCCCCGAGGATATTTGCGGCAAAAAGAAGCCTCTTGCGCGCTTCAAGGCTTTGGGCGGTCGTCCCAGTCCGTGTTGAGAATGCGGCGCGCGTCACCCTCGGGGTCGTCATACTGGTTGCTGCGCACCGTGTATAGGAAGGCGACGAGGCCCACGCCCCCCAGCAGCAAGGAAATCGGGATCAGGTAGGATAGAACTGCCATAGGGTTACTTGAGCCTCAGCGCGTTGAGCGAAACGGTGATCGACGATATCGACATCGCCAGCGCCGCCACAAGGGGCGTGGCAAGGCCGATCACGGCCACGGGTACAGCGATGATATTGTACCATGTCGCGATGCGGAAATTTTCCTTGATGCGGCGGATGGCCGATTGCGCGGTTGTCAGCGCGTCGCCAATCGGCTCCAGATCGCTGCCCAGCAGAACAATGTCGGATGCCACCCGTGCTGCATCCAGGGCAGAGGCGGGCGAGATCGACACATCGGCTGCGGTCAGCGCGGCGGTATCGTTCAGCCCGTCGCCTACCATCAGCACATGATGCCCCTCGGCTTGCAGTTCAGCGATCCGCGCAGCCTTGTCGGCGGGCAGCGCATCGGCCTGCCATTCGGCAATGCCCAGACGCGTGGCAAGCGCCGCGACAACCGGCTCGGTATCGCCCGAGATCAGGATCACGCGCTTTCCCTGCCGCATCAGGTGCTGAACCGCATTGGCCGCGCCGGGCCGCAGGCGGTCGGTAAAGGTAAAGGCGCGCGGTGCTTGTTCGCCGATGGCGAGCCAGGCGGCTGTCTCGGCGCCGGGTGTGGCCCCGGTCCATGCAGCACGCCCCAGGCGCACGCGCTGTCCCTGCCAGGTGCCCTGGGTGCCATAACCCGGCACTTCGGTCAGATCCGCAACCTCGGCGGGCGTGATGCCTGCCGCACGCGCCGCATTGGCCAGCGACACCGCCAGAGGGTGTGATGACATCTCGGCCAGGGCCAGGGCGATGGCCGCCTCGCCCTTGTCATGAGCGGCCAGATTGGTCAATTCCGGCGTACCGGCGGTCAGGGTCCCGGTCTTGTCGAAGACGACCGTATCGACCTGCGCCAGACGCTCCAGCGCTGTTGCGTCCTTGATCAGCATTCCCTTGCGGAACAGCCGCCCCGATGCCGCGGTGGTCACCGCAGGTACAGCCAGGCCCAACGCGCAGGGACATGTGATAATCAGCACGGCGGCGGCGATGTTCAGGGCGGTGCGCACATCCCAGGAGTAAAGATACCAGCCCAGGAAGCTGAGCGCCGACAGGATATGGACGCCCGGTGCGTAAAGCTTGGCGGCACTGTCGGCCAGCGAGGTATAGCGCGACCGACCGCTTTCAGCGATGGCGACCAGATCGGCCATGCGATGCAACGAGGTGTCACGCCCGACGGCGGTGGCGCGGATCGTCAGGGGACCGGTCAGGTTCACCTCTCCCGCCGATACGGCGCGACCGGGTTCGGCGAAGACGGGCAGGGTTTCGCCGGTCAGCAGCGATCGGTCGATCTCGGACCGGCCATCGGCGATCACGCCATCAACGGGCATCCGCCCACCGGGGCGGACCAGGATCATGTCGCCAATGCGCAACTCGGCCACAGGCAGCTGCACCTCGGCCCCGTCGCGCAGCGCGATGGCGCGCGGCACTTCAAGGGCTGACAGTTCCTGCGCGGCCGAGCGCGCGATCGCGCGGGTACGATGATCAAGATAGCGCCCCGTGAGAAGGAAAAAGACCAGCGCCACGGTCGCATCGAAATAGGCATGATGCCCGGACAGCGCCGTTTCCCACAATGATGTCACCAGCGCCAACGCCAGCGCCAGCACGATGGGCACATCCATGTTCAAACGCCGGGCCCACAAAGCCGCCCATGCACTTTTGTAAAACGGCACACCGGAGAAGGCGAGCGTCGGCAAGGCAATCGCGGCCGATATCCAGTGGAAAAGATCGCGGGTGGCATCCGTGGCACCCGACCAGACCGCCACGGACAAAAGCATGACGTTCATCATGGCAAACCCAGCCACCGCCATCCGCATGAGCAGGTCACGCCCCGCGCGGTCATTCTGTGTCACGGACAGGGTGCCGGCGTCCAGCTCATGCGCCTCATAGCCGACGCCTTCAAGAACCTTGACCAACTGGTCGGGCATGATCGCGGGATCAGCTTCGACCGTGGCGCGGCGCAGGGTCAGGTTCACCCTTGCCGATTTCACACCCGGCACTGCCGTCAGTGTCTTCTCGACCGTCGAGATGCAGGCCGAACAGTGGATCGTCGGCAAGGACAGCGCGATCTGGGCATCCTTGTGCAAGGCCTGTTCGGCCAGGGCCTGCGCACCCGGGGCTGCGACACAGGCGGGACAGGCCGAAATCGAGGGACGCATTGCTGCGGTCATGGTTAAATCTTCCGGTTCAGCGGATCACATGCAGGATAACGCGTTGGGTGAACTGGGTGCCGTCCTCGGCAAGGGCGGTCATGCGAATATTCCAGTTGCCATCGGCCAGGGACACTGGGGCCACATAGGATGTGCCATCGAAGATGAATTCGGGGCGTATGTCATCTGCGACATGGGTGGCCCGGCCGATGACCGCATCAAGCCCGCCGACACGCACCGGCTTTCCATGCGGGTCAGTGATGCTCAGGATGACTTCACCTTCGGCGGCGTCGGCCCGAACGGTCCAGCCCAGCGCCTCTTGCGCTGCCTTTCGGGCATCGAACTCCTGGCTGGCGACATAGGAATTCTTGACCTCGAGCCCCGGAAAGGTGGCAACGGCGGACCAGGCCAGCACAAGGTTGACACCGATGATCACGCCGAATGCTCCCACGAAAATCATCAGGACATGGCGTCCGGTCAATTGCTTCTCGGCCTTCATTGTACTCTCCCGTTGAAGATGGTGTCCTTGTAGACGCGCACGTCATTGGTCATGTCCTGCACCCAGAGGCGGATATCCATACGACCCTGCGTCGCGGCCGGGGTGTCGGGTCCCGCCACCACGTAGACCCGCTGCAGGAATGTCGTGTCGGCAGGCACCATCACGGTGTCGCCTTCCACCGACTCCAACTCAACGGTAAAGGGCTGATCGCCCTCGACCGTGACACGGAAGGGATGATCCTCGCCCTGCTTGTTCAGCAGGCGCACGTCATAGGTGTTGCGGATCGACCCGTCCGACAGCACCACGAAGGTGGGGTTGCGGATCGGGGCCACCGTCATCTCGATATCCGACCGCACCAGAAGCGCGACCATCAGGCCCACGCCTACCAGCGACCACAGGGCGGTGTAGAGCATGGTGCGCGGGCGCAGCACATGTTTCCAGATCGGCTTGGGCGCATGGCCCGCGCGCTCTGCCGTCTCATCCGTCAGGGCCATGTAGTCGATCAGGCCGCGCGGCTTGCCGATCTTGTCCATCACGTCGTCACAGGCGTCGATGCACAGCGCGCAGGTGATGCATTCCAGTTGCTGCCCGTCGCGGATGTCGATCCCCATTGGGCAGACGTTGACGCAGGCCATGCAATCGATGCAGTCGCCCAGCTGTTCGGCCCCATCGCCCTTGCGATGCTTGCCCCGCGGCTCGCCGCGCCACTCGCGATAGGCGACCGTCAGCGTGTCCTCATCCATCATCGCCGCCTGGATGCGTGGCCAGGGGCAGGCATAGATGCAGATCTGTTCACGCGCGAATCCGCCGAAGAAAAAGGTCGTGAGGGTCAGGATCAGCATCGTCGTATAGGCGACGGGATGGGCGTTCAGCGTGACCAGATCGCGCGCCAGCGTGGGCGCATCGGTGAAATAGAAGACCCATGCACCGCCTGTTGCCAGCCCGATCAGGAACCATGAAATCCATTTCGTCAGCCGCAAGCGCGCCTTGCGCAGATCCCATTTCTCCTGCCGATGCAGGCGCAGGCGTGCGTTCCGGTCACCTTCGATCCAGCGTTCGACCAGGATGAAAAGATCGGTCCAGACCGTCTGCGGGCAGGCATAGCCGCACCAGACGCGGCCCAGCGCCGAGGTGAACAGGAACAGGCCCAGACCCGCCATGACCAGAAGGCCCGCGATGAAATAGAATTCATGCGGCCATATCTCGATCCAGAAAAAGAAGAAGCGGCGGTTGGCCAGATCAACCAGAACGGCCTGATCCGGCAGGTTCGGTCCGCGGTCCCACCGCAGCCAGGGTGTGATGTAGTAGATACCCAGCGTGACCGCCATGATCACCCATTTGAGATTGCGGAAATTGCCCGATACGCGGCGCGGAAAGATCGGTTCGCGCGCGGCGTAAAGGCTTGGCGGGACATCTGGTTCAGTCTGGGACACGGGGGAATCGCTCCATCACATGCATCTGTTTTGTCCCTTTTCCCAGTCTTGCGTCGCCCCAGCCTTGACCTGCATCAAATTCTGACTCTGCGAGATACCTATTCCGCAAGGTCAATGGATTAAGCTTCTGCATGCCGTGTCGGCAGATGGGCCGGATGTGCGGGAAACCGCCCCTGAAATGGATCCGCCGCCCAACCGGACGAACCGAAGGGGCGGCGGATCTGACTGCCGGTCAGGGAGGGCCGGCAAGGACAGGACAGCCTTGGCTATCTGGTCCGAAAAATTGGTGCCGGCCTTCCAGGAAACGCGCGAACAGGACGGAAGGTCCGGCACCGACCCTTGGGCGTTTGTGACGCCCAAGGGTATCTCTGAAGGCGATTACTCGCCGCCGCCCAACTGGTGGACATAGGTCGCGACGGCGCGGATCTCGGCCTCGGACAGACGGTTCGACCAGGACGGCATCACGCCAAAGCGCGAATAGGTCACAGTCTGCGTCAACGTGTCGTGACTGCCGCCATAGAGCCAGATGGCGTCGGTCAGGTTCGGCGCGCCCTGCGCGCGATCGCCTGAACCGTCTTCCATGTGGCAAGCCGCGCAGTTGTCCTGGTAGACGACCGATCCGGCCTCGACCAGGGATGCATCCTGCGGTGTGCCGGACAGGGACATCACATAGTTCACGACCTGATCGATCTCTTCCTTGGCCAGGATGTCGCCGAAGGCAGGCATCTGCGACCAGCGCGCATCGGGATCTTCCTCGTTGCGGATACCGTGGGTGATCGTGGTGTGGATCGCCTCGATGTCACCACCCCAAAGCCAGTCATCATCCAGCAGGTTCGGATAGCCCGATGCCGCAACGCCGGCCGCACCCGATCCGTGGCACTGTGCGCACCAGGTGCGGAACACGGCCGCCCCTGCCGAAGTGGCGTAGGTGCGCAGTTCCGCGTCATCCGCGATCGCCGTCAGATCGGCCGAGGCCAACTGGGCGTTGATCGTGGCATTGGCCGCTTCGGCCGCGTCGATGTCGGCCTGCACATTGGCCCGTGTCGACCATCCCAGAAGACCGGGCGTGGCCGCCTTGATCCCCGGCCAGGCCGGATAGGCGATCGTGTAGAGAACGCCCCAGACGATACAGGCATAGAAGGTCCAGAGCCACCAGCGCGGCAGGGGGTTGTTATACTCCTCGATCCCGTCCCAGCTGTGGCCGGTCGTGTCCACATCAGGCTTCTTGGAGTGGTTCTGCGGTTGCTTTGCCATGTCCTCACGCCTCCTTGGCGTCACGGGCGCGGGCAGGTGCGTCACCTGCGGCGGCGGGTTTGTCGTCGTGCCGGAACGGGATGTTTGCCACATCGCGATAGGTCTTGGTGCTGCCGGGACGCATCACGAAGATGACCATCCCGATGAAGAACAAGAACAGTGCAAGCAGCATCCAGCTGTCGGCGAATTCGCGCAGAAGGGAATAGGTTTCCATGATCCATGTCCCCCCTTAGCGGCTGGCGTCGGGCGTGAAGGTCGAGAAATCGACCAAGGTACCCAACATCTGCAGATAGGCGATCAGCGCATCGGTTTCCGAAATGCCGGGCTGCCCGTCGAAGTTACGCACCTGCGCACCGGGATAGCGTTCCACCAGCCCATCCCAGTCACCGTCGGGATCGACCTGCACGGCAAAATCGGCCCGCGCGTTTTCGATCATCTCGTCGGTATAGGGCACGCCGACCATGCGATGGGTGGCCATCAGCTCGCCGATATGCTCGCCGTCGATCAGCCGGTTTTCCAGGAACCCGTACTTGGGCATCACGGATTCCGGCACGACCGATTGCGGATTCCGCAGGTGGACCAGGTGCCAGTCATCCGAATACCGCCCACCGACACGGGCCAGGTCCGGCCCGGTCCGCTTGGACCCCCACTGGAACGGGTGGTCGTACTTGCTTTCGGCGGCCAGCGAATAGTGGCCATAGCGTTCGACCTCGTCCCGCATCGGACGGATCATCTGGCTGTGGCACACGTAGCAGCCTTCGCGGATGTAGACATCGCGCCCGGCCAGCTCCAGCGGAGAGTAGGGGCGCACGCCCTCTACATCCTCGATGGTGTTTTCCAGCCAGAACAGAGGTGCGATCTGCACGATCCCGCCCACGGTCACCACAAGGAAGGCGAAGATGGCCAGCAGCGTCACGTTCTTTTCGAGAACGGCGTGTTTGTCGAGAATTGCCATTTGTCCGGCCCTCCTTATTCAGCCGGGACTGCGGAATGCGTGGCCTGAACGGCCGGTGCACGCTTCACAGTCATCCACAGGTTGTAGCACATGATGAT
>JAJLKH010000146.1:0-20945 GCA_033839205.1 Rhodobacterales bacterium | reverse complement strand
GATGGGGCCGGTCGCGGCCCTTCTGGCCGATGGCCGGTTGCACCTGCAACACGGCCCCATCGACCTTGTGATCGGGGCCGAAGGCCGCGATGACGACGCGCGCCGCACCGCCTATCGCGCCGCGCGCGACCGTTTCGCCAGCATCCTTGACGAACTCGTGCCCGAACTTCCCCTGCTGCGCGCGCGCCTTGGGTCCGTGCCTGAGGGCCTGATCGCCCGCCGGATGCACCGCGCCTGTGCCACCGTCGCGCAGGGCGATTTCATCACCCCCAGGGCCGCCGTCGCCGGGTCCGTTGCGGATACGGTGCTCTCCGCCATGCTGGCCGCAACCCCGCTGACCCGCACTTATGTGAACAACGGCGGCGATATCGCGCTGCACCTTGGGCCTGACGCGGAATACCGCGCCGCTATTGCTGGGCTGGACGGGCAACTGGCCGGACAGATCACGCTGCGCGCCACGGACGGCATCGGCGGCATTGCCACATCGGGGCAGGGCGGGCGCAGCCTCAGCCTTGGGATCGCCTCTTCGGTTACGGTGCTGGCGCGCGATGCCGCCACGGCGGATGCGGCCGCCACGCTGATCGCCAACGCGGTCGATCTGCCGGGCCATCCCGCCATCACCCGGCAACCCGCGCGCGACATCTTCCCCGACAGCGATCTCGGCGCGCGCTTGGTCGTGACCCATGTCGCGCCCCTGCCGGCCGCCGATATCGCAGCTGCGCTGGCGCGCGGGGCGGCACGCGCGCAGGCGATGATCGACACCGGCGCCATTGCCGCCGCCGCATTGGTCCTGCAAGGTCAGGGCACAACAGTCGGCACATTCGAAGACCGGGGCGCGCCCCCCATGGAAAGGAGCCTCTCATATGCCTGAGGTCGAGATACGCAAATTCGCCAGCGTCGTGGAAGAGGTCTTCCACGAAGGCGGCCCCCGTGCCAACACACCCCTGCGCCGCGCCGCCGTGATCGCGGTGATCCGCAATCCCTTCGCGGGCTCTTATGTCGAAGACATCCAGCCCTTCATGGAAGACCTCAAGCCGCTGGGCCTGATGATGGCGAACCGGCTGGTGGATTTGCTGGGCGGTGATCCCTCGGTCGTCGAAGGCTATGGCAAGGGCGCCATCGTGGGCGCGGCAGGCGAATTGGAACATGGCGCGCTCTGGCATGCGCCCGGCGGCTATGCGATGCGCGAGGTGCTGGGCGATGCCATGGCGATCGTGCCCTCCACCAAGAAGGTGGGCGGGCCGGGCACCCGGCTCGACGTGCCGATCACCCATATCAACGCATCTTACGTGCGCAGCCATTTCGACGCGATGGAACTGGGCCTGAACGACGCGCCGCGCGCCGATGAAATGGCGCTGATGCTGGTCATGACGACCGGCCCGCGTGTCCATAACCGCGCCGGTGGCCTTGCCGCCGACAAGATCACAGGAAAGGACGGGCTGAGATGAGCGCCGATATCCGCAAACTGGCCGTCTGGGTCGAGGAAACCCATACCGAGATGGGCCGCCCCATCACCCCCGCCACCCGCAAGGCCGTGGCCGTGGCGGTCATCGCCAACCCCCATGCAGGGCGTTACGCCGATGACCTGTCCGACCTGATCGAAATCGGCGCCGAACTCGGCGGGCTGCTGGGCCAGCGTTGCGTGGCCGCGCTGGGCATCGAGCCTGCACAGGCGCAAAGCTATGGCAAGGCCGCCATGGTCGGCGAGGGCGGAGAGCTGGAACATGCCGCCGCCATCCTGCATCCCAAACTGGGCGCACCGCTGCGCGCGGCGGTTGAAAAGGGCGCGGCCCTTGTGCCCTCGTCGAAAAAGATGGGCGGGCCGGGGCAGGTGCTCGACGTGCCGCTCGGCCACAAGGATGCCGCCTATGTGCGCAGCCATTTCGACGGCATCGAAGTGCGCCTGAACGATGCGCCACGCGCGGGCGAGATCATGGTCGCCGTCGCCGTCACCGATTCAGGCCGCCCGCTGCCGCGCGTCGGCGGGCTGACCCATGCCGAGGCCGAGGGCAAGGACGGGCTGCGCTGACGGCACGACATCCGACCGATCACGACGGGTTTCGGCAAGATGAACGGGGGCGCGGGGCAACCTGCGCCCCTTACAACTTGTCCAGCAGATCCAGCAGCCGCTCCAGCTCGCGCCGGGTCAGGTTCGCGGCTGTAGCGTCCGAAATCGCGGCGGCGGTCCTGACCGCCTGCGCTGCAAAGGCGCGCCCCTCGGGCGTCAGGGAAATATCCAGCCGCCGCATGTCGCTGGTGCTTTTCGTGCGCCGCACCAACCCCTTGGCGCGCAGCCGGTCCACCACCCCCTTGGTCGTGGCCGCATCCATCCCCACCAGCCGGCCCAGCTGGTTCTGCGAAATCGTGTCCTCGTCCAGCAGCTTGGCCAGCACCGCGAATTGCGTGGGCGTGACATCGGGCATCATCCGGGCAAAGACCTCCAGGTGCTTCTGGTTGGCCAGGCGCAGCTTGAAGCCGATCTGCTCTTCCAGCCGATAGGCCGGCCTGTCCCGATTCTCGATATCCATCCGGTGTCTTTCCTGCGGGGTGGAACCCTTGCGCCACGGGCCGTGATGCCTGCGCCGCAGGCTATAGTCTTTCACGAAAGCCGCCTGTGGTCCATTTCCTGTTTCGGGTGAAAAATTTGTTTGACAGCTAACAAGTTTTTGGTGCGGAATGGAACAAAGGTCAAGCCGCGCCGCGACGGGACGCTCCCTCGGGCCGGCCCCGTGACCGCGATGGATCGCCCGTTCAGCGGGCGGCGCAACAGGAGGGAAAGACGATGCCTTTCGTCAGAAACGCCTGGTATGTGGCCGGATGGTCGCATGATTTCGGCGCCGAGATGCGCGCCCTGACCATCGTCAACGAAACCATGGTGATCTTCCGCGCCAGCGACGGCGCGCTTGTCGCGCTCGAGGATCGCTGCCCGCATCGCCAGTTGCCGCTGTCAAAGGGCAAGCGCATCGGCGACACGATCCAGTGCGGCTATCACGGCATGACCTTCGACCGCACCGGCGCCTGCGTGCGCGTGCCGGGGCAGGACAACCTGCCCGCCAGCGCCTATGTCGATGCCTTCCCGGTCCAGGAACGCCACGGTATCGTCTGGGTCTGGATGGGCGATCCCGACCGCGCCGATCCCGCGACCATCTTCGACATGCCCGAATTCAGCGATCCCGCCTGGCATGTGCACCATGGCGACGCGCTGCACCTGAAGGCCAATTACCTCAACGTGGCCGAGAACCTCGTCGATCCCGCCCATGTCAGCTTCGTGCATCCCACGACGCTGGGCAGCTCGGCCTCCGAAAACGTGCCCGTCCATGTCAGCACGCGCGGCAAGGCGATCACCGCATGGCGCTGGATCCGCAACGCGCCGCCCGTGGGCTTTTTCCAGAAATTCGGCGGCTTCACCGGCAATGTCGACCGCTGGCACTACTACCACCTGCATCTGCCAAGCACCGCGGTGATCGACTTCGGCAGCGCCGATGCCGCCCTCAACCTGCCCGAGGAAGATCGCCAGAAAGGCGTGCGCATCTTCGCGCTGCATTTCGTCACCCCCGTGACCGAGGATTATACCATCGACCACTGGATGCATATCCGCAACGCGGCGGTGGGCGATGACGCGGCCTCGGCGCAGATGGACGCGATGTTCCGCATCGCCTTCGCCGAGGACAAGGAAATCCTCGAAGCGATCCATATCGAGGAGCAGCGCCCGCAAAAGCGCAAGCCCATCCGCATTGCCATAGACAAAGGCCCGAACGTATACCGGAAACGGATACGTGACCTGATCGAAACCGAGGCGACCGAAGATCTCGGAGAACCTGTAAGACCAACCTTCGTCCAGCACGACTGAGGACACCCAACAGAGAGGATACCCCAATGCATCGCAAGACGTTTCTGAAAGGACTGGTGGGTGCCGCAGCACTTGCCGTGGCAGGGCTTCCCGCCCTCGCACAGGACACGATCAAGATCGGAGAGATCAACCATTACAAGCGGATGGCCGCCTTTGCCGAACCCTACAAGATGGGGATCGAACTGGCTTTGGAAGAGGTGAACGCCGCGGGCGGCGTGCTGGGCAAGCCGCTGGAATTCATCTTCCGCGACGATCAGGGCGATCCCGGCGAGGCGATCAAGATCGCCGAGGAACTGATGACCCGCGATGGCGCGGTCATGCTGACCGGCACCATCCTCAGCAACGTGGGCCTCGCGATCTCCTCGCTGGCGGCGGAAAAGAAATACCTCTACCTCGCCTCCGAACCGCTGGCGGATTCCATCGTCTGGGCCAGCGGCAATGATTACACCTTCCGCCTGCGCACCTCGACCTACATGCAGGCCGCGATGCTGGCCGAAGAGGCCGCGAAATCCGATGCGGTCCGCTATGCCACGATCGCGCCGAACTATGCCTATGGCAAGGAAGCGGTCGCCGCCTTCAAATCCGTGCTGACCAGCCTCAAGCCCGACGTGGAATTCGTGACCGAACAGTGGCCGGCCCTGTTCAAGATCGACGCCGGCGCCGAGGTGCAGGCGCTGGAACGCGCCAAGCCCGATGCCGTCTTCAACGTGACATTCGGCACCGACCTTGCGAAATTCGTCCGCGAAGGCACGACGCGCGGCCTGTTCGACGGGCGCACGGTCTACGGGATGCTGACGGGCGAACCCGAATACCTCGATCCCTTGGCGGATGAGGCGCCCGTGGGTTGGGTCGTCACCGGCTATCCCTGGTATGACGTGACCGATGCCTCCAACAAGGCTTTCGTCGATGCCTATCAGGCGCGCTACAGCGACTATCCCCGCATCGGCTCCCTCGTGGGGTACATGACCGTGCAATCCATCGCCGCCGCGCTGGAAAAGGCCGGCAGCACCGATACCGATGCGCTGAAGGCCGCCTTCAAGGGGCTGGAACTGGATACGCCCGTGGGCCCGATCACCTATCGCGCGATCGACCATCAGGCGACCATGGGGGCCTTCGTCGGCACCATCGCCATGAAGGACGGCAAGGGCGTCATGGTCGACTGGGTCTACAAGAACGGCGCCGATTACCTGCCCAGCGACGAAGAAGTCGCAAAGATGCGCCCGGCCAACTAAGCCTGCGTGACGTGATTGCGGGCGGCGGCCTGATCGTCGCCCGCGCCTCCTCGGTCGGTCATGCGGCACCCTGCGGGTGTGCCCGGCCATGGCCTGAGCTTTCTCCAGAACAACCGGGACCGCGCTTATGGGTTTCTTCATCGCACAGCTTCTGACGGGGCTTGCCAATGCCGGCGCGCTGTTCATGGTCGCCTCGGGCCTGTCGCTGATCTTCGGCGTCACCCGGATCGTGAACTTCGCGCATGGATCCTTCTACATGCTGGGCGCCTATGTCGGCTATTCGCTGATGCAGGTGCTGCCGGGGGCCGTGGGCTTCTGGACATCGATCCTGCTGGCGGGGGTGATCGTGGGGCTGATCGGCGTGATCGTCGAAATCTGCGTGCTGCGCCCGGTCTACCGCGCGCCCGAACTCTTTCAACTGGTTGCCACCTTCGGCGTGATCCTCGTGATCCAGGACCTGACCCTGATGACATGGGGCGCCGAGGATGTTCTGGGCCCCCGTGCCCCCGGCCTCACCGGCGTGGTGCGGATCATGGGCGAACCCGTGCCCAAATACGATCTGGCCCTCTTGGTCATTACCCCCTTCGTGGCGCTGGGCCTATGGTATCTGATCACGCGCACCCGCGTCGGTGTGCTGGTGCGCGCCGCCACCCAGGACCGCGAGATGGTGGGCGCGCTGGGCGTCAACCAGTCCTGGCTTTTCACCGGCGTCTTCTTCCTGGGCTGCGCGCTGGCGGGGCTGGGCGGCGCGCTGCAACTGCCCAAGGGCGGCGCGGACCTGCTGATGGATTTCAACATCCTCACGGCGGTTTTCGTCGTCGTGGTGATCGGTGGCATGGGATCGCTGCCCGGCGCCTACCTGGCGGCGGTGCTGATCTCGGTCCTTGGCGTCTTCGGCGTCACCTACATGCCGCAAAGCACGCTGGTGCTGATGTTCGTGATCATGGTGCTGGTGCTGATGATCCGCCCCTACGGCCTTTTTGGCCGCCCCGAGGTGGCGGGCGAACATGGCCAGGTCGGCGAGCCCGAGCGCCCGATCAAACCCGCAGGCCCACGCGCCCGCATGATCGTGGCGGCGCTGCTGGCCTTGCTGGCGCTGATGCCGGTCTATGGCTCGAACTTCGCGCTGGTGCTGACCACCGATATCCTGATCTTCTGCCTCTTCGCCGCCAGCCTGCATTTCATCCTTGGCCTCGGCGGCCTGGTCAGTTTCGGCCATGCCGCGTTTTTCGGGGGCGGCGCCTATGTGGCGGCCCTTCTGGTCACCTATGCCGACACGCCGATGGAACTGGCCATGCTGCTGGCGCCCCTTGGCGCGGGCATGGCCGCGATCATCATCGGCTGGGTCTGCCTGCGCCTGACAGGCGTCTATTTCGCCATGCTGACGCTGGCCTTTTCGCAACTGCTGTGGTCCCTTGTCTTCCAATGGGGCGAGGTGACGCGCGGCGATGACGGGCTGGTGAACATCTGGCCCTCGGCCTGGGCTTCCGGCACCACGGTCTATTTCTACCTCAGCCTCGTGATCTGCACCGGCGGCATCCTTTTCCTGCGCCACGCGGCCCACGCGCCCTTCGGCTATGCCCTGCGCGCCGCGCGCGACAGCGCCCGCCAGGCCGAGGCGACAGGCATCGACACCAAGCGCGTGCAATGGGCGGCCTTCGCCCTTGCCGGCGCCATGGCGGGCGTCGCGGGCGGGCTTTTCGTCTTCTCCAAGGGCAGCGTCTTCCCGAACGAGCTGGAAATCGCGCGCAGCTTCGACGCGCTGATCGTGGTCTTCCTCGGCGGCGTCAAGACGCTGGCGGGCGGCGTCGTCGGCGGTGTAGCACTGGAAGGCGTAAAGGACATCCTGACCCGTTTCGAATACTGGCGTCTCGCGCTGGGCGTGCTGATCATCCTTGTCGTGATCGTCGCCCCCGACGGCCTGGTCGGCACGGCGCGCAAACTGGCCGAACGCGCGGGCCTCCTGCGCAGCGCGGAGGACAGCAAATGACCATCGTTCTCGAAACCAAAGGGCTCTCGAAATCCTTCGGCGCGATCAAGGCCGTCTCCGACGTCTCCTTCACCCTGCACAAGGGCGAGCTTCTGGCCATGATCGGCCCCAACGGCGCGGGTAAAAGCACCTGTTTCAACATGCTGATGGGCCAGCTCAAACCCACTGCCGGCACCGTCTGGCTGAACGGGCAGAACCTGGCCGGCCTCGGCCCGCGCCAGATCTGGCGCATGGGGGTCGGGCGCACCTTCCAGATCACCGGCACCTATGCCTCGATGACCGTGGCCGAAAACGTGCAGATGGCGCTCATCTCGCATCATCGCCGCGTCTTCGCGATCCTGCCCTATGCGCACAGGCTCTACCGTGACCGCGCGATGGACCTGCTGGATCTCGTGGGCATGGCCGATCAGGCCGACCGCCATTGCGCGGTGCTGGCTTATGGCGATCTCAAGCGGCTGGAACTGGCGATTGCGCTCGCGCATGAACCCAGCCTGCTGCTGATGGACGAACCCACCGCCGGCATGGCCCCGCGCGAACGCATCGCGCTGATGCAGCTGACCGCCGACATCGTGCGCGATCAGGGCGTCAGCGTGCTTTTCACCGAACATGACATGGATGTGGTCTTTGCCCATGCGCACCGCGTCATGGTGCTCAACCGCGGCCAACTCATCGCCAATGGCACGGTCGATCAGATCCGCAACGATCCGCGCGTGCAGGAAGTCTACCTGGGCGGCGGCACCCTGTTTCACGCCGCAGAAGAGGGCCAGCATGCTTGAGATCGCCTCCGTCAACAGCTTCTATGGCAAGGCCCATGTGCTCAGCGACCTCAGCTTCACGGTGCAGCGCGGGCAGGTGGCGGCGCTGCTGGGGCGCAACGGGGCGGGCAAGTCCACCACGATGAAATCCATCATGCAGCTTGTCGTGCCGCGCAGCGGGCAGGTCCGCTTCATGGGGCAGGAACTTGTCGGCCTCGCCCCGCACCGCGTGGCCAAGCTGGGCCTTGGCTACGTCCCCGAGGATCGGCGCATCTTCACCGACCTCACCGTTCTGGAAAACCTCGAGGTCGGGCGCCAGCCCCCGCGCGAGGGCACGGTGACATGGACCCGCGACATGCTCTTCGATCTCTTCCCCAACCTCGCCGAACGGCGCAACAACCGGGGCAAGGAAATGTCGGGCGGCGAACAGCAGATGCTGACCATCGCGCGCACCCTGATGGGCAACCCCAGCTTCGTGCTGCTGGACGAACCCAGCGAAGGCATCGCGCCGGTGATCGTCGAACAGATGGCCCGCGTGATCCTGCAACTGAAATCCGAAGGGCTGACGGTGCTTTTGTCCGAACAGAACCTGCATTTCGCCCGCGCCGTGGCCGATGTGGCCGTGATCATCGAAGGCGGCGCGCAGAAATTCCACGGCACCCTGGCCGAACTGCAGGCACAGCCCGAAATCCGCGACGCCTATCTGTCCGTGTGACCGCGGATTGCCCTGGGGCTGTCACACCCCGCCGCCTCCAAGCCGCGCGGTCCGCACCTGCGGCATGATGCGATTGCGGATCGCGCGCCCGGCGGGGCGCTCGATCCGCCGGTGCACGACAAAAGCCACACCGACCGACATCAGAACATAGGCCGGAAGGGTCAGCGGGCTGTCGGCGAAGGACCGCGTGCCGCCAAGAAACATGTCGGCGCCCAGCAGGACAAGCATCTGCAAGGGAACATGCACCAGGTAGACACTATAGCTGATATCCCCAAGAACACTCAGCCGCCTGCCGCCCTTCAACCAGAACTGATCCAGAACGGTCGCACCCGTGACAAGCACCACGGAAAGCGCGGCAATCTTCAGCGGCCCCAGGTCCAGCACCTGACCTGTCACGCCAAAGGCCACTCCCAGCAGGATGCAGATCGCAGCAGCGCGCAGCGACCGATGCGGCTTCAACGCATAAAGCAGGGCACCAAGGTAAAAGTAACCCACGCAGGCAAGCACCAGCGGCTCCAGAAGGATGGCCTTGTCCCGCAGGCTCAGATAGCACAACCACCCTGCCAGGCTCAGAATGGCGGACCACAGGATCGTGGCGCGCCGCAACAGCGCAAGTGACAGAAAGAAAAGCCCGTAAACCAGGATTTCGATGGAGACCGACCAGATCGGCCCGTTGAAACTGTTGCCATTGGCCAATGTTGTCCAATTCGACGCCATGACCAATTGCAACAGGAAATGCGGGGCGTCGTTGTTGCCAAAGATTTGCCAATGACCCACAGAGGTCAGGCTGACGTATTGGATGACCGCCACCAGCAGCAATGTCAGGAAATGAAGCGGATAGAGTCTTGCGAAACGCGCCGCGCCGAAAGACAGGAAACTCGCATGACGGTTCAGATAGACATGCGCGAAAACGAAACCCGAGATCAGCCAGAACAGCTCGACCGCATGGGACGCAACAGGGCTGTAAATGACCCCGACAAAGGAATGGTAAGGGAATGTTTCGATTGACGGAATTGCATCCCTGCCGAAGGCGTCCCGCAAATAGAAATGGTGATAATGGTAGACGACAATCACAAGGGCGGCAGTCCCCCGCAGCGTATCCAGCCAATAAAACCTTTCAATGGGTGTATTGCTCGCGCTACTCATTATCACAAATCCCGTAATGTCCCGGACAACGAACCGCGCGAAAATATCCAACGTGGCTTGCTGTCAAAGGATGCCCTGCCTTTTTCAATTAGGCCAGCATAAATACCGCACCCGCCCGCGTAGTCAGGCGCGATAGCTTATTGAAAGAAGGTTCGTGCTGGCGTTGCGGCGCTATTCACTGCCGATGTAATCAAGCCTTGGTTCGGGCATGAAAAGGCTTGGTTGCGCCCCTTTCAATCCGCGCCCACAGACCCTTTCTTTTTGCCGTTGCCCGGCCTGCAGAATTGTCCGGCACGTGCTGCGGGCCATGCTTCATGCGGCCGCGCGCCGCGCCCTCAGCCACAGCGCAATGGCCGTGCTGGCCCCGACCAGAACGAAAAGGGTGATGCGCAAGGCGTCGCCCTGATCCGGGTTTCGCAGGCCGTGCATGGCCAGAAACCAGCCGTTCAAACCAAGATAGACAAGGATCGCCGCGATCCCTGCTTTGGCTGCGGCCCGGGAAAACAGGCACCATACCGCCCATAACCCCACAACCGCGTTCGACAGGATCCGCACTGGTTCCACCTGATCGGTGCCGACATGGATAGCAACATCGAACAGCTGAATGGCTATCAGCGTTATGACCAAACCCCGTAGAGCGGTGCTTCCTGCCACGTTTTGGTCCCCCTCGTTCTGCTGTTCGTCAAGAAGTAGCGGGAAAACGGGGACGCCCTTCAAGAAAAACTGCCCTTTGGCTGGTCCATGACCGGATTTTCGGGGGGGTGGCGGGCTTGGCGTGTCTCTTGTCCCGTGTTCCTTTTCCCGTGTTCCTTGTCCCGTCGCCCGGTCCGTCGGGCAGGTTCATCCTTTGGCCCGGCGGCTCCTCCAGCCCAGCCAGACCGTGATCGCAAAGGCAAGAACGCTCAGCGACAGCCATACGCCGCCCGACTGTTCCAGGTAGATGACGCCCGTTTCCGCATCAAGGCAGCGGCCTGCCTCGTTGAAGCAGGCGCGCCGGATGTAATATTGCGTGTACCAGCCATAGGCAAAAAGCAGCGACAGGCTCAGCATGATCAGGGAAAGGATCGTTCGCATCATAGCCTGTGCCCTCCGTATTGCGGGGCAGATTACACGGTCTTTTGGGGCGGATCTGTTAAAATTTCCTTACCGGAATTTTGCAACCCTTTGAAATCGCTTGTATCTGAAAACGTCCCATCATGGGACGGAACGGGCCGGGATCAGCCCCGCATCGCCAGGGGCTGCGGGTTGGCGCGCAGGTTGGACTGCTTGTAGCTGGCCATCAGGTCGTTGAACTTGCCGCCCTGCACCGCCACGTGATCGCGGAGCACCGCCTCGGCGGTCTGGCTATCGCCCGTTTCCAGCGCGGTCAGGATCTCGCGGTGCTCGGTCAGCGACTGGATCATCCGCCCCCGCACCCGCAGCTGCATCCGCCGGAACGGCTGCAACCGCTTGTGCAACCGCTGCGCCTCCTGCGCCAGGAAGTCGTTGCCGGACGCGGCATAGATCAGCTGGTGGAAATGCTCGTTCTCGCGGTAATACCCGTCGCTGTCGCCCGCATGAGCGGCAGCCTCGCAGGCGATCACCGTGGCGCGGATCTGTTGCAGCACCTCCGGCGTGACCCGCCGCGCCGCCAGCCGCCCGCAGACAGCCTCCAGCTCGGCCATGACCTCGAACATCTCGATCATCTCGTGAAAGGCAGGGTGGCGCACAAACGCGCCCCGGCGCGGCACCAGCTCGACCAGGCCGGACGCCGCCAGCATCTGGAACGCCTCCCGCAGCGGCGTGCGCGAGACATGGAACCGCTCGGCCAGACGGATTTCATCCAGCCGTTCGCCATCCGCGAATTCGCCGGTGACGATCATCTGTTCCAGTGCTTCGCGCACATTGTCGGCCATGCGAGTGTTCATGTGTGCAATCGTATCCCGTGGTCTGGTGTTGGGCAATCGAAATCTTGTATACAAAACGTTTGACATTGGATGCAGTGCCGCGCAGGATCGAAGCGATTGCGGGAGGGAGCCCGCAGCACATCCATCTGGGAGGATAAAATGACCATCAGAACTTTCGCCGCGGCAGCGGCTCTTGCGGTTTTCGGCATGGGCCTTTCGGCTGCCAATGCCACCGAACTGCGTCTTTCGCATCAGTGGTCTACCGGTGACGTGCGCCACAAGGTCGCCGAGATGATCGCGACCGATGTCGCTGCGGCAAATGTCGACCTGGAGATCAAGATCTTCCCGTCCGAATCGCTGCTGAAAGCGCGCGAGCAGTACAACCCGCTGTCGCGCGGGCAGGTGGACATGATCGTCTACCCCTTGTCCTACTCGGGCGGTCAGCGCCCCGAATATAACCTGACCCTGATGCCGGGCCTGGTGAAGAACCACGACCACGCGGCGCGCCTGAACGAGAGCCCGTTCATGGAAGAGATCGAAAAGATCATGGCCGAGGATGACATCATGATCCTGGTTCATGGCTATCTGGCCGGTGGCTTCGCCAGTGTCGGTGACTGCATCACCCGCCCCGAGCATGTGAACGGCCTGAGCACCCGCGCGGCGGGCAAGTCGTTCGAGGAGATGCTGGCGGCTGCCGGGGCGTCGATTTCGTCCATGGCGTCGTCCGAGGTTTACAACGCGATGCAGACCGGCGTGCTTCAGGCCGTCAACACCTCGTCTTCGTCCTTTGCCTCGTTCCGCCTGCAAGAGCAGGTCAAGTGCTACACGCCCGCAGGCGACGTGGCGCTGTGGTTCATGTACCAGCCGGTCATGATGAACAAATCCACCTTCGAGGGGCTGACCGACGCGCAGAAGACCGCGCTTCTGGCGGCAGCGGAAAAGGCGGAAGCATGGTATCTTGAGCAGGCCAAGGCGGAAGACGCGGCCTCGGTCGAGGTGTTCAAGGCGGCCGGCGTGACCATCGCCGAGATGACGCAGGACGATTTCAATGCATGGCTCGAACTGGCCAAGCAGAGCTCTTACAAGTCCTTCGTCGAAAGCGTTCCGAACGGTCAGGCGCTGCTGGACCTCGCCCTCGCGGTCGAGTGATCGCAGCTTTCTGACACAAGACTGTCCGGGCGGCTCGCAATCCGCCCGGACCCAAGCGACACCCCCCAAGCATCGGAGCCTGTCCCATGGCAACCCTGCCTTCTGCCCGTGCCGCCAGCACTGGCGGCTACCTGATCCTGCGCCTGATAAAGGGCCTTTCGACTGTCTGCGGGTGGATCTCCGCGGTGATGATCCTGGCCTCGGTCCTGATCACATGCCAGATGATCTTCGTCCGCTTCGTGATGGGCCAGTCCACGATATGGCAGACCGAAGCCGTGATCTATCTGATGATCGGGGCCACGCTGCTGGGTCTGCCTTATGTGCAAAGCCTGCGGGGACATGTGAACGTCGACCTGATCCCGATCCTTGTGAAGGGACGCGCGCGCAAGATGCTGGCCGGGCTGGTGTTGCTGATGACCATGGCCGTGGTCAGCGTGATCCTGTTCTACGCCTACGAGAACTGGCATTTCGCATGGGAGCGGGGCTGGCGGTCTGAAACGGTCTGGGCGCCGAAGTTGTGGATCCCCTACCTTGCCCTGCCGCTGGGCTTTGGCCTTTACCTGTTGCAACTGCTGGCGGATTTCGTGGCGCTGGTGCTGGGCGTCGATCGCCCCTTCGGTCTGGAGGATTGATGATGGATCCCTTGTCGCTGGGCCTTCTGGTCGCTTTCATGACCATTGTCGTTCTGTTCTCGGGGGTGTCTGTCGCCTCGGGGCTGCTGATCGTATCAGCCGGTTTCCTGCTGGTCTTTGACGGGATGCGATCGCTGGAGCTGATGCCCGAGATCTTCTTTGGCAAGCTGAATTCCTTTGCGCTGCTGTCGATCCCGATGTTCATCATCATGGGCGCCGCCATCTCATCGACCCGTGCGGGGGCCGATCTTTACGAGGCGCTGGAACGCTGGCTGACCCGTGTGCCGGGCGGTCTGGTGATGTCGAACCTTGGCGCCTGCGCGCTGTTTTCGGCGATGTCGGGGTCCAGCCCCGCGACCTGTGCCGCCATCGGCAAGATGGGCATCCCCGAGATGCGCAAGCGCGGCTATCCGGATGAAGTCGCCGCGGGTTCGATCGCGGCAGGGGGCACGCTGGGCATCCTGATCCCGCCATCCGTCACGATGATCGTCTACGGGATCGCGACCGAAACCTCGATCGGGCGGCTGTTCCTTGCGGGTGTTGTGCCGGGGCTGCTGCTGGTGGGCCTGTTCATGGCATGGTCGATCTATGACACCTGGCGCAACGGATCGGCCGAAGTGCTGGCGCAGCGCAGCTATACGTTGCGGCAGAAGCTGGAAATCCTGCCGCGGGTGATCCCGTTCATCGTGATCATCGTCGGCGTGCTTTACGCCATGTATGGCGGTATCGCGACACCGTCGGAAACCGCGGCCGTCGGCGCGCTGCTGTGCCTGGTCATCGCGATGATCATCTATCGGCTGTGGTCGCCCAAGGCGCTTTGGACCATCCTGTCCGACAGCACACGTGAATCCGTGATGATCCTGTTCATCATCGGGGCGGCGGGCGTGTTTTCCTACATGCTGTCCTCTCTCTATATCACGCAGTCGATCGCGGCCTGGATTTCCGACCTGGAGGTCAACCGCTGGGTGCTGATGGGGATCGTCAACGTCTTCTTGCTGGTGGCGGGCTTTTTCCTGCCGCCGGTCGCGGTGATCCTGATGGCGGCGCCCATCCTGCTGCCGATCATCCTGGCGGCCGAGTTCGACCCCTACTGGTTCGCCGTGATCCTGACCATCAACATGGAGATCGGGTTGATATCGCCGCCGGTGGGCCTGAACCTTTACGTGATCAATTCGATCGCGCCGGACATTCCGCTCAAGACCATCCTGCGCGGTTCGCTGCCCTATGTGGGCTGCATGGTTCTGGCCATCGTGATCCTGTGCTTCTTCCCTGGTATCGCCACCTGGCTGCCGGATCTGATCATGGGGCCCGCGTGATGACTCGTGGCTGGGATCTGGGCGGTTGGGCGCTGGGTGATCTGCTGTCGACCCTGTTCGAGCGCAAGCGCCAGGGCGATGTGACGGCCAGCGGCAAACCGCTGCCGGCCCTGTGCCGCGCGCTGCTGACCGGGCAGGGCGAGGTTTCGGGGATGAAGCGCGCAGCCGAAGTGCTGATGCGCTACCGGCAGGCGGATGCGGCGGAGAAGGCGGCATTCTTCCGTTTTCTGGCCGATGAGATGGATGTCGATCCGGCCGCCGTGACCCTTGCCGCGCAGGCCTATGCGGATACGCCGGATGCGCGGCACCTGTCCGCGCTTCTGGCGGTGGCCGAACCGCCGCGCCAGGAGTTGCTGCGCCGGCTGAACCAGGCGCCGGGCGGCACGGCGGATCTGGTGGCGATGCGCGTCGATCTGATGAAGCAGGCCAGGGCCGAGCCGGACCTGGCACGGGTCGATCTGGATTTCCGGCATCTATTTGCGTCTTGGTTCAACCGGGGTTTTCTGGTGCTGCGCCGGATCGGATGGGAAAGCCCGGCCAATATCCTGGAGAAGATCATCGCCTATGAGGCGGTGCACGAGATCCACAGCTGGGACGATCTGCGCCGCCGGCTGGAGCCGCCCGACCGGCGGTGTTTCGCGTTCTTCCATCCGGCGATGCCGGATGATCCGCTGATCTTTGTCGAGGTGGCGCTGACGCGCGGCATTCCGGGTGCCATCGGGCCATTGCTGGCAGAGGATCGGCGCGCCCTGTCGCCGTCCGAGGTGGATACGGCGGTGTTCTATTCCATTTCGAACTGTCAGGCCGGGCTGCGGGGCATTTCCTTTGGCAATTCGCTGATCAAGCAGGTGGTCGATGTTCTGGGTCGCGAGGTGGCGGGGCTGAAGACTTTCGTGACCCTGTCGCCGATCCCCGGTCTGACCCGGTGGGTCGAGACGCAGGACGACGAGACGCGCGCGATCCTGGACAAGACCCCGGCCGATCAGGATGCGGAGGCGCTGCGCCGTATCGCGGCCCGCTACCTGCTGGAGGCCAAGGCCGAGGACGGTGCGCCGCTGGACCCGGTGGCAAGATTCCATCTGGGCAATGGCGCCGAGGTGCACGAGATCCACGCTGGCGCCGATCTGTCACCCAAGGGGGGGCAACAATCCTGCGGCGCAATGGTGAATTATCTTTACGATCCGGCGCGGGTGGAACAAAACCACGAGGCATTCGCCACCCATCAGACCATTGCCGCCGCGCGCGGTGTGAAGGCGCTGACCGGACCGGCGAAGGACCGGAAGGAAAAAGGACTGAAGACCCATGGCTAACCTGCTTTTCGATGCTTTCTTTGCGCCGCAGGCGGGGCGTACGCGCCCATTTCTGATCCTGTCTGACGGGACCGAGATCAGCGGCGCGACATTTCTGGCCATGGTCAACCGCGTGGCGAATGCGCTTGTCGCCAATGGCGTGCAGCCCGGCGACCGTATCGCGGTGCAGATCAACAAATCGCCCATGGCGCTGGCCGTCTATGGTGGCGCGGTGGCGGCCGGTGCGATTTTCCTGCCGCTGAACACGGCCTATACGGCGGCCGAGATCGATTACTTCGTGGGCAATGCCACGCCAAAACTGCTGCTGGCCGATGGTTCCAAGGCCGAAGGGCTGGCCCCCGTTGCGCAGGCGCATGGTGCCCGGCTGATGGTGCTCAATAGCGATGGATCGGGCAGCTTTGCCGATCTGGTGAATGCGCAATCCGATGCTTTCACGCCGGTTGCGCGTGGTGCGGATGATCTGGCGGCTTTCCTCTATACCTCGGGCACGACGGGGCGGTCCAAGGGCGCGATGCTGACCCATGGCAACCTTCTGTCCAAT
This sequence comes from Rhodobacterales bacterium, assembly GCA_033839205.1. GTDB lineage: Bacteria > Pseudomonadota > Alphaproteobacteria > Rhodobacterales > Rhodobacteraceae > Seohaeicola. The sequence continues at coordinate 4,423 of JAJLKH010000146.1, read as the reverse complement.
GCCGAGGTTCTGACCCGCGAATGGCGCTTTACCGAAGATGACGTGCTGCTGCATGCCTTGCCGATCTTCCACACACATGGTCTGTTCGTGGCGACCAACATCTCGCTGCTGGCCGGGGGGGCGATGATCTTTCTTCCCGGGCTGAACATGGATGACATGATCCGCCTGATGCCGCGTGCCACATCGATGATGGGTGTGCCGACATTCTACACCCGTTTGCTGGACGATTCGCGTTTCACCGCCGAGCTGACTGCGCATATGCGGCTTTTCGTGTCGGGATCGGCGCCTTTGCTGGCGGAAACCCATGTGCAATTCGAAGAGCGCACCGGCCACCGCATACTGGAACGGTACGGTATGACGGAAACCAACATGAATACCTCGAACCCGTACGAGGGCGACCGCCGCGCGGGCACCGTGGGCTTTCCGCTGCCGGGGGTCGAGGTTGTCGTGACCGATCCGACCAGCGGCGCGGTGCTGCCGCAGGGCGAGGTCGGCATGATCGAGGTGCGCGGCCCCAACGTCTTCAAGGGCTATTGGCAGATGCCGGAAAAGACCCGCGAAGAGCTGCGCGACAACGGGTTCTTCATCACCGGAGACCTGGGCCGTTTCGACGAGGACGGGTATCTGTCCATCGTGGGCCGTCAGAAGGACCTGATCATCACCGGCGGTTTCAACGTCTACCCCAAAGAGGTCGAGTTGATCCTGGACGATCAGCCCGGCGTGCTGGAAAGCGCCGTGGTGGGCGTGCCGCATCCTGACTTTGGCGAGGCCGTGCTAGGTGTGATCGTGGCTGAACCGGGCCAGTCGCCCGATCTGGAGGCGATCGACCAGGTGCTGCGCGCCAGCCTTGCGCGGTTCAAGCAGCCCAAGGCGCTGAAGATCGTCAAGGCGCTGCCGCGCAACACGATGGGCAAGGTGCAAAAAAACGAATTGCGCAACCAGTTCAGCGCCTTGTTTGCCTGAGTCGGGTCAGGCGGCTGATCCTGCCGCCGCCGCGCGCAGCAATGCGCCCGCGATCAGGGCCGGAACATCCTGGTGTTGGCCGATAGGGGGCAGGATCGGGCCGTGAAATCCGGCCTCTTCCATCGCCTCGGGAATATCACCCACGACATGCCCGGCTTCCAGCGCGAAGAAGGGCAGGCATATGCCGCGCGCGAGGATGCGAGCCTGATCCGCAAGGAATGGCGGCTCTTCGACGAAGCCTGCGAGGATCTGACCGAAACCTGTCAGCGGCCCCAGCGCCGTCACCATCGCATGGGTGCTGTCAGCGGATGTGCGCGATACCTTGCTGCCATGAGCCGCGACCAGAAGGGCGCAGTCGGCGGGGGACATTCCCGCTGCATGCGCGGCTTCCAGGGCGACGCGGGCCATCAGGGCAGGCAAGGCCGGGTCCACACCGAATGGGGCGACCTGCACCGCGCCCGAGACCCCGGCTGCCGTCAGTCGGCGCGGCAGAAGAGTGACGGTAAAGAAGCCTTCTGCCATGAAGAAGGGATAGATCAGCGGATCGTGCAGCCCGTCCAAAGCGGCTTCAAGCGCACCTTCGGCGGCCAGTGTGGCCCCGCGCACCCGCCAGCCCTGTGGCAGGTGAGGGGCCGTAGCAGTGGCGAGGGCTTTGAGGACGGTTTCCTGCGGTGCGGGATCGGCTGGCGCGCCATGGGCCACGATCAGGGCGTCGCGTGCGCGCAGGGCGCGATCCTTGGCGGTCATGCGCCCTTCGAGGCCTGTTCTTCGGCGATGCGGCGGGCCTCATCGCTTTCAAAGCCGGCCCAGGGGCGATCACCGGAGGGCGGCGGCACCGCGTCACGTTCGACGTTGGTGTGCAGGTTCGCCTTGGCCAGGAAATGCGCGGTGATCGGCGCCGTCAGGAACAGGAACAGCGTGATCATCAGTTCATGAAAGCTCAGATGCCCCTTGGTAAAGAAAAAATAGAGCATCGAGGCGATCAGCACACCGCCCACACCCAGGGTGGTCGCCTTGGTGGGCGCATGCAGCCGCGTCATCGGATCGGGCAGCTTGATCAGCCCGAAGGATCCCACCAGCCCGAAGATGCCGCCGGTCACAAGAAAGACCGCCAACAAGATTTCCTGCCAGAGTGCCATGTCTGTGCTCATGTCCGATCCCCCGTCATTCGATGATGTTGCCGCGCAGCATGAAGCGCGCATAGGCCACGGTCGAGATGAAGCCGACCATGGCGATCAGGATCGAGGCTTCGAAATAGACGGCGGTGCCTTCGATGATCCCGTAAAGCACGAGGATCGCGATGAAGTTGATCACCATCGTATCCAGCGCCAGGATGCGGTCCGGCACGCCCGGTGCGCTGACGACCCGCCACAGGTTCATCAGCAGGGCCAGCGCGAAACAGCCGGTGGTGAAGATCAGGGCATAGGTCAGGATCATTCGAAAATCTCCTTCAGGCGACGCTCGTAGCGCTGCTTGATCTCCTCGCGCACGGCGTCAGGATCGGGCGCGTCAAGGCAATGCACCAGCAGGCTGCGGCCATCGGCGGCGACATCGCTGCTGACGGTGCCGGGGGTCATGGTGATGGTTCCGGCCAGCACGGTGATCGCCTCTGGGGTGCGCAGATCCAGCGGGATGCTGACCCATGCCGGGTGCATGGCGGTGTTGCGGGTGAAGAGGATGGTCTTGGCCACCACGATATTGGCCACGACGATATCCCACAGCACGACGAGGATGAACTCGACGATCATCGCAGGGTTCTTGAGGCGTGGGCGGTCCGGCCAATAGGGGGCGGTGATCAGCGGGATCACGATGCCAAGGATCAGGCCAAAGACCAGCGTGCCGAGCGATACGTAATTCACCAGCATCTGCCAGACGACGACCAGCGTCAGGGTCAGCAAAGGATGCGGAAGGATGCGTCCGATCATTTCTTGTTCCCCTCATGAGGCAGGCTTTCGGCTTCGATCGCGCGGGGTGTTTCCATCACGGCCGAGATATAGGACTGGCGGTCGAAGATCTGTGCCGATGTGTCCGACAGGAAGGCTGTCACGGGTCCGGCAAAGACGGTCAGCGCCACGATACCCGCGACCAGTGCGCCGGTTGCCACGAAGGGCAAGGCGGCTGGTGGGGTTCCCGGTCCGGCGTCGGGTGTTGCGTCCTCGGGCTGGATTTCCACCTTCCAGAAAACGAGGCTGCCCGCGCGGGCAAAGCCCACGACCGCGATCAGCGATCCGATCAGGATCGCGGCCCAGATGATCCAGACCAGATCATGCGCGCGCACCGCGTCCATCACCAGCAACTTGCCCAGGAAACCCGACAGCGGGGGCATCCCCGCCATGGCGATGGCGGCGGCAAAGAAATAGGCGGCGATCAGCCCGTTCTGCGCAATGGCAGGGCGCGGGGCGATGGCGTCATCCTCGGATTGGCGGCGGGCGCGCACCATGTCGACGACCAGGAACAGGGCGGCGCCGGCCAGGGTCGAATGGATCATGTAATAAAGCGCCGCCGTGGTTGCCTGCGGTGTGAACAGCGCCACCGCGATAAGCAGCGTGCCCATGGAGCCGACCGCAGCAAAGGCCGCCAGTCGGCCCAGGTGGGTGGCACCCAGCACGCCGATCATGCCGATGACCAGCGTCACGATGGCCGCAGGCATCAACCAGGGGCCGATGATATCGGCGGTGACCATCACATCGGGCCCGAAGACAAGCGTGTACATGCGGATGATCGCATAGGCGCCGATCTTGGTCATCACGGCAAAGAGGGCGGCAATGGGGGCCGGCGCCTCGGCATAGGTGGCGGGCAGCCAGAAATGCAGCGGGATCAGCGCGGCCTTCACGGCGAAGACCAGCAGCAACAGGATCGCGGCCACGCGGATCATCGCGGTGTCGTCCGCCGGAAGCTCTGCCACACGCTGCGCGAGGTCGGCCATGTTCAGTGTGCCGGTCACCGCGTAGATCGTGCCAAGCGCAAACAGGAACAGGGTTGAGCCCAGCAGGTTGTAGAGCACGTATTGCACGCCCGCGCGCAGGCGCACCCCGCCGCCGCCGTGGATCATCAGGCCGTAGGAGGCGATCAGCAGCACCTCGAAGAAGACGAAGAGGTTGAAGGCATCGCCAGTCAGGAAGGCCCCGCCGACCCCCATCAGCAGGAACTGCAAGAGCGGGTGGAAATGCGCCCCCCTGGCATCCCAGCCCGAGCCGATGGCGTAGACCACCACGACCAGCGACAGCCCGGCCAAGAGCGCCACCATCAGCGCCGACAGCTGGTCCAGCACCAGGACAATGCCGAAGGGCGCGGGCCAGTCGCCCAGGAAATAGGCCTCGGGTCCCTGGACCGAGGCGGCCAGCAGCGCCAGGGCGATGGCGTTCAGTGCCAGGATGCCGGCGACCGAGGCGATGCGCTGCCAGGCCAGCCGGCCCCGCATCGCGATGACCATGACGCCCGCGACCAGCGCCGGCAGCAC
>JAJLKH010000145.1:0-6026 GCA_033839205.1 Rhodobacterales bacterium | reverse complement strand
GTTGGGCGCCGTCGCCGTGGTCACGGTCAGCGGATCGCCGTTCGGATCGGTGTCATTGCCCAGCACGTCGATGACGACCGGCGTATCCTCGGGCGTGCTCGCCGCGTCGGGGTTCGCCACCGGGGTCACGCCATCGTCCGTTGTGGGCAGGATCACCCGTTCGATATTGACGAAACGCGCGGTACCGATGCTCTGGCCCGCGCCATCGAAGAAGGTGATCGTACCGTTTTCGGGGTTGTCTGCGTCGAAAGCCACGCTCAGCGGCCCGCTGCCGCGCAGGTCGAGCGTATCGAAATCATCGCCGCCTTCGCCGCCATCGATCATGTCGCCTGGATCGGCACCGATGATCGTGTCGCGATCATCGCCACCATCCAGCGTGTCTGCCCCTAACCCGCCGATAAGAACGTCGTTGCCGGAATCGCCAAAGATAAGGTCGCCATCAAGGCCACCGTCCAGCGTGTCATTGTCCGCGCCCCCCGAAAGGATATCCGTGCCGACACCGCCAAAGATGAGGTCATCGCCAGCCTTGCCGAACAGCTGGTCATTGCCGCCCTCGCCATAGACTTCATCGTCACCGGCACCGGCAAAAACGGTATCTTCCCCGTCACCTGCCCGGACAAGATCGTCATCTGCCATGGCGCCGGGAAGCGTGGCGTCGCCTGCATCGATGCGGTCGCCTTCCGGGTCCCCGGTGTAATTGATGTCGATAAAATCGTCGCCGTTCGAACCCGAAACAGTCATTAACCTACTCCTCAGCCACGATCGGAGGGTGATACCGATCGAACTCGTAAAACCGACGGTTCCCGGATCTCGGGATCACGCCATGAAACTCACCATCGTGGCCTTAGAGGAAGCAAAGACGAGGCATGCCGGAACCATCCGCCCAAAAGCGGTTCAGACGACCAACACGGCGGAACGAGCCGGACAATCCGGCCGCTACGACAGCATCCCCTTGCAACCCTGTTCGGGCTCTACTCAGGTCAGCGGCCGCCCCCGTGGCCAACAGACTTATACCCCCCAGTGGGCATGCCATCTGGATACCCCAACGGCGCTGCGGCACCAACAGATGTTTTGTCCGAAAAAGCCACAGTCGCGCCACAAACAGCGGATCAGGCTGCCATAATCCCAGAAATTATATTACACTTTTGCTACAATATATTTTTATCAAAGACCTCCAACCGGGATTTTCTCTAGTAAAATTTGCCATTTATCCACATTCTATAACTTTGGGGCTTAAAGATTGTTTTCAATATGTGAACAAGACCGCCCAAAACTCCCGAAGGCGAATATGTCCTTTCTGTGATCTTTGCCCTGGCAGCATTTGTTCCGAATTCCGAACCAATTGTCGGACGGATTGGCGATTGCATCCGACAACAGACCATTAACCAAACAGAAGTAGGCCGAATCAAACGTAAGCGGCAAGGGAAGCCAAGGAAGGTTTGCGGTTGATTCCAGAGGTGCCTTGCGTTCTTGCATCGAATTGTCTGCAACCGCCCCCGCAGGGCGTTCGACGTGATGCATGCCGCCCGTGGTGCGGGTGGTCGGACTCGAACCGACACACCGTGAGGTAAGGGTGTTTGAGACCCTCGCGTCTACCATTCCGCCACACCCGCACGGGCTGCATTGCGCTTTGTTGATCTATCGCCGGTGTGCTGCTGCGTCCAGTCGAAAACGCTCAGGCCCGTGTCGACACAGCGTGTTTTCCCTTTCCGGTGGCTTGCCAGGCGGGTAAACACCCCGCCAGAAGAAGGGCAAAGGCCAAGCACCTTGCAGGGGCCGCAACGACAGGCAGCAGGCATGATACGATCGCTTTACGACTGGACCCTGCGGCAGGCGCAACATCCCCGCGCGCTCTGGGTTCTTGGCTTCGTGTCTTTCATCGAATCCTCGGTCTTTCCAATCCCGCCCGATGTGCTGATGATCCCCATGATCCTAGCGCGGCCCAATCGGGCCTGGCTGATCGCGGGGGTGGCTTTGGTGACTTCGGTCCTGGGGGGGATCCTGGGCTATGCGATAGGCGCGCTGTTCTACGAGACATTGGGCCAGCCGATCCTTGAAGCCCTTGGAAAGGGTGACGCCATGGAGGCCTTCAACACCCGCTTTAACGAATTCGGCTTCTGGCCAGTCCTGATCGCAGGGATCACACCCTTTCCCTACAAGGTGATCACCATCATGTCAGGCTGGACCGGCATGCCCCTTGGCGTCTTCATCGTGACATCGATCATCGCGCGGGGTCTGCGTTTCTTCATCGTGGCGGGCCTGCTGTGGAAATTCGGCGCACCTATTCGTGATTTCATCGAGAAGCGTCTGGGCTTGCTGTTCACTCTGTTCGTGATCATCCTGCTGGCCGGGTTTTACGGAGTACGCTTCCTGTGACACTGACCGCACGCCATTGGATGATGCTGGCCGCCGCCGGATCGCTCGCCCTGATGCTGGGTGCACTGGCGTTCCAACATATCGGCGGCATGGCGCCGTGCAAACTGTGCATCTGGCAGCGTTGGCCTCATGTGGCGGCGATCGGGATCGGCGGGCTTGCGGCACTGGCGCTGGTACCTGCCGTTTTGCTGGCGGGCATGGGCTTTTTGGCGGCACTCGCCACATCCGGGATCGGCGCCTATCACACGGGCGTCGAGCGCGGATGGTGGGAGGGTCCGGCATCCTGCAGTGGCAGCGGCGTGGCCAGTCAATCCGCGCAGGATCTTTTCGCGCAGATCATGGCCGCGCCACTGATCCGCTGCGACGAGGTGCCATGGGAGATGTTCGGCCTGTCCATGGCCAGCTGGAACGCCCTGGTGTCGCTGGGCCTTGCGGGCCTCTGGCTGATGGCGCTGCGCGCCGCACGTTAAGACGTCAGCGCCCCGATTTGCGGGTGCTCAGCAGCAAGTTGGTCTCGGAACTGACGACCCCCTCAAGGCGACGGATAGCGGCCAGCGCACGGTCCAGATCCTCCAGCGTGGCAGTGCCGATCTCGATGATCATGTCCCATCGGCCATTTGTGTTATGCACCGCGCGTACATCCGGCAGGCCGGTCAACTGGCGCTGAATCCGGTCCGCGCCACGACCTTCCACAGCGATCATCATCAAGCCTCGCACCGGATCCTGCGCCACATCGCCCTTCAGTACCACGCTAAAGCCAATGATATCGCCTTGGCGCTGCAACCTTTCCATCCGCGCCCGTACCGTGGTGCGCGATATGCCCAACTGATCCGACAGCGCCGATAACGAGGCGCGTGCATCGTGGCGCAAGGCGCGGATCAATGCCTGATCGGTATCATCCATTTTGGCGCATCCTTTATCCACTTCGGCAAACCTTGACGCATATTGATCATTTTGCTGGGTTCTATCCATCCCGAAATGGCATGATACCCCTGAAATCAGCAAAGGAGGCCCCCATGACGCCGCAAGACATCATCCTGATCGGTTGCCCAGTGGACAGTGGCAAGCGCAGCCGCGGTTGCCTGATGGGGCCTGACGCCTACCGCACCGCCGGGCTGGCGGAGGCGCTGGCCGACCTTGGCCACCGGGTCACCGATCGCGGTAATCTGACCCCTGCCCCGGTCGCAGAACCTGCCGGTGCCCTGCCACATCTGCATGCGCTGGCAGAAACCATCGGCTGGACCCAGAGCCTGTCGGTTGCGGCACAGGCGGCGATGGGACAAGGGCTGCCGATCTTCATGGGGGGTGATCACAGCTTGTCGCTGGGCAGCGTGGCCGGTGTTGCGGCCCATGCGCAATCGCAGGGCCGGCCGCAATTCGTTCTCTGGCTGGATGCGCATAGCGATTACCACATACCACAAAGCAGCACCTCTGGTCATTTGCACGGCACGCCACTGGCCTATGTGACCGGCCGCGAGGGCTTTGACGGGTTTCCACCGCTGGCCGCCCCGATCCCGCAGGAAAACATATGCATCATCGGTCTGCGTTCGGTCGATCCGGCGGAGCGCGCCGCCCTGCAGGACAGTGCGATCCACCGTCACGACATGCGCGAGATCGACGAGACCGGGATTGCCCGACCGTTGGGCGTCTTTCTTGACCGTGTGGCCAATGCCGGAGGCGCGCTTCACGTCTCGCTGGACGTGGATTTCATTGACCCCGCCGCGGCCCCAGGCGTCGTGACCACGGTGCCGGGCGGCGCCACGGTGCGCGAGGCGCATCTGGTGATGGAAATGCTGCATGACAGCGAACTCATGACATCGCTCGACCTGGTCGAATTGAACCCGTTTCTCGACAATCGCGGGCGCACGGCGCAGCTGATGGTCGATCTGGCGGCCTCGGCGCTGGGACGGCGCGTCTTTGACCGCCCGACCCGCGCCTATGCCTGAGCTGTCCCTGTCATCGCGCCCAAACACCCAATCCAGCAGGAGCTACCCATGAAGACCCCATCCGACAAGGCGTTGGTCCCTTTCGTCTCGGTCGATCACATGATGGGCCTTGTGCATCACATCGGCCTGCCCCGTGTCCTGACCGAGCTTGCATCCTGTATCGAGGATGATTTCCGCCGCTGGCCGCATTTTGACAAGACGCCGCGCGTGGCCAGCCATTCCGAGGTGGGCGTGATCGAATTGATGCCCACGTCTGACGGCGATCTTTACGGGTTCAAATACGTGAACGGCCATCCCGGCAACATGCGCAGCGGCCTGCAGACCGTGACCGCCTTCGGGATGCTCGCGCGGGTCGACAACGGCTATCCTGTGCTGCTGTCCGAGATGACCCTTCTGACCGCGATCCGCACCGCCGCCACATCGGCCATGGCAGCCAAGCACCTTGCCCCTGCGGGGGCCACGACCATGGCAATGATCGGCAATGGCGCGCAATCGGAATTCCAGTGTCTTGCCATGCAGGCGATCTGCGGAATCAGCCATGTGCGGCTTTACGATATCGACGCTGCCGCCACCGCCAAGGCCATGCGGAACCTTGCAGGGTCGGGCCTCCGTATCACGGCCTGCACCACCCCGGAGGAGGCGATCCTTGGCGCGCAGATCATCACGACCTGCACCGCGGACAAGCAATATGCGACGATCCTGACCGACAACATGGTGGGCGCCGGTGTGCATATCAACGCGATCGGCGGCGACTGCCCCGGCAAAACGGAACTCCATCCCGATATCCTGCGGCGGTCGGCGATCTTCGTGGAATATCCCGAACAGACCCGGATCGAGGGCGAAATCCAGCAGCTTGCCCCCGATCACCCGGTAACCGAGCTTTGGCAGGTCATCACCGGGCAGGCAGAAGGACGCCGCGACGCGCGCCAGATCACGTTGTTCGACAGCGTGGGCTTCGCGATCGAGGATTTCAGCGCGCTGCGCTATATCCGCGACCGTATCGACGGCACGAGCTTTTTCCAACCGCTCGACCTGTTGGCCGATCCCGATGATCCACGCGACCTGTTCGGGATGCTGACCCGGGCAGCCCCCGGCAAGGCAGCATGAGGAACGCCGCCCAAGCACTTGTCTGAAAAGGAAAAGGAGGGATGCAAGCATCCCTCCAGTCTCACGGATCGGGCTCCATATGTTAACCGCTCGGAACGTTTCGCCTGCGTCCCGATCCGCGCGGGGCAAGCGCACCTGCCCCGTGTTCCGTAGGTTTCCCAAGGAAACCTGCGAAGGGGGACAGAGCGAAAATCCAGAGGATTCTTGCGGAGTCCCACCTCATTCAAGCGACGGGCGCCCAAGGGCGCCCGTCAATCTTCGTCAGCTACAGCCGCTTGTGGCGCCGCAGGTGTTGCACTTCATGCAGGTGCCGTTGCGCACCAGCGTGTAGTTGCCGCAATCGCCGCAAGCCTCGCCCTCATAGCCCTGCATCTTGGCCTTGGTGCGCGCGTCCATGGTGACTGTGCCGCTGGCCATGGCCGTGGTCGTCGTCACGCTGGCCGAAGCACGGATGCTGGTTTCAGGCACCAGGGTCTGCAGCGCCGTTACCGGATCGGTGCCGGTGCGGGCGAATTCACCCTGCCCGCCCTGAAACACCACCAGTTCCTGCGGCAGGCGCTTGCGCAGATAGCCGGTCGAGCTGATCTGCTTGAGCAC
>JAJLKH010000144.1:0-11452 GCA_033839205.1 Rhodobacterales bacterium | reverse complement strand
ATCGTCACATCGGCGCCAAAGTAATCGCGAAACCCTTTCGGCGTTTCGGCGCGCGGGCGCGGGGTCTTCTTGTCCTTGGCCATGGCAGGCTCCCTCGGTATTCGGCAGGGCGGTCTTGTCCGGCTTGCCTCTAGCGGATGCGGGCCAAGGGGGCAAGCGGGGCAAGCCTTATTGGCCCGCGCGCATGCACCTTGGCGCGCGAAGGCGTATTCAGGGAACGATGAAAAGACCGCTCAAAGGTCGTCGAACCGACCCGACCGCCCCAGACCCCCGGCAAAGCGCGTGGCCCCCGCACGGCCTTCGGCGGCAAACATTGCGGCAGAGGCCCATTCACGGCGCAAGGATGCCGCCAGATCGGCGGGCGGCATCCGCGCGGACAGGAAGTCCGCCCGCATGCAACCTTGCGGAAAGCGGGTCAGCGTCTGGGCCAGATCCAGTGCTGCGGCCAGCGCCTGCCCCTGCGGCACAAGGCGGTCGGCCAGCCCCATGGCCCGCGCCTCTTCAGCATCCACGGGGCGCCCCGTCAGGATCAGGTCATTGGCGCGGCCCTGTCCAATCACGCGCGGAAGGCGGAAGGTGCCCCCGTCGATCAGTGGCACACCCCAGCGGCGGCAATAAATGCCCATCACCGCGCCCTCGGCCATGATGCGCATGTCGCACCAGGCGGCAAGTTCCATGCCCCCGGCCACGGCGGGGCCTTCGATCGCGGCAATCACGGGCTTGGACAGCATCAGCCGCGATGGACCCATCGGGCCGGGCATGGGCTGACCCACCGGATCGGTCCAGTCATCGGGGATATCCACCGCCTCGATCCAGTCGGCAGCCGATCCATCGGCCGCGGTCTTGAGATCGAAACCTGCGCAAAAGGCGCCGTCTGCCCCGGTCAGGATAATCACGTCTGTACCGGCATCGACCTCCAGGGCCAGAAACGCATCGTAAAGGGCCTGCGCCGTGGCTGGATTGACCGCATTGCGTGCTTGTGGCCGATCGATCGTGACGACTGCCACACGATCCTGCTGTTCCACCCTGACTGTCATGGCCTCTCCTTCCCTGTGATCAGCCTCCGTGCTAATGACAGCATCGCAAAAGGAGGCGTGATGCAACACCTTGAAGAAAAGCTGGCCCATCTGATCCGCACGGTCGATGACCTGTCGGATGTCGTCGCCGCCCAGCAGACCGAGATCGACCGCCTGACCCGCAGGGTCGAGATGTTGATGCATCGCGAAGCGGAACGCGAAAACGCCGCGGGAGATAGCGTTATCCTCGCCGATCAGCGCCCGCCGCACTGGTAAAGGCCGTCCGTCGGGACCATCACTGGCGACGGATCACACTTCCTGCACTTCCATCACACCGGGCAAGGACCGGATCGCCCCCTTGATCTGGGGATTCATCGGAAAATCCTGGCCGGTATCGATCTCGGTCTCGCCGGGCAGGCCGGGATCCATCAGGCACAGCATGACGGGCCCCCGCGGCAGGTTGCGCAGGTTTTCTGCTGCCTGTTCAAGCACCGACGCGACAGAGGCAATAGCCTCCGCATCCTCGATGAAAATCCGCAGACCTGTGGCGCCTGCTTCGGCCACGACACTGTCCATCGGTGTGACCGACCGGCCGACGGGATCGAACTGCCCCTCGTTGAACCGCGCCTCAAGGGTCATGACAACCTGATGCGTCTGGTCAAAAACACGCCGGGCTGCGTCGAAATCATCGCAAAACATCGCGATGCCCGACACCTGGCTTGTAGGGTCAGATATGTTCATGCGGAAAAATCGCGTGCCGCGTCCCGATTTGCGCTCCTGCAGGGCCGATACCAGTACGCCCACTTTTCCGATGGCGCCGCCTGCCTGTTCGGCCTTGGCCTGCAACTCGGCCAGTGTCATCACGCTGCGCCGCTTGAGGGCGGGCAGGTAGTCGTCCAGCGGATGACCGGACAGGTAAAAGCCGATGGCCTTGTGTTCCTCGTCCAGCCGCTCGGTCGGCTGCCAGTCCGCGACGGGCATCAGGCGCGGTTCCGGCAGGTCGTCACCCGCCTCGCCGAAGAGCGACACCTGGTTCGACGCCTTCTGTTCATGGATCGCCGCCGAATATCCCACCAAGGCATCCAGCGCCTCGAACACGCGGCGGCGGTTGGCGTCTAGCATGTCGAACGCCCCGGCGCGCGCCAGCATTTCCAGCGGGCGCTTGCCGACGCGTTTCAGATCGACCCGGCGGGCAAAATCGAAAAGCGTGACAAAGGGCTTTTCGCGACCGGCCTCATCACGGCGCGCGGCGGTGATCATCCGCATCGCCTCGACGCCTACGTTCTTGAGCGCACCCAGCGCATAGACCAGCTTGCCCTCGCGCACGGTGAACCCGGCCTCTGAACGGTTGACGCAGGGTGGCACGATCTCGATCCCCATGCCGCGGCGGACTTCCTCGGCATAGGTGGACAGCTTGTCGGTCAGGTGACTGTCGCAATTCATGACGCCCGCCATGAATTCGACCGGGTGGTTCGCCTTCAGCCAGGCCGTCTGATAGCTGACCACGGCATAGGCGGCAGCGTGCGATTTGTTGAAGCCGTAGTTGGCGAACTTCTCCAGAAGGTCGAAAACCTCTGATGCCTTCTTCTTGTCAACCCCATTGGCCATCGCGCCCTTTTCGAACTTGGGGCGTTCCTTGGCCATCTCTTCGGCGATCTTCTTGCCCATGGCGCGGCGCAAGAGGTCGGCGCCACCAAGGCTGTAACCCGCCATCTCTTGCGCGATCTGCATCACCTGTTCCTGGTAGACGATGATGCCTTGGGTTTCCTCAAGGATGTGGTCGATCAGTGGATGGATCGATTCACGCTCTTTAAGGCCGTTTTTCACCTCGCAGTAGGTGGGGATGTTTTCCATCGGACCAGGACGATACAGCGCCACCAACGCCACGATATCCTCGATGCATGTGGGTTTCATGCGCCGCAGCGCATCCATCATTCCGCTGGATTCCACCTGGAACACGGCTACGGTCTTGGCGCTGGCATAAAGCTTGTAGGTCGCCTCGTCATCCAGCGGGATCGCCCCGATATCGTCCACGGCGCCTTCGGGTGGATCATAGAGCTGCACCCCATCGGCACGTATATGCAGATGCCGGCCCTGCCCCTTGATCAGGTCGACCGCATTCTGGATTACGGTCAGCGTCTTGAGTCCAAGGAAGTCGAACTTGACCAGCCCGGCCTGCTCGACCCATTTCATGTTGAACTGGGTGGCCGGCATGTCCGAGCGCGGGTCCTGGTAGAGCGGCACCAGCCGGTCCAGCGGCCGGTCCCCGATCACAACGCCCGCCGCATGGGTCGACGCGTTGCGCAGCAGGCCCTCAACCTGCTGACCATAGTCGAGAAGGCGTTTCACCACTTCTTCGGCGCGCGCGGCCTCGCGCAGGCGCTCTTCCTGCGCAAGCGCCTGTTCTATGCTGACGGGCTTGACCCCTTCGACCGGGATCAGCTTGGACAGCCGGTCCACCTGCCCGTAAGGCATCTGCAACACGCGCCCGATGTCCCGCACCGCTGCCTTTGACAGAAGCGCACCGAAGGTGATGATCTGGCCCACCTTGTCGCGTCCGTAACGGTCCTGCACATAACGGATCACCTCTTCGCGGCGATCCATGCAGAAGTCGATGTCGAAATCGGGCATGCTGACCCGTTCAGGGTTCAGGAAGCGCTCGAACAGCAGGCTGTAGCGCAGCGGATCAAGGTCGGTGATCGTCAGCGCATAGGCAACAAGGCTGCCCGCCCCGGAACCGCGCCCGGGCCCCACGGGAATGTCGTGATCCTTGGCCCATTTGATGAAATCGGCCACGATCAGGAAATAACCCGGAAAGCCCATGCCCTCGATGATGCCCAGTTCGAATTCCAGGCGTTTTTCGTATTCTTCGACCGGGGCGGCATGGGGGATCACGGCAAGGCGCGCGGCCAGACCCTCCTTGGCCTGTCGGCGCAATTCCTGCACCTCGTCATCGGCGAATTTTGGAAGGATCGGCGGTCGCTTGAACGCCTTGAAGGCACAGCGGCGCGCGATCTCGACGGTGTTCTGGATCGCCTCGGGCAGATCGGCGAACAGCGTTGCCATCTCTTGAGGTGACTTGAAGTAATGCTGCGCAGTCAGGCGGCGGCGCGGGCCTTGCTGGTCGACATAGGCGCCTTCGGCAATGCAGATCAACGCATCATGGGCCTCGTACATGTCGGATTTCGGGAAATAGACATCGTTGGTGGCCACCAGTGGAAGATCCATGGCATAAGCCATTTCCACGAAACCACGCTCGGACAAACGCTCGGCCTCAGGCAGGCCACCGCCCTCGGGATGGCGCTGCAATTCTATGTAAAGCCGGTCGGGATAGATCGCAGCCAGCTTGCGCATCAATTCTTCGGCTGCCGGGCGCTGGCCTGCTCGCAGCAGTCGGCCCACGGGGCCGTCAGGCCCGCCCGAGAGACAGATCAGACCTGCGCTGAACTCCTGCAGTTGCTCCAGCGTGACCTGCGGCAACTGACCCGCCTTGTCCAGGTAAAGGCAGCTGTTCAACCGCATCAGGTTTTCATACCCGGTCTCGTTCTGCGCCAGCAATACAATCCCCGCCGGATCACGCGGCCGCTCGCCCGGTTGGGCGGACTGATAGGTGACAGAGACCTGACAGCCGATGATCGGCTGGACCCCGGCACCGCTTGCCGCAACGGAAAACTCCAGTGCGGCGAACATGTTGTTGGTGTCGGTCACGGCTACGGCGGGCATGCCCGCCGCCGCGCACAAGCCGGGCAGCTTTTTCAGGCGCACCGCCCCTTCCAGAAGGGAATATTCGGTATGCACGCGCAGGTGGATGAATCGGGGGGAGTTGCTCATGCCGGAACGCTACCGCATGGACCGGCCCTGCGGAAGCGCCGAAAAACCGGTCAGGCCATTGGCGCGCCGAAAGCCGCAATGCAGCTTTTTCTTGCCAAGAGGCCGAATCCGGGTTTTCCTGCAGGAAAGAAACATGGGCCCGCGCTGCTCTACGCCGCATCGAGACAGCGCAACACGGGGCAAAAAACCGGTAAGGCGGCAGGCTTTTCTTCATGGATATCTCCTTTCTTCTGAACGGGGAAAGAGTGGTGCTCAACGATGTGGCACCTACCGCGACTGCATTGGACTGGCTGCGCGAAAAAAGGGGGCTGACCGCCACCAAGGAGGGCTGCAACGAGGGCGATTGCGGGGCCTGCACCGTGATGGTCACCGATCCAGACGGCACCAGTCGGGCGTTGAACGCCTGCATCCTGTTCCTGCCGCAACTCGATGGCCGCGCCATCCGCACGGTCGAAGGCATCACCGGCCCGGACGGCAGCCTGCACCCGGTGCAACAAGCCATGGTGGAGCATCATGGCAGCCAATGCGGCTTTTGCACGCCCGGTTTCATCGCCGCGATGGCGGTGTCGCATCTGAACGGGGAAAAGGATCACGACACCGCGCTGGCTGGCAACCTTTGCCGCTGCACCGGCTACGCGCCGATCATCCGCGCGGCGCGCGCCGCCGCGGACAAACCCGTGCCTGACTGGATGACTTATGACCGCACCAGCTTGGGGGAATTATCCGCAGGTGACGGCAAGGCCCCCGACGGGGTGCAGCCTCGCTCCGCAGATGATCTGGCAGCTGCCTATGCCGCAAACCCCGACGCCACGCTGGTGGCAGGGGCAACGGATGTCGGGCTTTGGGTCACCAAGCAGATGCGTGAACTGGGTCAGGTGATCTTTCTGAACCGCTGTGCCGATCTTCAGCGGATCGAGCCGGGCCAAGACAAGCTGCGCATCGGGGCGGGCGTGACCATCGCGCGGATGATCCCCGCGATCGAGGGGCTGCACCCATCCTTTGCGAACATGCTCCGCCGCTATGGCTCGGCGCAGGTGCGGGCCGCGGCCACGATCGGGGGCAATATCGCCAATGGCTCGCCCATCGGGGATGGCCCGCCCGCGCTGATCGCGCTGGGGACGGTGCTGCATCTGCGGCAGGGCGACGCGCGGCGCGAGATGCCGCTCGAGGATTTCTTTCTGGACTACGGCAAGCAGGATCGCCGCCCCGGAGAGTTCGTCGAGGCCATCAGCATCCCGCGGCAGCCTGACAGGTTGCGCTGCTACAAGCTGTCCAAGCGCTTCGATCAGGATATCTCGGCTGTTTGCGGCTGTTTTTCCATCGCGGTGACCGGAGGTCGTGTCGCGCAGGCGCGCATCGCCTTTGGCGGAATGGCCGGCACACCAAAGCGCGCGGCCCATGTCGAAGGGGCGCTGATCGGTCAGCAGTGGTCCGGGGCGACCATCGGCCGCGCGATGCAGGCCTTCGCACAGGATTACACGCCGCTGTCGGACATGCGTGCCTCGGCCGATTACAGGCTTGAGGCTGCGGCGAACATGCTGATGCGCTATTTTCTGGAAGATACGAACCAGACCACCGGGATCATGGAGGTGCAGCCATGAGCGTCGCCAAACCCCTGCCCCATGACGCAGCCCGCCTGCATGTGACGGGACAGGCGCGCTATGTCGATGACATCCCCCTTCCCGCCGATACGCTGCACCTGGCCTTCGGCCTGTCGAGCGTGGCGCGGGGCCGGATCACAGGCATGGACTTGTCTGCAGTCTGCGCAGCCCCGGGCGTGGTGATGGTCCTGACAGCGGAAGACCTGCCTTTTGCAAATGATGTGTCACCCTCGGCCCATGACGAGCCGTTGCTGGCAGCGGGCGCGGTGCATTACATGGGACAGCCGGTTTTTGCCGTCGTGGCACAAAGCCATATTGCGGCGCGTCGCGCGGCAAGGCTGGGCCGGATCAGCTATGCCGAAGAGATCCCGATCCTGACCATCGACCAGGCGCTGGCCGCCGACAGCCGTTTCGAGGAAGGGCCACGCATCTATGCCAAGGGCGATGCGAGCGCTGCAATTGCCGCAGCCCCACATCGCGTGGAAGGCAGGTTCGAGATCGGCGGACAAGAGCATTTTTACCTTGAGGGCCAGGCGGCGCTAGCCTTGCCGCAGGAAGGCGGGGACATGGTGGTGCACAGTTCCACCCAGCACCCGACCGAGATACAGCACAAGGTGGCCGAGGCTCTTGGTGTGTCCATGAACGCCGTGCGGGTCGAGGTGCGCCGCATGGGCGGCGGGTTCGGCGGCAAGGAAAGCCAGGGCAATGCGCTGGCCGTGGCCTGTGCCGTCGCGGCATCGATGACCGGGCGGCCCTGCAAGATGCGCTATGACCGCGACGATGACATGGTGATCACCGGCAAGCGTCATGATTTCCGGATCGACTATGTTGCGGGCTTCGATGATGCGGGGCGGGTTCTGGGCGTGGACTTCGTGCATTACGTGCGCTGCGGTTGGGCGCAGGACCTGTCGCTGCCGGTCGCGGATCGTGCCATGCTGCATGCCGACAATGCCTATCTGCTGGACAATGCCCGCATCGAAAGCCACAGGCTGAAGACCAACACGCAGAGCGCGACGGCGTTTCGCGGATTTGGCGGCCCGCAAGGCATGGTCGGGATCGAGCGGGTGATGGATCACATCGCCCATCACCTTGGCCGCGATCCGCTGGAGGTGCGGCGGGCGAACTACTATGCCGAGGCCGCGCCGGCGGCGGGCGGCGCAGGGGGGCTGTCCGCCCCCCCGTTCACCAAGGGTGAACGCCCCCCCGAGGATATTTCAGGCAAGAAGAAACAGACCACACCCTATGGGATGGAGGTCGAGGATTTCATTCTGCATGCGATGACGGACAGGCTTGCGACCGAGGCCGGGTATGACGCGCGGCGGCAGGCCGTCGCCGCCTGGAACACGTCGCAGCCTGTTCTCAAGCGTGGATTGGCGCTGACGCCGGTCAAGTTCGGGATCTCGTTCACCCTGACCCATCTTAACCAGGCCGGGGCCCTTGTGCATGTCTATCAAGATGGATCGGTGCACATGAACCATGGCGGCACCGAGATGGGCCAGGGCCTGTTCCAGAAGGTGGCACAGGTGGCGGCGGCGCGGTTCGGGCTGGACGTGGGGGCGGTGAAGATCACGGCCACCGATACAGGCAAGGTGCCGAACACATCCGCCACGGCAGCGTCTTCGGGATCGGATCTGAACGGCATGGCGGTTCGGGCGGCCTGCGACACGATCCGCGGCCGCATGGCCGCTCATCTGGCCGAGAGGTTCGGAAATGATGACATCACTTTCGCCGATGGATGCGTCCATATCGGACAGGACCATACCCTGACCTTCGCACAAGCCGCACAATCGGCCTATGCCGCAAGGGTCAGCCTGTCGGCGACCGGTTTCTACGCCACCCCCAAGGTGGAATGGGACCGCATCAAGGGCCAAGGGCGGCCGTTCTTCTATTTCGCCTATGGTGCCGCCCTGACCGAGGTGGTGATCGATACGCTGACCGGAGAGACGCGGATCCTGCGTGCCGATCTTCTGCATGACGCAGGCGCAAGCCTGAACCCGGCGCTGGATATCGGCCAGATCGAAGGCGGCTATGTGCAGGGTGCCGGGTGGCTGACGATGGAGGAACTGGTCTGGGACACGAAAGGCCGGCTGCGCACCCATGCGCCATCCACCTACAAGATCCCCGCCGTCTCGGACCGGCCCGCGGTGTTCAACGTAGGCCTTTGGGACGCTCAGAACCGGGAGGACACGATCTATCGCTCCAAGGCGGTGGGCGAGCCGCCCTTCATGCTGGGGATTTCGGCGCTTATGGCAATCTCGGATGCAGTGGCGGCTTGCGGGCCGGGTTATCCCGCGCTGGATGCGCCGGCCACGCCCGAGCGCATCCTGGCGGCCGTCAGGCGGGTGCGCAATGGGACTTGACCTGGATGCCCTGCACGGCGCCATACAGCGCCATGGCCGTGTTGCGCGGGTCGTGATCGCCGAGGTGCGCGGATCCGCGCCGCGCGAGGTGGGCGCGGCTATGCTGGTCTGGCGCGAGAGTCAATCGGGCACGATCGGCGGCGGCGCGCTGGAGCATCAGGCGGTGCAGGCGGCGCGCGCGATGCTGGCGGGCGGCGTCCGGGCGCGTTTGACGCGGCATGCATTGGGCCCCGACCTGGGACAATGCTGCGGCGGCAACCTGCAGCTTTTGACAGAGGTGCATGACGCGTCGACAGTCGCGGCCTGGCAAGGTCGGGAGGTGATCGCGCGACCCGTCGTACCGGACGCCGAGATGCCCCTTGCCGTGCAGCGCCTGCTGAACGGCGCGCGCGCGCAGGGGCAACTGCCCCTGCCGCAGCTGGTCGAGGGCTGGATGATCGAACCCGTGACGCGGCCGTCGGTACCGCTCTGGATTTGGGGGGCGGGCCATGTGGGGCGCGCGCTGGTGACCACGCTGTCGCCCCTGCCCGACCTGGCGATTACCTGGATAGACACCGGGCCGGAACGCTTTCCCGAGAGCATCGATCCAGGTGTGACCGCCCTACCCGCTGCTGACCCCGCGCTTTTGGTGCCACATGCGCCGCTTGATGCGCATCACCTGGTGCTGACCTATTCGCATGCGCTCGACCTTGCGCTGTGCCACGGTTTGCTGATGCAGGTTTTTGCAAGCGCAGGCCTGATCGGGTCAGCGACCAAATGGGCGCGCTTCCAGTCGCGACTTGGCATGCTGGGTCACGCGCCCGCCCAAATCGCGCGCATCCGCTGCCCCATAGGGGACCCGGCGCTTGGCAAACACCCGCATGCGATTGCCATTGGCGTCGCCTCGGGCTTATTGAGCGATATAGCGGCCACAACCGACAGAAGGGAACGCAGCGCATGACGGCACCGGTTCTGAGCATCAAGGGCCTGACAAAGGCCTATCCGGGCGTTGTCGCGAATTCCGATGTGTCCTTCGAGGTGATGGAAGGCGAGGTGCATGCCCTGCTGGGTGAGAATGGCGCGGGCAAGTCCACACTGGTCAAGATGATTTACGGGCTGGTCAGGCCGGATCACGGAACCATGACCTTCCAGGGCAAGGCCTATGCGCCCTCCGAGCCGCGCGCCGCGCGCGCCGCCGGTGTGGCGATGGTGTTCCAGCATTTCTCGCTGTTCGACGCGCTGAACGTGGCCGAGAACATCGCGCTGGGGATGGAACATCCACCGCGCCTTGCCGACCTGGCCGGGCGCATCCGCGAGGTTTCGGAAACCTATGGCCTGCCGCTGGATCCGTTCCGCACCGTGGGCGACCTGTCGGCGGGCGAGCGCCAGCGGGTCGAGATCATCCGCTGCCTGTTGCAGGATCCGCGCCTGCTGATCATGGATGAGCCAACATCGGTGCTTACCCCGCAAGAAGTGGAGATTCTTTTCCAGACGCTGCGCAAGTTGACGGCCGAGGGCGTGGCGATCCTTTATATCAGTCACAAGCTGGAGGAGATCCGCACACTTTGCGACACGGCCACGATCCTGCGGCTGGGAAAGAAAGTGGCGACCTGCACGCCCGCCGACACCACCGCGCGGGCACTGGCCGAAATGATGGTGGGCACCGTGCTGCATACGCCCGAGCGCAGCGGGCGCGCACTGGGCGATGTGGCGCTGGAATTGAACGGCTTGTCGATCCGGTCACCCTCGGCCTTCGGATGCGCTCTCAAAGACATAAACCTCGCGGTGCGCCAGGGTGAGGTGCTGGGTCTTGGTGGGGTCGCCGGCAACGGACAGGACGAGTTGTTGGGCGCGCTGTCCGGTGAATTGCGCAGCGGCGCGGACATGGTCAAGATGCATGGCAAGTCGATCGGCACGCTTGGCCCAATGGAGCGGCGGCGGATCGGGCTTTTATGTGCACCCGAGGAACGGCTGGGCCATGCGGCTGCGCCCGACATGAGCCTGACCGAAAATGCAATGCTGACAGGATCGCTGCGCGAGGGTCTGGAACGGCGCGGTTTTCTGGACTGGGGGCGCGCCAAAGGCTTTGCCGAAGCGATCATTCAGCGATTTGACGTGCGCACACCCGGTCCCGGCAATGCGGCACGGTCGCTTTCGGGGGGCAATCTGCAGAAATTCGTCATCGGCCGCGAGGTCATGCAGCGCCCCGCGGTGCTGGTGGTCAATCAACCCACTTGGGGCGTCGATGCCTCGGCCGCCGCCGCGATCCGGCAGGCGCTGCTGGATCTGGCGGCGGGCGGCACGGCCGTGGTCGTGATCAGCCAGGACCTGGACGAGTTGATGGAGATCGCGGACAGGTTCGGCGCGCTGAACGAAGGGCGTCTGTCGCGCGTCCGGCCGACATCCGAACTCAACATCGAGGAAATCGGCCTGATGATGGGCGGGGCCCATGACATGGAGGTGGCCCATGTCTGAGGCGTTGAAGCATGCGGATTTGGGGGACACTGAAGGGGGCACGCCATGTTGAAGCTTGAAAAGCGGCCTCAACCCTCGCGGGCTTGGGTCTGGCTGGCGCCCATTGTGGCGGTGATCGCCACGATGATCGCGGGCGGCGCGCTCTTTGCGCTTTTGGGAAAGGACCCGCTGGTCGCGATCCGCACTATCT
>JAJLKH010000143.1:0-3508 GCA_033839205.1 Rhodobacterales bacterium | reverse complement strand
TCACCTATCTGATGAAGGGGCAGATCCATCACCGCGACAGCCTGGGCACGGATCAATGGATCACGCCGGGAGCTGTCAACTGGATGGTGGCGGGCGATGGCATCACCCATTCCGAACGCACCGATGGCGAGATTCGCAAAGCCCCGCACAGCCTGTTCGGGATCCAGACCTGGGTGGCCCTGCCCAAGGGCGCCGAGGACGGGGCGGCAGGTTTCGAGCATGCGCCGCAGGATGCCTTGCCGCTGCTGGAGGGCGAGGGGAAATCGGTCCGCCTGATCCTGGGTGATGCCTGGGGCGCGCGTGCGCCCATCAAGACCCCGTCCGAAATGTTCTATGCCGATGCGGTGCTGCAACCCGGTGCGGCGATTCCCCTGCCGGACAATCACGAGGATCGTGGTGTCTATGTGCTGGAGGGTCAGGTCGAGGTGGCCGGCCAAAGCTTTGACGCGGGCCGGATGATGGTGTTCCGTCCCGGCGACCGGATCAGCCTGAAGGCCGGGCCACAGGGCGCGCGCCTGCTGCTGCTGGGGGGCGAGACGCTGGAGGGGCCGCGCTATATCTGGTGGAACTTCGTCGCATCGTCGAAAGAACGGATCGAGGCCGCCAAGGAGGCCTGGCGCGAGGGTGACTGGGAGCATGGCCGCTTTCGCCTGCCACCGGGCGACGATGCCGAACATATCCCCCTGCCGGAGCGCTAAGGCGGGCGGTTCCCCGGGCTGTCGCTTTTTGGGTAAATCGTTGTTGACGGGGCGGGATGGACCGCATAAGTAGCCTCTCACGCTTGGGAGACCATGCGGATAGCGAGCGGTTGTAGCTCAGTTGGTTAGAGTACCGGCCTGTCACGCCGGGGGTCGCGGGTTCGAGCCCCGTCAACCGCGCCATCGCTATCCCCGTCATACCTTGCGCGATGCGCGGTTGTAGCTCAGTTGGTTAGAGTACCGGCCTGTCACGCCGGGGGTCGCGGGTTCGAGCCCCGTCAACCGCGCCATTTTCTTTCCCTCCACAGGATGCGTCATGGCATTTCTTGACAAGATCAGCTGGCCCATCGTGGCCGTGCTTTGCCTGACGCTGGGGCTGGCGCCCTTCGTGCCGGAACCGCATCTGTGGGAAAAGATCAAGATGCTGGCCGCCGGCGATCTGACGCGTCCCATCGATATTTTCGACATGCTGTGGCATGGCTTGCCCTGGCTGCTGGCGCTGCTGAAGGGCTGGCGCGGATTGCGTCAGTCGTAGCTGTAGCCCAGGGCCGCTTCCATCCGCAGATCGAGGCGGCCGCGCAGCCAATCCATATCCTCTGGGGTGATCGTCTTGGGGGTTGCGGGCCGGTCGGGGATGGCGGGCAGGAATTTCGCGCCCAGACGGTTGACCACGCGGCGCAGCGGCGTCTTGGGCGGCGCCAGGTCCAGACCCGCGCAGATCGC
Source organism: Rhodobacterales bacterium (assembly GCA_033839205.1). Lineage (GTDB taxonomy): Bacteria > Pseudomonadota > Alphaproteobacteria > Rhodobacterales > Rhodobacteraceae > Seohaeicola. The sequence goes on along the minus strand of JAJLKH010000143.1, from coordinate 2,087 downwards.
CTGCAGCACCTCGGCGGGGCGGGCCACGGCCTCTTCCATGCGCAGCAGGACAAAGGTGCAGCCGGTATCGCCACGGGCCAGCAGGCTGCGCAGCTTGCCCTGGCGCAGGGCGATCAGATCCGGATAGGGCGCGCCGGTGTCGGGGTCGCGGTCGGGTTTGAGCGGGCGGCCGATCACGCGGGTCGGCACGTTGAAATAGCGCGAGCGGTCAAAGACCGTGTCCCAGGGCGCGCGAATGAAGTCGGGAAATTCCAGCGCCTGCATGGCGGGGGTGCAGTGCCAGGGTTTCGCGTGCATCGACAGCACCCATGGCACCGCGTGGCGCATCACGCAGATCACGGCCAGGTCGGCGGGTACCGGCCTTGCGTGGGTATGGGCGTGTTTCCATCCCAGCGCCTCGGTCGGTTTCAGGCCGGTGTTCTTGCCCAGCAGGCGCTTGACGTAATTGGTGCCCGAACTGCGTTCACCCAGAACCTGAAAGCGCGTGGGCCTTGTGCCATTGCCGCGCACATGCAGGCCGGTTGTGGCGAAATCGGCCGGGATCATGTCGGTCATTCCTGCCACGGGTTACGGTCCACTTGCTTTTTAACGATTCTCACGGCGCAGCAAACAGGCTAAACAGAGCGCGGGCAAGTGCAGGTGAGGTTCAGTGATGCAGACTGTGGCGGCGGCGGTGACCATGGTGCGGGACGATGCGTTCTTTCTGAACGCCTGGCTGCGCCATTATGGAAAGCTGTTCGGCCGCGAGAATTGCTATGTCGTCAATCACGGGCGCGGCGAGATCGTCAATGGTCTGGCAAAAGGCTGCAATATCATCGGGATACCCGGCGATCCTCATAAGAATTTTGACATGAAGCGCTGGCGGCTTCTGAACAACCTGGTGGCGGGGCTCAAGTCTTACTACAAGCATGTGATCGTGGGCGATGTGGACGAGCTGGTGGTGATCGACCCCGCAAAAGGCCAGAGCCTGCTTGAATACCTTGCCGTAACGCCCGACAAACAGGTGATAACGCCGCTTGGGCTGGAAGTGATCCACCGCATCGACCAGGAGCCTGATCCGATCACCGACCGCATCATCGGGCCGCGCCGCCATGTGCGCGTGGCACCGCATTATTCCAAGCCCTGCATCGTGTCGACCGGGACCAAGATCGCGCGGGGCGGGCATTTCACCCAATATGCCAAGCTGCATGCGCCGGATGAGTTGTATCTGCTGCATCTGAAATTCTGCGATTTCGCCGCCTATGCCGAGGTGATGGACCGTCGCAACGCCACCACCGCCGAGGTGGGGGGCGATGTGAAGGACACGGCCATCGGGCGGCATTGGTTCGCCGAGGCGCGCGGCGAGGATCGCGCGGTTTTCGAGGGCTTCGCCGGTTTGGAGATGGTCGAGGGTTTCGACATGACGCCCTATCGGCGCAAGATGCGCCGCAGCTTTCGCCCGCGCGGCGATACCGGGTTTTATTGTTTCGACAGGCCCGATTACAAGCAGCAGTTCATCCTGCCCGAACGGTTCAACGGCGTGGTCTGAACCGGGTCAGCCCCGGTCCAGAAACGCCTTCAGTGCCGCCAGAGTCTGGTCGGGCGCGGTGTCGGGAAAGAAGTGACCGCCCGGCACGGTGCCTGCGCGCAGATCGGTGCAGCGGTCGGCCCATGTGCCCGGCACGTCATAGGCCCGCGCCATCGCGCCGTCAGCACCATAGAGCACCAGTGTCGGGCAAGATACCCGCCGTTCCAGATCGGCCGCATCCAGCGCCATGTCGTATTGGATGGCGGCGCGGTAGTCGTTGCACATGCCCCGGATCGTATCGGGGTCGCGCCATGACGCGCGATAGGCCGCCAGTTGCACAGGGTCGAAATCGTCCAGTGTCGCGCCACCCCAGCCCAGCAGGCAGGAATGGTAGTAGAAATCCGGGTCCGCCCCGATCATGGTTTCCGGGAACGGTTCGGGCTGCGCCAGGAAAAACCAGTGATAATAGGCCTTTGCCACCTGATGTGAAAGTTCGCTGAGCAGCAGGTGGGTGGGGATGATATCCATCATCGCCAGGCTTTTGACCCGGTCTGGCGCGTCCAGCGCGATCCGGTGCGCG
>JAJLKH010000142.1:0-29195 GCA_033839205.1 Rhodobacterales bacterium | reverse complement strand
CTGCAATCCCGTCTCGGACATGTGACCCCTCTTGCAACGCAACCCATCTCGAAAGTTAGGGGATGAAGGCAGTGGTTACTAGGGGGAACATCGATTCCAGCCATTCGCGCGCGCAAGAGGGCCAGCAGGGCAGGCGTGTTGTGGGACAGACCCCGCCCGCAGGTGTCAGCCGCGGGTCGGTTTTGGCCGCGCCCTGGCTGGGCGGGTGGTCCGAAGCGGTTTGTCACCTGCCTTTGCGCGATCGCCGCCGGGGGCTGGTTTGCCTGCGGCAGGCTTGCCGCCCGTGGGTCCGCCCCGTGCGGGTTTGCCTGCGGCAGCCGATGCTTTGCCGGTGGCCGGCTTGCCAGTGGTCGGCTTGCCTGTGCGGGCTGCAGGCTTTGCGCCGCGCATCGGCTTGCCGCCGGGGCGGTCACCGAACAGATCGGACTCGCTGAGCGCTTCGCGTGATTTGTTGCGTCTAGAAACGACTTTTCGCGGCTTTGTTGTGCCTGCACTGTCGTCTTCGTCATCATTCGTGCTCAGGCCCAGCTGATCGCGCAATACCCGGCGGCGGACCTCTTCGACTTCGCCGGGTTTCAACTGTCCCAGCTGGAACGGTCCGTAGGAGGTGCGGATCAGGCGGTTCACGGTCAGGCCCACAGCCTCCATCGCGCGGCGGATCTCGCGGTTCTTGCCCTCGCGCAGGCCCACCGTCAGCCAGGCATTCGCGCCTTGCTGGCGATCCAGCGTGACGATCATCGGCTGAAAATCCTCGCCATCGGCCTTGATGCCCTGCCGCAGCGGTTCAAGCTGGGTTTCTGTCACGCGTCCGTTCACACGCACCCGGTATTTGCGCAGCCACCCGGTCGAGGGCAGTTCGAGCTGCCGCTTGATCGCGCCATCATTCGTCAGAAGCAAAAGCCCTTCGGAATTCAGGTCAAGACGACCCACGGACATCACGCGCGGCAAATCCTCGGGCAGGTCGTCATAGATCGTGGGGCGGCCTTGTTCGTCGCGGGTGGTGGTCACCAGTCCCGTGGGCTTGTGGTAGAGCCAAAGTCGGGCGGGTTCGGGCGCATCCAGCGCCTTGCCGTTCACCACGATCTTGTCGGCTGGCGTCACGTTCAGCGCGGCGCGGGTGATCACCTCGCCGTTGACCGTCACGCGGCCGGTTTCGATCAGTTTCTCGGCCTCGCGGCGGCTGGCGATGCCCGCGCGGGCAATGACCTTGGCGATCCGCTCCCCGGTTGTCGAGGATGCGGTTTTGGCGGCGGCGGGTTTTGGCGTCTTGCTCATGTGCAGGGGTTAGCCCAGAATCAGGCCTTGCGAAAGCGCTGATCGCGCGGCAGGGAAGGGGCATGACATTCCGCAGCCACATGTCCGATGCGCTGGAAGAAGCGCGCGCCGCCGCAGACCGAGGCGAAGTGCCCGTGGGCGCGGTTCTTGTCGCCCCAAATGGTCAGGTTCTGGCCCGCGCAGGCAACCGTACGCGTGAACTTGCCGATCCTACCGCCCATGCCGAGATGCTGGTGATCCGCGACGGGTGCCGCCTGCTGGGGTCCGAACGCCTGATCGGTTGTGATCTCTACGTGACGCTGGAACCCTGTCCGATGTGCGCGCAGGCGATTTCAGCAGCGCGGATTGCCCGGCTTTATTATGGTGCGGCAGATCCCAAAAGCGGCGGCGTGGCGCAGGGGCCACGTATCTTCACCCATCCGCAATGCCACCATGTGCCCGAAGTCTATGACGGCATCGGTGCCGAAGCTGCATCGACACTGCTGCGGGATTTCTTCGAAGATCGGCGCAGCTAGGACCGATCACGGACTATTCCAATTTCAATATATGTGTTGCCTTGCGGCTGTGGCTTTGCAACTCTGTTGTGACAGACTGTCTCAGGGAGGATGACACGATGACACTGAACCCGACAAAGGCCGGGCTTCGTCTTATGGCGATGCTGCTCGCATTGGTTCTGGGCGCGCAGCTTGCACTGGCAAACCCCGCTCACAAGGTGGCAATTCATGTGAACCAGGAAGACCCCGCCGTCATGAACATGGCGCTGAACAACGCGCAGAACATCTCGGCTTTCTATGCCGAGAAGGGCGAAGAGGTCACGATTGAGATCGTGACCTATGGACCGGGGCTGCACATGCTGCGCTCGGATACCTCGCCCGTGGCAGACCGCATCTCAGCCATGGCGCTGGAGATGACGAACCTCAGCTTTTCGGCCTGCGAGAACACGATCAACGGGATGAAGAAGAAATCCCAGAAGGATGTGCCGCTGCTGAGCGAGGCAAACGTCGTGCCATCGGGTGCGGTGCGGCTGATGGAGTTGCAGGCGGAAGGCTACGCCTATCTGCGGCCCTGAACCTGAGAAAATACAAGTCTAGACAGACCCCGGCGGATCCTTCTGCCGGGGTCTTTCGTTCAGATCTCGATGGCCTGCATCACCTGCGGTTCGATCACATCCACGCCTGGCAGGGCATCTGCCAGGACATCGGCCGATTGTTCCAGCAGCGGGAAAGTGCGGTAATGGCAGGGGATCACCGTCTTGAAGTCGAAAAAGGTTTTCGCGGCATAAGCGGCGCGGCGCATGTCCATGGTGAAATGGCCCCCTGCCGACAGAATCCCGATATCCGGCTTGTGCAGGTCGTGGAAGATCTTCATGTCCGACATCACATCGGTATCGCCGGATGCGTAGATGCAATGTCCTTCACCCTCGATGATGAAGCCGCATTCAGTGCCCGCGATACGCGGACCTTCGGGGCTGGCGAAGGTGGATGAATGCACCGCATTGACCATTGTCACCTTGACCCCGCCCAGATCGACCGTGCCGCCCTTGTTGAAGCCCACCGTCTCGATCTTCTCGACCTCGGCCCAATGGCTCATCAGGTCATACTGGCCGACGACCGGCACCTTCAGCTTGCGTGCCAATGGCAGAACGTCGATCACATGGTCGAAATGCCCATGCGTAAGCAGGATATGCGTCGCGCCCTTGGTCGCTGCTGTGTGCTGGTCTTCGGCCAGCATCGGGTTGCCCGAAAGCCAGGGATCGAGAAGCAGAACCTTGTCCGCGATCTCGAACCGGAAAGAGCCGTGGCCGAGCCAGATGATCTTCATGATGAATCCTCCCTTGAAGTCCTGAGGCAAGCCTAGCACGGCGCCATGTGATGACCAGAGGCTGCAAGGGGCGAGGGCCCGGCCACATGCGGATTTGCGGAATGATGAAAGGAAGGGTGGCTTGCCGTGTTGTGACCGGAATTGCTGCGGCATCTGCTTGCGGGCAGGGGCTGCGGGCGCTAAACGCAACTGAAACCTGACAGCAGACCGGAGATCACATATGTCGATCGCACCCGAAACCGCCGCCCGCGTGGCCAAGCTGGCCCGTATCAAGGTCGAACCCGAGGCGCTGCCTGCGCTTGCGGCCGAGTTCAATACGATCCTGGGTTTCATCGAACAGTTGAACGAAGTGGATGTGGACGGTGTGGAGCCGATGACATCGGTCACGCCGATGCGTCTGAAGCGGCGCGAGGATGTGGTGACCGATGGTGACCGTCAGGCGCAGATCCTGAAGAATGCGCCCGATGCGCGCGAAGGCTTTTTTGCCGTACCGAAGGTGGTGGAATGATGGCGGAGTTGACCAAACTGACGCTGGCCGAGGCGCGTGACAAGCTGCGCGCGCGTGAGGTGACCAGCCTCGAGCTGACCGAAGCTTGCCTTTCCGCGATCGAGGGTGCGGGCGCGCTGAATGCCTTTGTGCATCATACGCCCGAGATTGCCCGCGATCAGGCCCGCGCCGCAGATGCGCGCCTTGCGGCGGGTGATGCGCCCGCCATGTGCGGCTTGCCGATCGGGGTGAAGGATCTGTTCTGCACCAAGGGCGTGCCGTCCCAGGCCGCGAGCCGCATTCTGGAGGGGTTCCTGCCGGAATACGAATCCACCGTAACCAGCCAGTTGTTTGACGCGGGCGCGGTCATGCTGGGCAAGCTGAACATGGATGAATTCGCGATGGGTTCGTCCAACGAAACATCGTGCTACGGCAATGTGGTGAACCCGTGGCGGCGCGGCAATGACGACACGGCGCTGACCCCGGGCGGATCCTCGGGCGGTTCTGCCGCTGCGGTGGCGGCCGATCTGTGCCTTGCCGCGACCGGGACCGATACCGGGGGCTCGATCCGCCAGCCGGCGGCCTTCACCGGCATCGTGGGGATCAAGCCGACCTATGGTCGCTGCTCGCGCTGGGGAATCGTAGCCTTTGCCTCATCGCTGGACCAGGCCGGGCCGATGACCAAGACGGTGCGCGACGCCGCGATCATGCTGGGCGCGATGTGTGGCCATGACCCGAAGGACAGCACCAGTGCAGATCTGCCCGTGCCGGATTTCGAGGCGATGCTGACGGGCGATATTCGTGGCAAGGTCATCGGTATTCCCAAGGAATACCGCATGGATGGCATGCCGGCCGAGATCGAAAAGCTTTGGGCCGACGGCACAGCCATGCTCAAGGCCGCTGGCGCCGAGATCCGTGAGATCAGCCTGCCGCATACCAAGTACGCGCTGCCGGCCTATTACGTGATCGCGCCGGCCGAGGCGTCGTCCAACCTTGCGCGTTATGACGGTGTGCGCTACGGCCATCGCGCCAAGCTGGCGCAGGGCGATGGTATCACCGAAATGTATGAGAAAACGCGTGCCGAAGGCTTCGGTCACGAGGTGCAGCGCCGCGTCATGGTGGGCACCTATGTGCTGTCGGCCGGGTTCTATGACGCCTACTACAACCGCGCCCGCAAGGTGCGCGCCCTGATCAAGCGTGACTTTGACCAGGTTTTTGCCGCCGGGATCGATGCGATCCTGACACCGGCCACGCCTTCGGCCGCCTTTGGTCTTGGCGAGATGCAGGATGCGGATCCTGTGCAGATGTATCTGAACGACGTATTCACCGTGACGGTCAATCTTGCGGGTCTGCCCGGTGTCGCCGTCCCGGCCGGCCTGGACGCGCAAGGCTTGCCGCTGGGTCTGCAGCTGATCGGGCGTCCGTGGGAAGAGGGCGATCTGCTGAACACCGCCTATGCGCTTGAGCAGGCGGCGGGTTTTGTGGCCAAGCCGGGCAAATGGTGGTAATCGGGCGGCGCAACCTCCTGGTCGGATGATCGGGACGTAACGGGTATGATGCGGACATGATGACGGTAAGATACGGAACTTCGATCCTTTCACTGGTTGCGCTCGCGGCGCTGGCGGCCTGTGCGCCTTCGGTGCCTGACAGCGGTGCGGGGGTCGGTTTCGGCTCTTATTCCGATTACCAGTCACGGCAGAATCAGCGTGACCAGCAGCTTGCAGGCAGCGGGCTGCCTGCGCCTGCCACGGTGTCCAGCGCGCCTTTGTCGGCCGTGCCTGCGCTGCCTGGTGACGAGGACAGCGCCGAGCGCCTGGCCGCGGAAACGGCCGCCGCCCTCAATTCAGGGCGTGCGCCGGTCGAGGCCAGCCCATCGAACCCTGCGCCGGTTGCCGTGAACGCCGCCGGGATCAGCCAGGAAAACAATTTCGAACAGGTGTCCGAACTGCGCAGCATCGAAAGCGATGCTGCCGCGATTGCGCGCAACCGGGCGCAATACGTGGTGATCCAGCCGACTGAGCTGCCGCGCCGCAGTGGCGACGGCGGGCCGAATATCGTCGAATTCGCGCTGCGCACCACCAACCCCAAGGGCGTGTCGCTTTATCGGCGCAGCTCGCTCAGCTTCCAGAACCATGAACGTAATTGCGCGCAATATGCCTCGGCGGATCAGGCGCAGATCGAATTCCTGGCACGTGGCGGCCCGCAGCGTGACCGGCTGTCGCTGGATCCCGATGGGGACGGCTTTGCCTGTGACTGGGATCCGCGTCCGTTCCGTTCGGCCGTGCGCAACTGACACCGGTGCAGGGCATGACGATCCTGTCCTGCCCGTCGCCCAATCATGGCCCGCGCCGGAATGGCGCGCGCCCCGACATGGTCGTGATCCATTACACGGCGATGGAGAGCGCCGCTGCGGCGCTGGACCGTCTGTGCGATCCAGAGGCCGAGGTTTCGGCGCACTACCTGATCTGCGAGCAAGGCCAAGTCTGGCAACTGGTGGACGAGGCGATGCGCGCCTGGCATGCGGGCGCGGGGCGTTGGGGTGATGTGACGGATGTCAATTCGCGCTCGATCGGGATCGAATTGGCAAACCGCGGCGACCATCCCTTCAGCGAGGCACAGATGACCGCGCTGGAAGGGGTGTTGCGCAGTGTGATGGATCGCTGGGCCATTCCACCCGAGCGGGTGATCGGCCATTCCGACATGGCGCCTTTGCGCAAATCCGATCCGGGGACGCGGTTCGACTGGCGCAGGCTGGCGCGATCCGGTCTGTCGATCTGGCCCGACCCTGACACTGCGGGCCCGCCTTCGGACTTCCTGGCCGATGCAGCGCGCGCGGGCTGGTATCCGCCGGCCGATTGCGCCGATCCCGAAGCGGCCGTGCTGACCGCACTGCGGCTGCGCTTTCGCCCGCAGGCCAGAGGGCCGGTCGATAGAGTGGATCGTGCCATCGCCGTCGATATCGCGTCCCGCTTCCCCGTTGACCGCGTGCCCCGCACTGCTTAAGTGAGCCCTGCGCGGAGGGCTGGATGATCGCGGGTCGGGGTCTATCGATCCGAGGAAAGTCCGGACTCCACAAGGCAATGGTGCCGGGTAACGCCCGGCTGGGGAAACCCAAGGGAAAGCGCCACAGAGAACAGACCGCCGCGTTCCGGCGCGGTAAGGGTGAAACGGTGGGGTAAGAGCCCACCGCGGGACTGGCAACAGGACCGGCACGGCAAGCCCCACCAGGAGCAATGCCGAATAGGGACCTCGCGCGGGTTGATCGGTTCGCCGATATCACCGCAGGGCAGGCTTTGACCCAGAGGTCCGGGTTGGCAGCTAGAGGGGTCGCGGCAACGCGGTCTCAAGATGAATGATCATCCAGAGGGGGAAACCCCTTGGACAAAATCCGGCTTACAGGCCCTCCGCGCATTTGATCCAGCCGATTGCACATAGTGCCGCCCGACACGGCGGAACCCAACGTGCAAGATTTTGCACGCGCGTTGCAAACTCTGCGCTATGCTGAGGGCGTTAAGTAGTCAGAGGGATTTGCAGATGAGTTTTGTCAAGACATTGGCCACCCTGGCGGTTGGCTTTGCCGCCGCCAAGGGAATGCAGAAAGTCAAGGAGATGGGCGGCACTGCGGGCGTCAAGGATGCCTTGCGCAAAGCCGGGCAGCCAGGCGGGATGGCCGACGAGATCGGTGCGATGGCGCAGAAGATGGGCTTGCCCGTGCAGCAAGAGCAGCTGCGCGGCATGTTTGACCGTTTCGGCAAGGGTGCCGCCGAGATGACAGATGCCACCGAAAGCGGCCTGGGCAGCCTGATGGGTGCCATGACCGGGATGGCCAGTGCGGGTGCTGCAGGTCTGGGTGGCATGATGTCCGCCGTGACCGAAGGCACGGCGCTTGGCCAGGTCTCGGAGGAGAATGCAAAGCTGATGATCCGGGCCATGATCCAGTCGGCCAAAGCCGATGGCGCGATCAGCCCCGAGGAACGCAATACGATCCTTGATCATCTTGGCGACGCTTCCGAAGACGAGATCGCCTTTGTCGAGGCTGAATTGGCCGCCCCCGTCGATGTGGCGGCCCTGGCCCGCGATACCGGGGCGCAGATGCGCAACCAGGTCTATTCCGCGGCTCTCATGGCTGTGCAGGTCGATACCGAGGCCGAGCGCAGCTATCTGCAGACCTTGGCGCGGGCTCTTGGCCTGTCGGATGTCGAACGCGACGGGCTGCACGCCGCGATGGGGCGTCCGGCGCTTTGATCCGGTTCTGCGGGCCGAGGCTTGTGAAAATCCGCGCGAATTGGCGGCTTTGTCTGTTGACTCTGGTGAGCGCGCGGGTAAAAGCCGGGGTTCAAGGAATTTCACGGGCGGCTGCGTCGTCCGGCGTAGGAGAACAGCAATGGCGAAGCCGACGACCATCAAGATCCGTCTGAACTCGACCGCGGGCACGGGCCATTTTTACGTGACCAAGAAAAATGCTCGCACCATGACCGAGAAGATGGTGATCAAGAAATACGACCCCGTTGTGCGCAAGCACGTGGAGTACAAGGAAGGCAAGATCAAGTAATTGATCCGCCATCCGTTTCGGACAGGGCCACGCCGCGCGCGTGGCCTTTTTCGTTTCTACCCCTTTGCGAATGAGTTTCAGGACCAAGTCGGATGCCAAAAGAAGGCCATTTCATCAATCGCAGCAACTGGCTGCGTGCTTCGGTGCTGGGGGCGAATGACGGCATTGTCTCGACCGCCAGCCTTCTGGTCGGCGTGGCCTCGGCCGGGATGGACCGCAGCGGTATCCTGCTTGCGGGGTTGGCCGGGCTGAGCGCGGGCGCCCTGTCGATGGCGGCGGGCGAATATGTCTCCGTCTCGACTCAGCAGGATATCGAGACGGCTGATCTTGAACGCGAACGTGCGGCGCTTGAGGATGATCCGGACTATGAGTTGTCCGAACTGGCCGAAGGACTGGAGGCGCGCGGAGTCGAGTCGGGGCTTGCGATGGAAGTTGCGCAACAGATGACGGATCACGATGCGCTGGATGCCCATGCGCGTGAGGAACTAGGGATGCACGGACTGGCCGGTGATGCCAATGCACTGCAGGCGGCCTGGGCCTCTTCCGTCAGCTTTGCACTGGGGGCCGCAATGCCGCTGGTGGGGGCCTTGCTTGCGCCGCAGGGCATGACAGTCGGGGTGGTCGCCGTGGTCGCATTGCTGGCGCTGGTCATCCTGGGGGGCACAGGTGCGCGGCTGGGCGGCGCGCCGGTTCGGCCCTCGATCCTGCGCGTCGTCTTTTGGGGCAGTCTGGCGATGTTGGTCACTTCCGGCGTTGGGCGCATGTTCGGGGTTCACGTTTGACGCCACAGCGCGGGGCGCAATGAAAAAGGGCCGGTCGCTTGACCGGCCCTTTCGTCATGTCGGAGGTGCGTGCGCTTATTCGCGGTTGCCGAACAGCTGCAGCAACATCATGAACATGTTGATGAAGTTCAGGTACAGGCTCAGCGCGCCCATGATGCCCGACTTCGCGATCCACTCCGCATCGCCATGTGCAGCGTGCTGAATGTAGGTCGTCTTGATGTTCTGGGTGTCGTAGGCGGTCAGGCCGGCGAAGATCAGCACGCCCAGAACCGAGATCGCGAACATGATCGCGGGCGAACCCAGGAAGATGTTCACGATGGATGCCACGACCAGTCCGATGACGCCCATGATCAGGAACGCGCCCCAGCCCGAGATGTCCTTTTTCGTGGTGTAGCCGTAAAGCGACAGGCCGGCGAATGCGATCGAGGTGACAAGGAAAACCTGCGCGATCGAGAAGCCGGTGAAGGCCACGAAGATCCAGGACAGCGAAAGACCCATAACGGCCGCGAATGCATAGAAGAAGGTCTGGGCGGCAGCGGCCGAGAAACGGTTGATCATGGCCGAGAAGCCAAAGACCATGGCCAGCGGGGCGAACATGATGATCCAGCCCAGGATGTTCGGGCTGAGGGTCACCGGATCGCGGAACACGCTCAGCAGTGCCGGGCTGGTGCCGACGGCCCATGCCACAGCGAATGTGATCAGCATGCCCACGGACATCGTGCCGTAGACCTTGTTCATATGGGTGCGAAGACCCTCGTCAATCTGGGCGGTGCTGATGCCCGCCGTTGCCGTCCGGTAAGTGTTATACTCAGCCATGGATGCCTCCGAAAAAATGACACGCACGCCCTTTGTGGACGTATTGGGGCAAATATCGGGAAGGGCGCCGCGCTTTTCAAGGTTTTCCGGCACGGAAACATATTTTTTCGCCACCGGTTTTCCCTGTGCCCGCTGGACCGTCTCGATGGCCTGTTTTACCAGCGATGCGGGATATCCCAAGCGGGGCGGCTGGCCTCGGTCCGGGCCTCCTCGGGGGTGATCCCGATATCGGACAGGGCTGCGGCATCCAGTCGCGCAAGGGCCATGCGCTGACGATGCGCGGCGCGCATCAGTCCAACGCGGCGCAGCAGGCCTGACAATACAGGGCGCGTGGGCAGGGCGATACCGGCAAACCGGGTGAACGGACGTGTCGACATTTCAAATACTTTCGTGTTTGTGATCCTGGCGGGGGCGAGGATCATTTCTCTTGATAGATAGATCGCGCGTACGCATAAGGGAAATGAATGTTTTTGACATGATGAATCACGAAAGCAGATGAATGCGAAATCTTGACATCACCACCCTGCGCTCTTTCGTGGCCGTCGCCGACCTGGGCGGGGTGACCCGCGCTGCAGGGCACCTGCATCTGACCCAATCGGCCGTGTCCATGCAGCTCAAGCGGTTGGAAGACGTGTTGGGTCTGCACCTGCTTGACCGGTCGAACCGTACGGTGTCCCTGACAGCTGCGGGGCAGCAGATGTTAGGCTATGCCAGGCGGATGGTCGACATGAACGACGAGGTGATGGCGCGGCTGACGGATCAGATCTTCGAGGGAGAGATCGTGCTGGGCGTCCCGACGGATATCGTTCTGCCCGCGGTTCCGCAGGTGCTGCAGCGGTTCAACGTCATGTATCCGCGCATGAAGGTGCAGTTGATCACGACGGTTACGCGCGATCTCAAGGTCAAGTACCGGCGAGGGGAATGCGACATCATCCTGACCACCGAGGTGTCGCTTGATCCGGGCGGCGAGACGTTGACCGCGCTTCCGCTGCGCTGGGTGGGCGCCGCAGGCGGCAATGCATGGCGGCAACGCCCCTTGCGGCTGGTCTTCGGACGGCACTGCATTTTCCGGGCCGGTGCCATCGCTGCACTGGAGAGTGCGGGAATCCCGTGGGAATTGGCAGTCGAAACGGAATCCGACCGTACGATCGAAGCGACGGTCAGTGCCGACATGGGGATCAACACGATGATCGACGGTATGCACCCGCGCCATCTGGAACAGATCGACCATGGTGGCACTTTGCCTGAACTGACCTTGCAGAAGATCAACATGTACGGGATGGAACGCGCCCGCGGCGAGGTGTTGAGCCAGCTTGGCGCACTGCTGCGGCAGGCCTATCAGAGCCTTTGATCCGGCCGCGCGCGGCAGAGCAGCTTCCGCGTTCGAGACGACGGATGCGTGTGTTTGCCGGGTGAAAGCGGAATCCTGCGCGGTCAGTCGTTCTGCATGGTGATGACCACCTTGCCGGTCGATGCGCGGCTGCGCAGCAGTTCAAGCCCTTCCTCGACCCGGGTGAGGGGCAGCACATGGCTTACATGCGGCTTGACGCGCCCGGCGGCGTACCAGTCCAGCAGCACGCGCAGGCTGTCGGTCAGGGCCTTGGGGTTGAATGTCATGTAGCCGCCCCAGTAGACGCCCAATACGCTGAGGTTCTTGACCAGCAGATGATTGGCGGGGATTTGCGGCACCTCGCCGCTGGCGAAACCGATCGGCAGAAGCCGCGCCTCGGGATTGCAGGCGCGAAAGGCAGCTTTCCATTGTTCACCGCCCACGGGGTCATAGACCACATCCGCCCCGCCCAGCGATTTGACCACGGCGCGGATGTCGTCGGTGGCAGCGTCGATCAGATGGTCGGCCCCTGCCGCGCGGGCCGCCTCGAGCTTGTCGGCGCCACGGGCGCAGGCGATCACGGTGGCGCCCATGAGCTTGCCCACCTCGACCGCCGTCAGCCCCACACCGCCCGCAGCACCCAGCACAAGCAGTCGCTCACCCGGCTGCAGCCGCGCGCGATGATCAAGCGCCAGATGCGACGTGCCGTAAGCAATCAGGAAGGCCGCCGCATCGGTCATGCTCATCACATCGGGCAGCGGCACGGCGCGACTTGCGTCGAAACAGCCGTATTCGGCCAAGCCGCCGTGACCGCCAAACACGGCCACGCGGGTGCCAAGGGCAGGGCCCGCGGTGCCATCACCCAGCGCATCGACCGTGCCGGCCACCTCCATGCCAAGGGTGAAGGGCGTGGCCGGCGTGTCCTGATATTGCCCTTTCAGCATCAGCAGATCCGCGAAGTTCAGGCCGCAGGCTTCGATCTTGACCCGGATCTGTCCGGGGGCAGGCTCTGGCATCGCGATCTGCATCACGCTGGCGGGGGCCTCGGGGGCGGGTTTATGGTAGGCGCGCATGAAACCTCCTGGGGCGTGTCCGGGCCGTTTATGGCAGCGAATCGCGCGGCCGCAAAGCGCCCCGCCCCCTGATTGTTCCGCCCAGACGCGGAAGGCGCCATGAAATCAACCGGGCCGTGCAGAAAACCTGTATTCTGACGCGATCTTTTGGTGTATCAAGGAGGCGTTAAGAGTGTGGAGGGCAGAATGGACGTTTGTCCCGATGCCGCCGTGTGCAGTAAGAGAGGTATGAGTATGTCGCATCATGTTGATGTGCATGTCGGAAAGCGTATCCGTCATCGCCGCTGGCTTCTGGCCATGACCCAGCAGCAACTGGCCGAACAGGTCGGTATAAAGTTCCAGCAGATCCAGAAATATGAAACCGGGGCAAATCGTGTCAGCGCCTCGCGGTTGTGGGACATCGCCGACAGCCTTGGTGTGCCGGTCAGTTTCTTCTTCGAAGGGCTTGTGTCCGCCAACGGCGACATGGCCCCGGCGACGGCGCATGCACCCCGTGCTGCGACAGCAGAGGAAGCTTCCGGTGGGTCCAAGGATCTGATGGGTGACCGCGAGGCGATGGACCTTGTGCGCACTTACTATGCCATCCCCGAGAACCAGCGTCGCCGCCTGTTCGACCTGGCGCGCGTGCTGTCGGACGTGGCTTGAGCCCGGAGACTGGCTGCGCTACCCAGTCGGCGCAACTTGCCTTGGGGGTATCATGGCCAGTCTTTCCGCATCCGATCCCGTGACCGCCGATCTGATCGCAACTGCGCATGAAATGGCGGATGCGGCGCGGGTGGCTGTTCTTCCCTGGTTTCGCGCGGCCGGTCTTTCCGCGGAAAACAAGCAGGCGGGTGGCTTTGACCCCGTGACCCAAGCCGATCGCGCGGCGGAAGAGGCGATGCGCGCCATTCTGGCGCGCCGCCGCCCGCATGATGGCGTGACGGGCGAGGAATTGGGTCACACAACCGGCACTTCGGGTCTGCGCTGGGTTCTTGATCCTGTGGATGGAACCCGCGCCTTTCTGTCCGGTGCGCCTACCTGGGGTGTTCTGATTGCCGTGGCCGATGAGGATGGGCCGCTTTTTGGCGTGATCGATCAGCCCTATATCGGCGAACGCTTTTGGGGCGGTTTCGGCCAGTCCGGCATGCGCGGCCCGATGGGGGCATCGGATCTGGGCGTACGTGGGGCGCGTGGCCTGTCGGACAGTATCCTCTTCACCACGTTTCCCGAAGTCGGCACGCAGGCCGAGGCGGCAGGGTTCCGCGCCGTGGCTGACCGCGTGAAACTGGTGCGCTACGGGATGGATTGCTACGCCTATGCGCTACTGGCCGCGGGCCAGATCGATCTGGTGATCGAGGCGGGCCTCAGTGATTATGACGTACAGGCCCCCATCGCCGTGATCGAGGCGGCCGGTGGGATCGTGACCGACTGGCAGGGCGGCCCGGCCCATCACGGTGGACGCATCCTGGCTGCTGCCGGGGTTGACCAACATGCGGCGGCTCTGGCGATCCTGCGCGAGGTTCAGGCTTGATCCAGCGGCGCTGACGCGGCTATCGTGCCTAGGCGCGCGCCTCTTGGCCCCTTTCCGGTGCGCGCTGCGTGAATGAGGGGGCGCTGTCTGACCGGAGGCGCCCATGGCATCCTTGATGCAAACTACCCGTTCCGAAATCCTGATCCGCAATGCGGATCACATCCTGACCATGGACGACAAGCGCGCCGAATGGCGCGGGGCCGATATCCTGATCCTTGGGGGCGTGATCGCCGCCATCGGCCCCGATCTGGCGCGGTCGCATCCCGATGCCGAGGTGCTGCAGGCCGCCGGTTGCGTGGTCACGCCCGGCCTGGTGAATACGCATCACCATCTTTACCAAAGCCTGACGCGCGCGGTGCCGGGCGGGCAGGATGCCTTGCTGTTCGGCTGGCTCAGGACGCTCTATCCGATCTGGGCGCGCTTCGGTCCCGAAGAAATGCGCGTCAGCACGCTTACCGGGCTGGCCGAGCTGGCGCTGTCGGGATGCACGCTGTCCTCCGATCACCTCTATCTCTATCCCAACGGATCACGGCTGGAGGATACGATCCATGCGGCCGCCGAACTGGGGTTGCGCTTTCACCCGACGCGCGGCGCGATGAGCATCGGGCAAAGCGCGGGCGGCCTTCCGCCCGATGACCTGGTCGAGGACGAGGCTGCCATTCTCGAGGATTGCATCCGGGTAATCGACGCTTTTCACGACGCGGCCGAAGGGGCGATGTGCCGGGTTGGCGTGGCGCCCTGTTCGCCCTTTTCGGTCAGTCGCGAGTTGATGCGCGACGCAGCACTGCTGGCGCGGGACAAGGGTGTGATGCTGCACACCCACTTGGCCGAAAATGACGAGGATGTCGCCTATTCGCTGGCGCAATTCGGTTGTCGCCCCGGCCAATATGCCGAGGATCTGGGCTGGACGGGTTCCGATGTCTGGCATGCGCATTGCGTGAAGCTGGATCGCCAAGAGATTGATCTGTTTGCCAGAACCCGCACCGGCGTGGCGCATTGCCCCTGTTCGAATTGCCGGCTTGGGTCGGGGGTGGCTCCGGTTCGGGCGATGCGTGATGCAGGTGTGCCTGTGGGGCTGGGCGTCGACGGATCGGCCAGCAATGACAGCGGCAACCTGATGCTTGAGGCGCGTCAGGCGATGCTGTTGCAGCGCGTCACCCTGGGGGCCGACCGGATGAGTGCGCGCGAGGCATTGGAGATCGCAACGCGCGGCGGGGCCGATGTGCTGGGCCGACCCGATGTCGGTCGGCTGGCGGTGGGTAAGCGCGCCGATATTGCGATTTGGGATGTCTCGGGCATCGAAAGCGCCGGCAGCTGGGATCCGGCGGCCCTTGTGCTGGCGGGGCCGGTGCGGGTGCGTGATCTGTTGGTCGAGGGGCGGCGCGTGGTGCGCGAGGGCCAGCTTGCTACCATCGATCTGCCCCGCGTGCTGGAGGATCAGCGCCGCCTTGCGCGGGCACTGGCGGGCTAGGGTATGTCCGGCGGAGTGGTGGTTTCTTGCCGAGGCCAGCAAAGCCATCTGGTCAAGTCGCCATAATTTCACCAAAGTGCCATGCAAGAAAACCGATGTATCGCAACTGCCATTCCTGAGGGATCATGATCCGTACAATCCTGGTCATCCTTGCCCTGACGTTTTCGCCTGTGGCCCCAGCCTATGCCAGCACCGAAAGCTTTGTCGCCCAGACCCTTAATGCGCAGCGCGCGGCGCATGGTCTGCATGCGGTTCAGCCGCACGCGTTGCTGATGGCCGCCGCCGAGGCGCATGCACGCGACATGGCAAGCCACGGTTTCATGTCGCATCGTGGCTCTGACGGCTCGACCTTGGCTCAGCGCGTCAAGCGGGCTGGGTTCTGCTATCGCGCGGTCAACGAGAATATCGCCATGGGTTTCCGCGATCCGGCCAAGGTCATGTCAGGCTGGTACAACTCCCCCGGTCACCGCCGCAACGCGCTGTCGCGCAAGGTCACACATTTCGGATTTGCGGCAGTTGATCGTGCCTGGGTTCTGGTGATGGGCAGCCCCTGCTGAACCAGATCGGGCCGCGGGCCCTCAAACCAGTCTTTGTCCTGCGACCCAAGTTGCGCGGATCGCACGATCATCACCCATCATGATCGTCGGAAAGACGGCCTCCCAGATATCTTGTGCCCTATGACTACGCTGGGCGATCGCCGGGGTCGAGGCGAGGTCGATCGCGACAATATCCGCTTCCATCCCCGGTGCCAGGTTTCCGATACGGTCATCCAGGCGCAGCGCCCGCGCCGATCCGACGGTTGCCAGCCACAATAGCTGCGTGGGATGCAGGGCGGTGCCGCGCAACTGGCCGATCTCATAGGCGGCGGCCATGGTGCGCAACATCGAAAAGCTGGAACCGCCGCCCGTATCCGTGGCCAACCCGACGCGATGGCCAGCCGCCACAAGGCCTGCCATGTCGAACAGGCCCGACCCGATGAAGGTGTTGGAGGTCGGGCAATGCACAAGGGCCGCGCCGACGTCGCGCAGGCGGTCCCTTTCGCGGGGTTCCAGATGGATGGCATGACCGTAGAGGCCATTGGCACCAAGCAGTCCATGGCGCTCGTAGGTGTCCAGATAGTCGCGCGCATCCGGATAAAGGCCGCGCACCCAGGCGATCTCGTCTGTCTGTTCGCTCAGGTGGGTTTGCATCAGGCAATCCGGATGCTCGGCCCAGAGGGCGCCCAGTGCCTCCAGCTGTTCAGGCGTCGAGGTGGGCGAGAAGCGTGGCGTGATCGCATAGGACAGCCGGTCCACGCCATGCCACTTCGCAAGTAGTGCGCGGCTGTCGTCATAGGCCGATTGCGCGGTATCGCGCAGCCCTTCAGGCGCGTTGCGGTCCATGCAGGTCTTGCCCGCCACCACGCGCTGTCCGCGCGCCCTTGCTGCGTCAAAGAAGGCATCCACACTTTCGGGATGGATCGTTGCATAGCTGCAGACGGTCGTTGTGCCATTGGCCAGCGTCAGTTCAAGGTAGCGGGCTGCGATATCCGCGGCATGGGCAGGATCGGCGAAACGCATCTCTTCGGGAAAGGTGTAAAGGTTCAGCCAGTCGATCAGCCGCTTGCCCCAGCTGGCAATGATCGCGGTCTGCGGATAGTGCACATGGGCATCCACGAAGCCCGCCATCAGCAGGGCATCACCATGATCCACTACCTGCGCTTGCGGATGTGCCCTGCGCAGATCCGCCCCATGGCCAACCGCCGTCACATGACCGCCAGCCATAAGAATGCCCCCCGCGCTGTCATGGATCGCAGCATCCGGTCCCACGACAAAGGGGTCGGCGGCGAAGCGCAAGGTCTGCCCCAGCAAAAGCGTCTGTACGGTCATAAGGAATTCCTTTCATCCGCACTCTAGGGATCGGACGATGCAAGGTAAATCACTCCTGTTTTCCCCGGTAAGCATTGTTTCCGGCCATCTCTTTCCGCTAAGTAGGGGCAATCGCGGACAGGAGGGTGAGATGGCTGACGACGAAGACCTGATCGACCGTTCCGCAGACATGTCCAGCGAAGCCCAGTCCAGCGGAAGCTACGGGTTGGAGCGTCGCACGGTCGCCGCGATTCTCGATGCCGTCGAGGCTGGCGATGCCGACCTGCTGACAGAGCTGATGGAGCCGCTGCACCCGGCCGATATCGCCGACCTGCTGGAGCAGATCGACCGCGACGACCGCCGTGCGCTGATCCAGCTTTACGGCAAGGAGTTCGACGGCGACATCCTGTCCGAACTGGGCGAAAGCATCCGCGAGGATGTGATCTCGGTTCTGAACCCGCAGGTTCTGGCCGATGCGGTGCGCGAACTGGACAGCGACGACGTGGTCGATCTGCTGGAAGATCTGGACGCGCCGCAGCAGGATGCGATCCTTGATGCGCTGGAGGATGCCGATCGCGTCGCCGTGCAGCAGGCGATGACCTATCCGGAATACTCCGCAGGCCGCCTGATGCAGCGCGAGGTCGTGATGGCGCCCGAGCACTGGACCGTTGGCGAGGCCATCGATTTCTTGCGAAATTCGGAAGAGCTGCCCGATCAGTTCTACCACATGGTGCTGGTCGATCCGCGCCTGCATCCGGTGGGCAACGTGACTTTGGGCAAGATCATGCGTTCGCGCCGCGATGTGGCGCTGCGCGACATCACGGAAGAGGCGTTTCACCTGATCCCCGTCACTCAGTATGACGGCGACGTGGCCTATGCGTTCAACCAGTACCACCTTATCTCTGCCCCGGTGGTAGACGAGGACGGGCGGCTTGTGGGCGTCATCACCATCGATGACGCCATGGCCGTGCTGGACGAGGAACATGAAGAGGACATCCTGCGGATGGCCGGTGTCAGCGAAGATGCCAGCCTGTCGGACACGATCCTCGAGGCTGCGCGGGGCCGCGCGGTCTGGCTGTTCGTGAACCTGCTGACGGCGATCCTGGCCTCGCTGGTGATCGATGCTTTCGCCGAGACGATCAACCAGATGGTCGCGCTGGCGGTGTTGATGCCCATCGTCGCCTCGATGGGGGGCAATGCGGGCACGCAGACCATGACCGTGGCCGTCCGCTCGATCGCGACACGCGATCTGACCGCGCAGAACGCCATGCGAGTGATCTGGCGCGAGGTGTCTGTGGGCGCGCTGAACGGCATGGTCTTTGGATTGCTCATGGCGCTGGTGGCCGGGGTCTGGTTCGGGGTGCCGATGCTGGCGGCGGTGATCGGTGTTGCGATGCTGCTGACACAGGTCGCGGCGGCGCTGGGCGGTATCGTGATCCCGATGGCGCTGGAGCGGTTGAAGATCGACCCTGCGCTGGCCTCCGGGCCGTTCGTGACGACGGTGACGGATGTGGTGGGCTTTTTCGCCTTCCTTGGCCTTGCTTCGGCCGTGCTGATGTAGGGGGTGGGCATGACCGCAGCGCCAGACCTGACCGCGATCAAGGCCGCTGCCCGACGCGACGCATTCGCCCGGCGCAAGACGGCCTTTGACGCGATTGGGCCCGATCACGCGGGGTTGCTGGCCGATGTGCTGCGTCCCCATGCCGGCAAGGTATTGGCGGGCTACATGCCGATGCGCACCGAGATCAGCCCCCTTGCAGCAATGGGCCGCATGGCAGCAGAAGGGCCGGTCTGTGTGCCGGTCATCCAGGGCGGGGGCCTGCCCCTGCGTTTTGCGCGCTGGACACCGGATTGCGCCATGGTGGCTGGTGAATTCGGCGCGCAGGTCCCCGCCGTTCTGGACTGGGTTGTGCCCGAAGTGCTGGTCGTGCCGCTGGTAGCCTTTGATCGAAGGGGCGGGCGGCTGGGCTATGGCGGCGGTTTCTACGATCGTACGCTTGAGCAGCTTCGCGCGCGGGGCATGGTGCTGGCGATCGGGTTCGCGTTTGGCGCGCAAGAGACCACGCACCTGCCGCTTGAGCCGACAGATCAATGGCTGGACCTGATCGTGACCGAGGCCGAGGTGATCACCCGTGGTGGGGGGTGCGCGTGAGCATTCAGGGAAAGACGAAGAGGGCGCGTGCAGATTTCCAGTGGTCGCGCCACCTTGACCCTTGCCGTGGCACGGCATTCGCCCTAGGCCTTTGGGCATGAAAATACTGTTCCTTGGCGATGTCATGGGTCGTGCCGGACGGCAGGCCGTATCGGAAAACCTGCCGCGCCTCAGGGCCGAGTGGAAGCTGGACTTCGTTGTCGTCAATGGCGAGAACGCGTCAAGCGGGGCGGGGCTGACTGCGGATCATGCCAAGGTGCTGCTGGCTGCCGGTGCCGATTGCCTGACGCTGGGCGATCACGCTTTCGACCAGAAGGACATGCTGCAATTCATCGAGAACGAGCCGCGCATCCTGCGCCCGCTGAACTTTGCCAAGGGTGCGCCGGGGCGCGGGCACCGGGTGTTTTCGGATGCGCGGGGGCGCAAGGTCCTGGTCACGCAGGTGCTGGGCAATGTGTTCATGAAACGCGCCTATGACGATCCGTTTTCCGCCGTAGATCAGGTGCTTGCGGCACATCCGCTTGGCGGCGCGGTGCAGGCCGCGATCGTGGACATGCATTGCGAGGCGACCAGCGAGAAGATGGGCATGGGCCATTTCTGCGCGGGCCGCGCCAGCCTTGTCGTGGGCACCCATACCCATGTGCCGACCGCTGATGCCATGATCCTGGGTGGCGCCACTGCCTATCTGACCGATGCGGGCATGTGCGGTGACTACAACAGCGTTATCGGCATGGAAAAGGATGAACCCATGCGCCGCTTTGTGACCGGCATGGCCAAGGGGCGTTTCACCCCCGCCATGGGCGAGGCAACCCTGTCCGGCGTCTATGTCGAGACAGACGATCTGACCGGGCGGGCCACCAAGGTCTGTGCCGTGCGTCATGGCGGCAGACTTGATGCTGCGGGCCCGCTGGGCTGAACGCCGTCCGAAAGGCGCGCGTGCCATGTCTCGGACGGCCTTGCGAGGGGCTGTGCTGCTGACATATAGAGGCGCTGACCGCCAGACAGGCATATTCAGACAAGCAGACGGAGGCACGCATGGCCGGCCACTCAAAATGGGCTAACATCCAGCATCGCAAGAACCGCCAGGATTCGGTCCGGGCAAAGCTCTTCTCGAAGCTTTCAAAGGAAATCACCGTGGCCGCCAAGATGGGCGACCCCGATCCTGAAAAGAACCCGCGCCTGCGTCTTGCGGTGAAGGAAGCGAAATCGCAATCCTGCCCCAAGGACGTGATCGAACGTGCCATCAAGAAGGCCATCGGCGGCGAGGGCGATGCCTATGAGGAAATCCGCTATGAAGGCTATGGCCCGAATGGCGTGGCGATCATCGTCGAGGCGATGACCGACAACCGCAACCGCACCGCGTCCAACGTGCGCTCGACCTTCACCAAGAATGGCGGCAACCTGGGCGAGACCGGATCGGTCGGCTTCATGTTCGACCGCAAGGGCGAGATTACCTATCCTGCAAAGGTGGGTGATGCCGATACCGTCCTGATGGCGGCAATCGAAGCCGGGGCCGAGGATGTGGAAAGCAGCGAGGACGGCCACGTGATCTGGTGCGCCGATACCGATCTGAATGAGGTCGCGACGGCGCTTGAGGCCGTGCTGGGCGACTCCGACAGCACCAAGCTGGTCTGGAAGCCGACGACCACGACCGAGATGGATCTAGAGAGCATGCAAAAGCTGATGAAGCTGGTCGATGCGCTGGAAGATGACGACGACGTGCAGCGCGTGACCACGAATTTCGAGGCCAGCGACGATGTGATGGGTCAACTCTGATCCGACGGGCCTCATGATGTGACAGGGCGCCCCATGGGGCGCCCTTTTCCATTTCAGGTTCAGCGGTCCGGCTCGGCCGCGTTCTGCGCCGGTTCAGCGGTTAGGCGGGTCAGGGCCTGTCGCAGGTTGTCCCGGAAACCCTGCGCCAATAGCGACGGGGGGCGGTGCGCGGGTGTCAGGATCGATACGCTGCTGATGATGTCGGGCGTAAACGGGCGAAAAACCACGCGTGCGCCGGTGTGGCTTGCGGCGGTAATCCGGTCGGACAGCGTGCAGCACAAACCTGCGGCCACAAGTTCCAGCGCAGGCAGGAAGGTCTGCAGCACAAAGCGCCGGTTCAGCCTGGCGCCTGCCTGGTCAAAGGCCGCACGCGTTGCCTGCCAAGTATGATGCGCATCGAAAAGCGTGGCCATGGGATGCCCGTCCAGATCGGCGGGCCCAATACTGTCCCGCGTTGCCAGCGGGCTGTCGGAGGGCAGAGCCAGAAGGCAGGGCAGGGCAAAATCCTCGGTGCGGATCGACGCGCGCGGGGCGGGTGTTTCGGCAAGGCCGATGTCGTATTCCTGGCTGGCGACCAGGTCTTCGACCACGGCAGAAGAACGCATCATCAGCGCCGCCTCTACGCCGGGGCGGCCTTCAAGGAACCCGGCCAGAACGCGGGGCATGAAGAAACCCGATGCCGCAGGGTGGCAGGCGATGCGCAGGCGACCGTGATCCAGTTTGCCGATCTCGTCCATGACGCGGGCGGATTGGGCGAGGCGATCCAGCACCGCCTCTGCCTCTTCCAGGAAATAATGCGCCTCGGGGCGGGGGGTCAGGCGTCCATGCTCGCGCAGGAACAAGGGATAGCGCAGTTCCCGTTCCAGCCCGGCGATCATGGTGCTGACGGCGGGTTGGGTGCGGCCCAGGTTCCGGCTGGCCTCCGAGATAGAGCCCGTGCGCATCACCTCGCGAAAGGTCTGAAGCTGACGAAAGCTGAGGTTCATGGGCTGCGCTTCCCTTAGGTATAAAGTAAATCTATGGGATTATCTCTATTTTAAATTTGATCTTATACATTGCTTTGCGTCAATCCTGTTTCAACCGGGCCAAAGCACCGTGAAGAGGGGACAGGAATGGAAAGGGTCGCGCAAATTCTGCTGACCGGACTGATCTGCACCGTGGCTCTGGGCCAGTTCGTGCAGGTGATCACGCGCTATGTGTTCCAGACGCCGGTGATGGGGCTTGAGGAAACCATGCTCTATCCGATGTTCTGGCTCTACATGCTGGGGGCGGTGAATGCCTCGCGCGAGAACACGCATATCCGCGCCAACGTCCTTGAGATCTTTCTGGAAACCGAACGCGCCCGCCTTGTGCTGGCTTGTGTCGGCGAAGTGCTGAGCCTGATCATCGGGCTGTGGCTGCTGACCTGGGTATGGGATTTCACCCGCTATTCCTGGCGGGTCTGGCGTGAAAGCCCGACCCTCTACATCCCTGTGTTTTATGCCGATATCGCGCTTCTGATCGCGATGGTGCTGATGCTGGGCTGGTCGTTGCTGCATCTGTCGCGCCATCTGCGCGCCCTTGCCGGAGGGCAGGCCAATGGTTGAAGTCGCGCTGCTGGCCGTGGGCCTTCTGGTTCTTTTGCTGACCCTTGGCGTGCCGCTGCCATGGTGTTTCGGCGGTGCGATCATGGTGATGTATTTTGTCGGCGACGTCATCATGAAGGGCAATATCCTGTGGGGTGTCCAGCAACTGGGCAACCCGGTCCTGCTGGCGATCCCGCTTTTCGTGCTGGCAGGCACGATCATGTCCGAAAGCGGCATCGCGGCCAGTCTGCTGCGCTTCGTCAATGCCTTTGTCGGCCATGTCCGTGGCGGGCTGGGCGTGGTGGCTGCAGTCAGCTGCGCGGTGATCGGGGCAATTTCCGGCTCGGGTCTGACAGGCATTGCCGCCATCGGCCCGTTGCTCATCCCCGAGATGGAAAAGCGCGGCTATCCTCGCGCCTATGCCACGGCGCTGATCGCCAACTCCTCGATCCTGGGGCTGCTGATCCCGCCATCGGTCACGATGATCGTCTATGGCTGGGTCACCGACACCTCGATCCTGGCCTGCTTCCTGTCCACGCTGCTGCCGGGGCTGATCATCATGACCAATTTCTCGGTCGTGAACCTCTGGCTGGCACGCAAGTTCCCTCTGGTTCTGGATGACAAGCCGTCGCTGTCGGACCTGTCGTCGGAAGTCACCAAGCGCGGCATCCACGCCTTTCCGGCGATCCTGATGCCCGTGATCATCCTAGGCGGCATCTATGGCGGGGTGATGACCCCGACCGAGGCGGCCGCCGTCGCGGTGATCTATTCGGTGCCGGTGGGGTTCCTGATCTACAAGGGCCTGCGCTGGGACAATTTCCTGGCCGCTGGCAAGGAGGCATCGACCGCCGTGGGCGCGATTATGCTGATGATCCTGTTCTCGATGATCCTGAGCCAGATCTTCGTGATGGAAAGCATCCCGCAGAAACTGGTCAGCGCGATCTTCGAGGTCACGCAGAACAGGACGCTGCTGCTGATCATGATCATCGTGATGCTGCTTCTGGTCGGCATGGTGGTGAACGATGTGACAGCGATCATCCTGATCGCGCCGCTTCTGCTTCCGCTGATGACCGCGATCGATGTCAGCCCGATCCAGTTCGCCGCGATCATGGGGGTGACGACCGCGATGGGCGGGGTAACGCCGCCCTATGCCTCGATCCTCTATCTGGGCGCGCGGATCGGCAATGTGCCGGTCACGAAGGTGATCCGCCCTGCGATGTTCCTGATCCTGACCGGCTACATGCCCGTCGTGATCCTTACCGCTTTCTGGCCTGACCTGTCGCTCTGGCTGCCGCGCCTGTTCGGCTATCTCTGACGACCTGCAATTGTCCATTCGCAACCTTGAAACCTGATCCAACCGGAGGAACCCAAATGAAGAAATTCCTGTTCACAGCCGCCGCAGGCGCATTGATGGCCCTGGCCCCCATGGCCGAGGCACGCGATCTGAAGCTAAGCCATGTGCGCCCGCAGGACGCCACCATCGACGTGGAGGTGCGCGCCTTTGCCGGAGCCGTTGCCGCCGCTACCGGTGATCGCGTCAAGATCGAGATTTTCCCGGCCTCGGCGCTGGGCGACTATACCACCGTGCAGGAACGCATCTCGGTCGGTGCGATCGACATGGCGGTACAGCCCGCCGGCACGGCAGCCGACCGGCGCATGCAGATCTCGTCCTTCCCCTTCCTGGCCGAGAACTGGGAACAGGCGCGCGCGGTCTATGGTCCCGGTGGCGCGGTGCGCGAAGCGATGGTCGAGCTTTATGCCGCCCAAGACATCACCATGCTGGCCGCCTACCCGGTCTATTTCGGCGGTATCGCCCTGAACCGCGAGGCGGTCACGCCCGGCAGCACCGATCCCAACGGCATCAAGGTGCGCGTCCCCGGCATCAAGAGCTTTCAGCTGACCGGCGAGGCGCTGGGCTATATCCCCGCGCCGATCCCCTTCTCCGAGGCGTTCACGGCGGTGCAGACGGGTGTCGTGGATGGCGTCATCGGGTCCGGGGCAGAAGGCTACTATGCCTCTTTCCGGGATGTGACCAAGACCTACATCCCCGCCAACACCCATTTCGAAGTCTGGTACATGATCATCTCGAATGAATCCTTGTCGGATATGTCCGCAGAAGATCAGGCAGCCTTGCGCGCGCAAGCAGAAGCTTTCGAAGCGACACGGTGGACCGTGGCGGAATCCGATCAGGGCGTGAACGAGCAGAAGCTGGCCGCTCTGGGTGCGACGATCGTCCCGCTGTCCGCCGCTGAGCTTGAGGGAATGGCCAGCAAGGTCCGCGAGACCGTTTGGCCGCAGATCCTGGAAGATGTCGGCGCGGATTGGGGTCAGGCGATCCTCGACGCGGTTGCGCAGTAAACCACTGCGGGCGCCTCGTCATGGGGCGCCCCTTTTCAACGGGGCAAGAGAGCGATGCAGGCGGATTACGCGATCATAGGCGGTGGCATCGTCGGGCTGAGTGTGGCCTGGGGACTGCTGCGCCGGGGCCGCCGGGTCATCGTGCTGGATGGCGACGATGGCAGTTTTCGCGCCAGCCGTGGCAATTTCGGTCTGGTCTGGGTGCAGTCCAAGGGGCTGAAACAGCCTGCTTATGCCCGCTGGAGTCAGCAATCCGCTGCCCTCTGGAAGAGTTTTGCCGCCGAACTGGGCGAGGGGACGGGCACGGACCTGTCGCTGCGCCAGGAGGGCGGATATGATTTTCACCTCAATGAGGACGAGCTTGAGGCGCGTGTCGCCCAGTACACCGCGCTGCGCGAGGCGTTGGGTGGAGACTATCCGTTCGAGGTTCTGGGGCACAACGCGCTCAAGCGCGAGGAGCCAGAAGTCGGACCCCGTGTGGTGGGGGCGATCCTGCACCATCAGGACGGGCATGTAAACCCGTTGCGCCTGCTGCGCGGGCTGGCCGCCGATGTGCGGCGGATGGGCGGGCAGGTTCTGACCAGCCAGACCGTGACAGACGTGACGCAGACCGATGGCGGTCTGCGCGTCACCTGCGCCTCGGGGCAGATGGTCGAAGCCGGGCGCGTCGTGCTGTCCGCCGGTCTTGGCGCCATGGAGCTTGGGTCCAAGCTGGGCTTTGCCGCGCCCGTCCGGCCCCAACGCGGACAGGTGCTGATCACCGAAAAGCTGCCTAAAATGATGAACCGGCCTTCGGGCATCATCCGGCAGGTCGATGAGGGTGGTGTGCAGATCGGCGACAGCAAGGAAGAGGTGGGGATGGATGATCGCGTCACCACGTCAACCGTTGCCGCCATCGCCGCGCGTGCCGTGGCTGTGATGCCGCGACTGGAAAAGGCGCAGATGGTGCGCAGCTGGGGGGCGCTGCGGATCATGTCGCCTGATGGGCTGCCGATCTACCAGCACAGCCCCACCTTGCCGGGCGTGAGTCTTGTCACCTGCCATTCTGGCGTCACTCTTGCCGCAGCCCATGCGCTGCGCCTGCCGCAATGGCTGGAGGGGGATGCCGATGCCCCGGATCTGGAGGTTTTCAGTGAACGCCGCTTTGCCCTTTCGTGATCTGTCCCCCGCCGCGCCGCGCGTGCGCGTGACGCTGGATGGCGCGCCGCTGGACCTGCCGGACGGTGCCAACCTTGCCGCCGCCCTGCTGGCCGCCGGTGTCGGATCGTTCCGCGCCACACCCGTATCGGGGGCGCCGCGCGGGCCCTTCTGCATGATGGGCGCCTGTTTCGATTGCCTGATCGAAGTCGGTGGTGTGACCCGGCAGGCTTGCATGATGCAGGTCAGCGCCGGTCTGCTTCTGACGCGGCCCAAGGGGAGGGCGGCGGAATGACGAGGGTCGATCTGATCGTAATCGGCGCCGGGCCTGCGGGCATGGCGGCGGCGACCGAGGCGGCGGGACTGGGCCTGTCGGTGACAGTCCTTGATGAACAGACCTCAGCGGGTGGGCAGATTTATCGCGCAGTCACCGGCGCGGGGGCAGGGCGCGGTGCGATACTGGGGCAGGATTACCTTGACGGGGCAGGGCTTGCGCAGGCGATGCAGTCCTCTGGCGCGCGCCATGTCACCGGGGCGGTGGTATGGAATATCGAACCAGACGGTAAGGGGATCACCGTCACTTGGTCACAGGACGGACGCGCGGCGCAGATGCGTGCGGCCCGCCTGATCCTGGCCACCGGCGCGCTGGAGCGGCCCGTGCCGATCCCCGGCTGGACCTTGCCGGGCGTGATGACAGCAGGGGCGGGGCAAATCCTGCTCAAGGCCTCGGGGATCGTGGCCGAACGCGCCGTGCTGGCGGGGGCTGGCCCGCTCCTTTACCTGCTGGCCGCACAGATGGTCAGGGCCGGCACGCCGCCGCTGGCCTTGGTCGAAACCCAAAGCCTGCGCGACACGATCCGCGCCCTGCCGCACCTTGCGCGCGGCTTGCGAGGCTGGCGCACATTGATCAAGGGCTTGGGCCTGCTGGCTGAACTGCGTCGGGCAGGGGTGCGCCGTATCACCGGCGCCAGCGATCTGGCGGTTGAAGGGCAGGACAGGGTCGCGGCGCTGCGTTTTGCCGCCGGAGGACAGACGCAGCGCATCGCCTGCGATACGGTGCTGTTGCACCAGGGGGTCGTGCCAAATACCCAGGCCAGCCGCGCGCTGCGGCTGGAACATGCCTGGCTGCCTGCACAGCAATGCTTTGCGCCGCGTCTTGATGCCTGGGGAGAGACCTCGCACACTGGCATCTTCGTGGCCGGTGACGGCGCTGGCATTGCCGGGGCACTTGCCGCCGCAGAAGCCGGACGGCTGGCCGCCCTACAGGTGGCGCATCAGCTTGGCAAGATCGACGCGGACGCGCGCGATGCCCGCGCGCATGGGCCTGCCGGCAGGCTTGCTGCCGAGCGCGCCTTGCGTCCCTTTCTTGACGCGGCCTATCCGCCTGTGGCACAGGTTCTGTCCCCTGCCGATGACACGATCATCTGCCGTTGCGAAGAGGTGACGGCCGGACAGGTGCGGGGTTGGGCCAAGCTGGGCTGTACCGGGCCGAACCAGACCAAGGCCTTTGGCCGGGTGGGCATGGGCCCCTGCCAGGGTCGCTATTGCGGGGTGACCGTGACCGCCCTTCTGGCCGAGGCGCAGGGAATGGACCCGGCCGAGGTGGGCGCCTATCGCATCCGCGCGCCGCTCAAGCCCGTGACGCTGGGAGAGGTCGCCTCGCTCGATGTGGCCGAGGCGGCCGAATAGGCGCTGCGACTATTCAGTGTATAAAGGGAAGCAAGACGCTGGCCGCCATCACGCTTGACCTTGTGCGAGCATCGCGATAGCCCGCCCGTGGTCTTGTGGCAACGGGGTAGGACATGCAGGCGGCAGTCGCGGGTTTCGGGCTTGGCCTGTCATTGATCCTTGCCATCGGCGCGCAGAATGCCTTTGTGCTGCGCCAGGGCATCCGGCGGTCCCATGTCCTTGCGGTCTGCCTGACCTGCGCCATCAGCGATGCTTTACTGATCGCGGCCGGGGTAGCCGGCTTCGGATCGTTGACGAAGGCTGCGCCATGGATCGAACCGGTCATGCGCTGGGGCGGTGCGGCTTTCCTTGTCGCATATGGCGCGCGTGCCTTCCTGTCGGCCTGGCGCGGCGGATCCGTTCTGGAAGCCACGGGGCAGGGGGGCGAGGCGCTGCGCGGTGTGCTGCTGACCTGCTTGGCACTGACTTGGCTCAACCCGCATGTCTATCTGGACACGGTCGTTCTGCTGGGTGCGGTGTCGGCGCAATATGAGGACCGGCTGTCCTTTGCGCTGGGTGCGATGACGGCCAGTTTCGTGTTCTTCTTCACGCTGGGCTTCGGAGCGCGCCGCCTTGCGCCGCTTTTTGCCCGCCCCGTGGCCTGGCGGCTGCTGGATGCCGGGGTGGGACTGCTGATGTGGATCATCGCCGCCGCCCTGATCCGAGGATCGTAAACTCCTGTTCTGTACAACAATTCCCCGCGGCCTCTTGCGGCTGCCGGGGCTTCGTGACTTGATGCGCGTCATGAGCGTAGAGCAAAGACAGACCCGCCCGGTGGTTGGGGTTCTCTGGATGCTGGTGACGGGCCTTCTGTTCGTGGGTGTCACCGCATTGGTCAAGTATCTTGGACCAGGTATTCCCGCGCCCGAGGCAGCCTTTCTGCGCTATGCCATCGGCCTTGTGTTCCTGATCCCCTTGATCCGGCCAATCCTGGCGACACGCTTGACGCGCCGGCAATGGGGGCTGTTCACCGCGCGGGGCCTTGCGCATTCCATGGGTGTGGCGCTGTGGTTCTACGCCATGGCGCGCATACCCATCGCCGATGTGACGGCGATGAATTACCTGGCGCCGATCTACGTCACCATAGGTGCCGCCCTGTTCCTGGGCGAAAAGCTTGCTGCGCGCCGGGTGGTGGCGGTGGTCGTTGCGCTGATCGGGGCGCTGATCATCCTGCGGCCCGGCTTTCGCGAGATCGGGCCGGGGCATCTGGCGATGCTGGCGGCGGCGGTTGTGTTTGGCGCGTCCTACCTGCTGGCCAAGCTTCTGACCGACGAGACGAATGCTGCCATCGTGGTGGGCATGCTGTCGATCTGGGTCACGATCGGTCTTGCCCCTATGGCCATCGCCGTCTGGGTGCCGCCCAGCCCGCATGCGCTGCTGGTGCTGACGCTGGTGGCGCTGCTGGCGACGGCGGGGCATTACACGATGACGCTGGCCTTCGCGGTGGCCCCGGTGACCGTGACCCAGCCGGTCAGTTTCCTGCAACTGGTCTGGGCCGTGGCGCTGGGGGCG
>JAJLKH010000141.1:0-29596 GCA_033839205.1 Rhodobacterales bacterium | reverse complement strand
TTGCTGGACGGGCAGGGGCGTCTGGCCGATCTGCCGGTGCGGGTGCGCCTTGATGCCTTTGGTCTGGAACTGGAACGCGCGGGGCGTCTGACCCGTGACAATGCGACGGTGGCCGAGGGGCAATCGGGCCGGCTGATCTATGCGGCGCTGGATGATCCGGGCGGGTTGAAGCCCGGCGATTTCGTGACGGTCGCGGTGGACGAGCCCGCGCTGGCCGATGTGGTGCGCCTGCCGGGCTCTGCTATGGACAGCGCGGGCACGGTGCTGGCGCTGGGCGCGGGCGACCGTCTGGAGGTGCTGCCCGTCACGCTGCTGCGGCGGCAGGGCAATGACATCCTCGTGGCGGCGGCGGGGATCGAGGGGCGCGAGATCGTGACCCGGCGCACCCCTTTGCTGGGGGCGGGGATCGGCGTGCGCCCGTTGCGCGCCACCGATGCGCCGGGCGATCAGGCGCAGGCGGCACCCGAATTGCTGGAACTGACAGCCGAACGGCGCGCGCGGCTGGTGGCCTTTGTCGAGGGCAATACCCGGATGCCCGCCGAGATGCGCACCCGCCTGCTGGCGCAATTGCAACAGGATCGCGTGCCCGCCGCCGTGGTGCAGCGGCTTGAACAGCGGATCGGGGGCTGAGCGGGATGGTGCGCGGGATCCCCCCCGTGGCCGGTGGCATCCTGTCCTATTTCACGCGGCACAGGACGGCGGCGAACCTTCTGCTGGTGCTGATGGTGGTGGCGGGGCTTGCGGCGGCACCCAACATGCGGGCGCAGTTCTTTCCCGATGTGGTGGTCGATGACGTGACCGTCAGCGTGGCCTGGCAGGGAGCCGGGGCCGAGGATGTGGACAATGCCATCGTGCAGGTGATGGAGCCTGCGCTTTTGGCGGTGGAGGGGGTGGCGTCCTCGTCATCGTCCAGCCGCGAGGGGCGCGCGACGATCCGGCTGGAGTTCGAGCCCGGCTGGGACATGGGGCGCGCCGCCGAGGATGTGCTGGCGGCGGTCGATCAGGTCACGACCCTGCCCGAAGAGGCCGAGGAGCCGCAGGTGCAGCGCGGCGTCTGGCGCGACCGCGTGACCGATGTGGTGATCACCGGCCCGGTCGGGGTGGACCAGCTGGCGCGCTTTGCGGACGAGATGGTGACGCGGCTTTTCGCGCAAGGCATAACGCGGACCACGGTGCGCGGGGTGGCGGCGCCCGAGACGCTGGTCGAGGTGGCGTCGGTCAAGCTGATGGCGCATGACATTTCCATCGCCGAGATCGCGGCGGTGATCGGGGCCGAGGTGACGGCCGATCCTGCCGGTGACGTGACCGGCGCGAATGCCCGTGTGCGCACGGGGTCGGGGCGCACCGCGCCCGACCAGATCGCCGAGATCGTGCTGCGGTCGAACCCGGATGGATCGGTTCTGCGGCTGTCGGATGTGGCGCGGATCGAAAAGCTGGGTGTGGATCGCGAGCGGGGGTATTTCGTGGGCGAGAACCCCGCAATGACGATCCGGGTGGACCGGTCGGCCAGCGGCGATGCGATCCGGGCGCAGGCTCAGGTCGAACGAGTGGCGGCGGAATTGCAGGCGACGCTGCCCGCGGGGGTGACGGTGGATCTGATCCGCACCCGCGCCGAGCAGATCACCGGGCGTCTGGATCTGCTGGTCACCAACGGGTTGACGGGTCTGGCGCTGGTGGTGGGCTTGCTGTTCCTGTTCCTGAATGCGCGCACCGCCTTCTGGGTGGCGGCAGGCATTCCGGTGGCGATGCTGGCGGCGATCGCGCTGATGTATGCCTTTGGGCTGACCCTGAACATGATCAGCCTGTTCGGGTTGATCATCACGCTGGGGCTGGTGGTGGATGACGCCATCGTGGTGGGCGAGCATGCCGATGCGCGCTACCGGATGGGGGAGCCGCCTGTCGTGGCCGCCGAGACTGCCGCGCGGCGCATGGCGATGCCGGTATTCGCGGCGATGCTGACCACGGTGATCGCCTTTTTCGGGCTGGTTGTCGTGGGCGGGCGCATGGGCACGCTGATCGCGGATATCCCCTTTACGGTGATCGTGGTGCTGGCCGCGTCATTGGTGGAATGCTTTCTGATCCTGCCCAATCACATGTCACATGCGCTGGCCCATGCGGTGCGCGATCACTGGTACGATCTGCCCAGCCGCGCGGTGAACCGGGGTTTTGACTGGTTGCGCGACCGGGGGTTCCGGCCGTTGATGGGGCTGGTGGTCGGGGCGCGCTATCCGGTGCTGGCGGGGGTGATCCTGTTGCTGGCGGTGCAGGTGGCCGCGCTGGTGCGGGGGGATGTGCCCTGGCGCTTTTTCAACTCGCCCGAACAGGGCAGCGTGACGGGCAATTTCGCGATGCTGCCGGGGGCGAGCCGCAGCGACACGCTGGCCATGATGGAGGAGATGCAGCGCGCCGCCGGTGAAGTCGCTGCGCGATACGAGGCCGAACATGGCCGCAATCCCATCGCCTATGTGATCGCGGAAATCGGCGGCAATTCGGGACGGTCCCTTCCCGGCGCCGAGGATACCGAGGCCGATCTGCTGGGCGGGCTGTCGATCGAGATGATCGACCCCGATCTGCGCCCCTATTCGTCCTTTGCCTTCGTCGCCGATCTGCAGGAGGCGGTGCAGATGCATCCCCTGGCCGAAACCGTCAGTTTCCGGGGCTGGCGGTCCGGTCCGGCGGGTGAGGCGCTGAATGTGCAGTTCTATGGCGCCACCGCAGAGGGGCTGAAGGCGGCGAGCGAGGCGCTGAAGACCGAGTTGGCGCGGTTTCCCGAGGTGTCGGCGGTCGAGGATACGCTGGCCTATGACAAGGAAGAGCTGATCCTTGAACTGACGCCGCAGGGTCAGGCCATGGGCTTTGCCATCGACGATCTGGGCCGGGTGTTGCGGCACCGGCTGAACGGGCTGGAGGCGGCGACCTATCCCGAGGGGCCGCGCAGCGCCGCGATCCGGGTGGAACTGCCCGCCGATGAGCTGACGGGCGATTTCATGGAGCGGATGCTGCTGCGCGCGCCATCGGGGGCCTATGTGCCGCTGGCCGATATCGTCAGCGTCGCGGCGCGGGACGGGTTTTCGACCGTGCGGCGCGAGAACGGCCTGCGGGTGATCACCGTGACCGGCGACATATCCGAGGATGATCCGGCCCGCGCGGCAGCCGTGATGCAGGCGCTGACGGATGAAATCCTGCCGCGCATCGCGTCCGAGATGCAGCTGGAATACCGTCTGGCGGGGCTGTCGGAACAGGAGGATGCCTTTCTGGCCGATGCGCGCACCGGCCTGATCCTGTGCCTGACCGGGATTTACCTTGTGCTGGCCTGGATCTTTGCCAGCTGGACAAGGCCGGTGGTGGTGATGGCCGTCATCCCCTTCGGGCTGGTCGGCACGATCTGGGGCCATGCGCTGTGGGATGTGCCGATGTCGATGTTCACCATCGTGGGGCTGTTGGGCATGACGGGCATCATCATCAACGATTCCATCGTGCTGGTCACGACCATTGACGAGAAGGCGCGCGAGCGCGGGCTGGTGCCCGCGATCATCGACGGGACGGCAGACAGGCTGCGCGCCGTGATGCTGACGACGCTGACGACGGTGCTGGGGCTTGCGCCGCTGCTCTACGAGACATCGTCGCAGGCGCAGTTCCTCAAGCCGACGGTGATCACGCTGGTCTATGGCCTGGGTTTCGGGATGGTGCTGGTGCTGCTGGTGGTGCCGGCGCTGATGGCGATCCAGCAGGATGTGTCGCGGCAGGTCAGGGCGTTCCGGCGGGCGCTGCGCCAGCCGCGCACCGCGATGCCGCTGCGGCTGACGGCGGGTCTGGGTCTTGCCTGGCTGGGGGCGACGCTGGGCATGGTGGTTTGGCAGGGCGCCTTGCCTGCCGTCCTGGCCGGGGTGATGCCAGGGCTGGCCGAGGGCGCACCGATGACGGCGGCGCTGCTGCTGTTCGCGGGGGGTGTTGCCCTGTTGCTGCTGCTGGTGCTGACGGTGATGGCCCTGTGGCAGTCCCGCAGGAAGAACGCGACGCCGCGAGGGGCGTGATCGCAGGGGATCGCGCGGCGCGGCGCTGTCAGTCCGATGTGCAGCCTTTGATGTCGACGGCGCGTTCGGCGCCCAGAACCGTGATCCTGAGGCCGGAGCGATCCAGTGCGAAGGCCTGCCCCGAGACATGCACAAGTTCGGTCACCGCATTCAGCGTGGCGCCCTGGCGGGCGCTTTCGGTTTCGGCCACCCAGACCTGCGGATCGGCGGTTTCGACCAGAACAGTCTCGGTTCCGCCGGCGCTGGGCATGTCGATGGCGACCGCAAGGCGCAAACCGTCGCTGATCGGGCTGAGGGTGCAGGTCACGCGGGTGACATCCGCCTGGGCCGCCGGGACCGGTTGATCGGCCAGCGCGGCCCTGATCATCGCCTGTTGCGCATCGCTGCCCCTTGCGGGCAAGTCGAGCGCCAGATCGAATTCCACCGGCACGCAGATCGTGTTGCAGATGCCGATCTGCACCCGCGCCGAAAGGCGCGCGGGCTGGCCGGGATCAACGGGGGCCACCAGCAGGGGCAGAACCAGTTCATTGGCATAGCCGACCGTCTGCAGGCCGTTCTGGGTGAAGACCTGGGGCGTGGGCCAGACCGTATCGACCGAGGCGAGGTTCTGCGCGCCGTGAAATTCCATCGCCGGGGGGATGCCGGCATCGCCCGGCGCGCGCCAGTAGGTTTTCCACCCCGGCGCCAAGGCAAGATGCAGGCCGACGACATGCTGCCCGTTCTGCGTGCTCCAGCCCGGCAGGACCTGGGCCTGCACCATGTCGGCAGGACTGTCGTTGCCGGCTTTCGCGGGCAGGCACAGGCCAGCCGCCAGAAGAAGCGGCAGCAGATAGCGGGCGGTACGGGATGGGTTCAGGGCATTCATGGGATCGTGATGCGCGAAACCCTGCTCAAGAACAACTCACATTCAGGATATGTTGCGGTGTTCTGACCTAACCGTGATCATCGCGTCGCGGGCTGGCTGCCGCCCTGGCAGATGCCTGCTTGCCTGCAGCTCTTTTGGGATGCAGTCTGGCAAGAGGCAGGATGGGGTTTATATCTGGGCCATGGGCAAGGCGGATCCGACATCTGGGACACAGGGCAAAGCGGGCGCCGCCGGCAGGCTGGACCTGACCGGGAAGCTGCTGATCGCCATGCCCGCGATGGAGGATCCGCGATTCGCGCGCTCTGTCGTGTTCCTGTGCGCCCATTCCGCCGATGGGGCGATGGGGCTGATCATCAACAAGCCTGCGGTCGATCTGAGCCTGCGCATGTTGCTGGAACAGGTTTCGGTCACCGTTGCGCCGGGCTTGGCCGACCGGCCCGTGCATTTCGGCGGGCCGGTGGAACATGCGCGCGGTTTCGTGCTGCATTCGGGCGACTACCGGTCGCGGGTGACGACGCTGGAGGTGGCGGGCGGTTTCGGGATGACCGCCACGCTGGACGTGCTGGAGGATATCGGCGCGGGGCACGGGCCGGCGCGGGCCATCGTGGCGCTGGGCTATGCGGGATGGGGACCGGGGCAGCTGGAGCGGGAGATCGCGCAGAATGGCTGGCTGACGGTGGATGCCGCGGCCGAGCTGGTGTTCGACACGGCCGATGCGGTCAAATGGGATGCGGCGCTGCGGCGGCTGGGGGTTGATGCGCTGGCGCTGTCCTCGGCGGCGGGGCGCGCCTGAGGCGGCGCTGGATGCGCTCCGCGCGGGGATATTTTCAGCAAGAAGAAACGGGCGCTGTCGCCTAGGGCCGGGGGGCGGCGGCGCGGCGCAGCCGGTCGTTGATCGCGCGGCCAAGGCCGGTGTCGGGGATCGGGGCCACGGCGATGCGGGCCGCGCCGCGCGCGTCGAGTGTGTGCAGATGCGGAAAGAGATTGGCCGCCGCCTCGGTCAGGGTGCCGGTGGGCGAGAGGTTCAGATCGCAGTCCATCGCGCCGAAGCCCAGCATCAGCTCGCCTGGGGCGGCGGCGGTTGCGTTCAGGCGCAAGAGCGCCTCGGGAGCGTAATGCGATTCCATCTGTCCGGGTGCTGTCAGCTTGCGCGGGGTGATGTCCTGGGCGAGGGGCTGGCCGAGGCGGGCCTCGATCTCTTCGGCGGGCAGGCCGCCGTGGCGCAGGAGCGTGGGTTGCGCGCCGGTCAGGCCGAGGATGGTGGATTCAAGGCCGACGGGGCAGGGGCCGCCATCCAGCACAGCCTCGATCCGGCCATCGAGCCCGGCCATGACATGGGCCGCCGTGGTCGGGCTGATCCGGCCGGACGGGTTGGCCGAGGGGGCGGCGACGGGGCCGCCGAAGGCCGCGATCAGACGGCGCGCGAGGGGATGGGCGGGCACGCGGATCGCGAGGCTGGGCAGGTCGGCGGTGACAAGATCGGACAGCGCGGAGTCCGCGCGGATCGGCAGCACCAGGGTCAGGGGGCCGGGCCAGAAGGCGCGGGCCAGGGCCTCGGCCGTGTCGGACCAGTCGACATAGCGGCGGGCGGCATCGGCATCGGCCACATGCACGATGAGCGGGTTGAAACGGGGCCTTCCCTTGGCCTCGAAGATGCGGGCCACGGCCAGGCTGTTGCGCGCGTCCGCCCCCAGGCCGTAGACCGTTTCGGTGGGGAAGGCGACAAGACCACCCGCGGCCAGAAGGTCGGCGGCGCGGGCGATACCGGCCTCATCGGGGGCAAGCCGTTCGGTGCTGATCATGCTCTCTGGTCCAATGACGCCGCGTTTCTGTTGAAGGCCGCCGCGCTTGGGTTCACGTTGCGGAAACACCGTTGCATACAAGTGCCGTGCGTCTTTGCCAAGCTTCCGGCTGCAGGGCCGTGGCGAGGATCCGGCGGCCTGAAGGAGACGACCGATGACCTACCGTGCCCCAGTCGAGGAATTCCGCTTTATCTTCAGCCATGTGGCCGACTTCGGCCGGGTTGTCGCCACGGAGCGTTTCGCCGATGCGACGGCGGATGTGACCGATGCGATCCTGATCGAGGCGGGCAAGCTGTGCGAGGACAAGCTGGCGCCCCTGCAGCGCACCGGCGATCTGCATCCCGCGCGGCTGGAGAACGGCAAGGTCCGCACCACGCCCGGTTTCGCCGAAGCCTATGCCGCCATCGCCGAGGGCGGCTGGGTGTCGATCGCGGCCAGCCCGGATTTCGGGGGCATGGGCCTGCCGATGACCGTGACCACGGCGGTGAACGAGATGATGAGCGGCGCCTGCCTGTCGCTGCAGCTGAACCCCTTGATGACGCAGGGCCAGATCGAGGCGCTGGAGCATCATGCCAGCGACGCGATCAAGGCGCTTTACCTGCCGAAGCTGGTGACGGGCGAATGGTGCGGCACGATGAACCTGACCGAGCCGCAGGCGGGCAGCGACGTGGGCGCGCTGACCACGAAGGCGGTGCCGAACGGCGACGGCACCTATGCGATCACCGGGCAGAAGATCTACATCAGCTGGGGCGACAATGACTTCAGCGGCAATGTGTGCCACCTGGTGCTGGCGCGGCTGCCCGATGGCAAGCCCGGCACCAAGGGGATCAGCCTGTTCCTGGTGCCCAAGCTGATCCCGGACGCCAATGGCAATCCGGGTGTGGCCAACAGCCTGAAGGTGGTGAGCCTTGAGCACAAGATGGGCCTGCATGGCAGCCCGACCTGCGTGATGCAATACGAGGGCGCGACCGGCTGGCTGATCGGACATGAGCATGACGGCATGGCCGCGATGTTCACCATGATGAACAACGCCCGTCTTGGTGTGGGCTGCCAGGGGATCGGCGTGGCCGAGGCCGCGACGCAACATGCGCTGGCCTATGCCGCCGACCGCCGGCAGGGGCGCACCCCCGTGGGCGAGGGGCGCGGGCCGATCCTGGATCATGCCGATGTGCGCCGGATGCTGCTGACGATGAAGGCCGAGACCTTCGCCGCGCGGTCCATCGCGCTGGCCTGTGCGGTGGCGATCGACATGGGCACCGCCACGGGCGAGGCCGAGTGCAAGGCGCGCGCGGCGCTGCTGACGCCCATTGCCAAGGCGTTCGGCACGGATGTGGGCATCAGCGTGGCCGAGATGGGCGTGCAGGTGCATGGCGGCATGGGCTTCGTCGAAGAGACGGGAGCCGCGCAATACAGCCGCGATGTGCGCGTGACCGCGATCTACGAGGGCACGAACGGCATCCAGTCGATGGACCTTGTGGGGCGCAAGATGATGGACGGGGGCGAGGCCGCGTTCCGCCTGCTGGACGAGATCGAGGCCCATGCCGAAACCGCCCGCGCGATCCATCCCGTGATGGCCGAAAAGGTCTGGCAGGCCACCGAGACCCTGCGCGAGGCGGTGGAATGGCTGGTGGCGCAATCCGACATGACGACCCGTTTCGCCGGATCGGTGCCTTTCCTGCGGGCTTTCGCGCGGGTGCTGGGCGCGCATTTCCATCTGAAGGCGGCCCTGGCCGAGGGGGGCGAGGGGCCGCGGGTCAAGCTGGCGCGGTTCTATGTGAACCGTCTTCTGCCGGAGCATCAGGCGCTGCTGGCGCAGGCGATGGTGGGGGCCGAGGACCTCTATGCCATGACGGATGCGGAGCTTTGCGCGTGATGGACGGCACGGGCGCGGGCATCCGGTATCCCTGGGAGGTCGCGCCGGAGCCGGGCACGGCGCTGGAGGTGGCAGAGGGCATCCTGTGGATCCGCCTGCCGCTGCCGATGGCGCTGGATCACGTCAATATCTATGCGCTGGACGAGGGTGATCACTGGACCATCGTGGATACCGGTGTGCATTCGCGCAAATCGGTCGCGCTGTGGGAGGCGCTGCTGGCCGGACCCCTGGGCGGCAAGCCCGTGGGCCGGGTGATCCTGACGCATCATCATCCCGATCACGTGGGCATGGCCGGCTGGCTGATGCAGCACCAGGGGGCGGCGCTATGGACGACGCGCACCGCATGGCTGATGGCGCGGATGCTGATCCTGGATGCCGAGGAGCTGCCCAGCCCGCAGGCCCTGGCGTTCTGGCGCCGGGCGGGGATGGATGCGGAGATTTATGCCAAACGCAGCAGCGAGCGGCCCTTCAACTTTGCCGATATCGCGCATCCCTTGCCGGTGGGCTACATGCGGGTGCAGCAGGGCGATGTGATCCGCGCGGCGGGGCGCGATTGGGACGTGCATATCGGCGCGGGCCATGCGCCGGAGCATCTGACGCTGTGGAGCCGGGACTGCAACCTTGTGATATCGGGCGATCAGATCCTGCCATCGATCAGCCCCAACATCGGGGTCTATGCCACCGAGCCCGAGGCCGATCCGCTGGCCGACTGGCTGGAGGCCTGCGAGCGGCTGGGCGGGCTGGCGCGCGAGGATCACCTGGTTCTGGGGGGGCACAAGCTGCCGTTCACGGGGCTGCCGTTCCGCATGCGGCAGTTGATCGACAATCACCACGGGGGCTTGCGCCGGCTGCTGGCGCATCTGGATCAGCCGAAGACGGCGGGCGACTGCTTTGCGCCGCTGTTCAAGCGGCGGATCGACGCGGGCACTTATGGTCTGGCGCTGGTCGAGACGGTTGCACATCTGAATCATCTGCATAGACTCGGGCAGGTGACGCGGGAGGCGCGCGAGGACGGGGCCTGGCTCTGGCAGGCGGTGCGCTGATCCTTTTTGCAGGGAAGGGCGCTGCGATGGAGACCAAGATCAGCACCGTGGCCGAGGCGAACGAGCGCGATCCGGTGTTGCCGCGCCGCTGCGACCTGCGCGCCGATGCGGATGAGGCGGCTGTCGGCAAGCTGGTCGAGGATCTGGACGCCGTCGATATCGCGGACAAGAGCGAGGCCGAATGGGCCTATGAGCGGCTGGTCATCTATATCCAGGAATTCGAGGAGCAGCTGGACAATCAGCACGAGGTGGCGATGGGGTTTGCCGGCAGCGAGGCGGGCATTCTGCAGATCGAGGGGATGGGGTTTTTCGACCCCGATATCCTGACCTTCTATGGCACGGACGAGGACGGCGTGCCGACCCAGCTGATCCAGCATGTCAGCCAGTTGAGCGTGATTCTGCGCGCCATGCCCAAGGCCGCCGAGGAAGAACCGCCCAAGCGCATCGGTTTCCGCCTGGCACGGCGTCTGGACAAGGGCTGAGGCGCGCCGGGGGGAAATTTCGCCCCGCTGCGCCGTTTTGACTGGATGACATGGGAAAAAAATTGCGCTATCCGCTGCCCTGACAGGTGCCGGACCGGCACAGGAACCGCAAGCAGAGGAAGACCCCGATGGCCGAACACAAGCATGGCGAAATGAACATTGACGTGCAGGAAAAGACCTTTGCAGGTTTTGTCACCTTCACCGTCCGGGCCGTTATGGTGATCATCGGCATCCTGCTGTTCATGGCGCTGGTCAACAGCTGATCCGAGGGCTTACCGGCCATCGGGCCGACAGGGGTTACTGATGTCAGTGTCGCGCATCCTTCTGGCCCTTGGGCTGGTTGCCGCCATGGGTGCCTGCGCACCCCAGCCGCAGCCGTCGCAATCGCTGCCGGATGAAGAGATCGCGGCGCAGGTCTATCGCCATGATGGGCCGCCGTCGCTGACCCTTTACACGATGGTCAACAATTCCAACGGGTCGGGGGCGCATACCTCGCTGATGGTGAATGGCAGCCAGCGGGTGATCTTCGATCCGGCGGGGTCGTTCCGGCATCCGCGCATCGCGACCAAGAATGACGTGGTTTATGGTGTGACCCCGATGATGGAGGACACCTATACCCGTTTCCACGCGCGCGAGACGTTTCACGTGATCGTGCAGCAGGTCGAGGTATCGCCCGAGGTGGCCGAAGACGTGTTGCGGCGCATCCTGGTTGCCGGGCCCGTGCCGCGCGCGCAATGCGCGCTGAGCACGTCGAGCCTGTTGCGCGATGTGCCGGGGCTGAACGGCGCGATCAGCACAACGTGGTTCCCCAACCAACTGGCCGAGCAGTTCGGGCGCCTGCCGGGGGCGACGACCCAGCGGCTTTACGAATATGACGATCCCGACCGGTTCAAGGCGCTGGAATCCTTTGATCCGGACCGTGTCCGTGCCTCGCGCGCGGCGCAGGAGGCGGCCGCATTGGCCGAATGATCCGCCGCCGCGCATCTTGCGCGCGGGGAGGCTCCGCGGGGGATATTTTCAGCAAGAAGAAGCAGGCGGCGGGATGACCCCCCACGCTTAGCCCATCAGGTAGAGCAGCAGGTAGAGCATGCCCGCGCCCGAGAAGATCGCGGCCAGCACGTTCTTTGTCTTGTAGCCCACCGCAAGCGTGGTCAGCGCGGCGGCCAGTCTTGGCAGATCCAGCACGCCATCCGTGGCATTCGGCCAGACCACCAGCGGCGCGACCAGACCGGGCAGGACCGCCACGGCGGTATAGCGCAGGTGGCGCATGATCCAGTCGGGCATCGGGCGGTTGCCGATCAGCCCCAGGAAGGCGAAGCGCAGCGCGAAACTGCCAAGCCCCAGCAGGATGATCACGGTCCAGAGGGTGCCCTTGGCGATGATCGGATCGGTCATGCCCGTGCCCTCCGTTCCATCCAGAGTTCGACCTGCGCGCCCACCATCATGCCGCCGATGCCCGCGATGATCAGGCCGAGGTTGAAGGGCACGAAGGCAAAGCCGAGTGCCAGCACGACCGAGGCGGTGGCCGCCGCCTTGTGCGCCAGGGTGCGCAGGGCGGGGGCGATCATGGCGATGAAGGTGATCGGCACGGCGAAATCAAGCGCGAGGCCTGCGGGCATGGACGATCCGATCAGCGCGCCGGCGACGGTCATCGCGTACCAGACCGGGATCACCGGCGTGACCGCGCCAAAGTAGAAGGCCATCTTTTGCAGGGGCGACCAGTCGCGGTTGCGCTCATAGGCCAGGATCGAACAGGCATAGGATTGATCCACCATCATGTAGGCGGCCAGTGCGCGCTGCCAGAGCGGCGCGGCCCCCAGATGCGGCGTGAGCGAGGCGGAATACATCGCCATGCGCAGGTTCACCGCCAGCGCCGAGGCCAGCACGATCACCGTGGGCGCGTTTTCCTGCATCAGTTGCAGCGCGGTGAATTGCGCGGCGCCCGCGATCACGACCAC
The DNA here is from genome assembly GCA_033839205.1 of Rhodobacterales bacterium. Classification (GTDB taxonomy): domain Bacteria; phylum Pseudomonadota; class Alphaproteobacteria; order Rhodobacterales; family Rhodobacteraceae; genus Seohaeicola. The sequence continues at coordinate 17,539 of JAJLKH010000141.1, read as the reverse complement.
GGAAAAGGCCAGCGTTTCCCAGACGTTCAACCCCGCCTCGGTCGCGACGACGCCGAAAAGCAGCGCGAAGGGGGCGACGACAAGGATGAAGGGCAGCCCATCGCGGACGCCTTCCCAATAGGCGGTATGTGGGGTGGTGACAGTCATCTGGGGCCTTCGGATCAGGGCGTGACACACCCCTAAGCGGTGCCAGAGGGAGATTCAATTGCCGATAGAGCGGGGTGAGGGGCCGGATGCGCCAGGGCGGCGGGTCTGCGGCGGCTGTCGCCCCCTTTGGCCGGGGCTGTGCCTGCCTAGTCGAAGATGCCTGCCACGCGGCCCAGCAGCATGAAGGCGCGGGCGGTGCGGGTGTTGGACAGGTCCGAGATTTCGGCATCGGTGGCGTCGCGTTCGAATTCCGAGAACATCTTGTCGAATCGGCGCAGGAAATGATGGGCCGCGTCGCGGAAGATCGGGTCCTGCTTCATGCGGCCGACGGTCAGCGCCAGCGACGAGCGGTCCCTGATCCCGCCCAGTGCCGCGATGGCGCGGCCGCGTTCGCCACCGGCGAAGCGGCGCCAGATCTCGGGGCGGGCCATGTCGGGGCGCAGGTCATCCATGTAGATGCCATCCTGCGACAGCAGCGTCAGCACATCCTGGCTGGCCTGCACCAGCTGTGCCGCCTGACGGTCGCGCAGCGCCTTGCGCAGGGCGGCAAAGCCTTCCTCGTCCTCGGCGGTTTCGGGAAAGTTCAGGGCGCGGATGAAATCCTCGCGCGACAGGGGGGGGCCGATTTCCTCGGCCGGGGTGCCAAGGGGCAGGGCCGCCTGATCCTCGGGGGCGGGCTTTGCCTGCGCCTCGGAGCGGGGACGCAGGGGGGCGCCCTGCGGGCGGCTTGAGGTGAACTTGGCCAGTTCGGTTTCGGTCTTGCGGGTGGCGGCCGCGATTTCATCGAGCTTGCGCGCGACAGAGGGTTCGGTGCCCAGTGCGCGGCCCTGCGATTGCGCCACATAGGCCTGGCGGATGGCGTCGATCGCGGCTTGCAGGCGCTGGCTTTCCTCGCGCATCACGCGGCTGGCGCGGGCGGCGGTGGCGGCGACCCAGATCATCGCGACGGGCATGAACATCGCCAGCATGGTCATCATGAAGCGCAGCGCGCCGCCCTCATCCGGCGCATCCGCGGCGGGCATCAGCATGAAGAACAGCCCGCAGAGCAGCAGCCAGACGAAAGACAGCGCAATCGCGACCACCTCGATCGAGGTGACCTGCGCCGTGCGGGCACGGTCATAGATCCCGAGCGGGGTCGATTTGCCGTCGTTCCTGCCAACCATTGAACCAGTACTTCCCTGAGAAACGGGTCAGATATAGGCGATCTTGACGATTTCGTAAGACTTTTCGCCGCCCGGTGTGCGCACTTCAACGGAATCGCCTTCGTCCTTGCCGATCAGGGCGCGCGCGATGGGCGAGCGGATGTTCAGAAGACCCTTTTCGATGCTGGCCTCGTGTTCGCCCACGATCTGCCAGGTCTTTTCCTCGTCCGTATCCTCATCGACCAGGGTGACGGTGGCGCCGAACTTGATCGCGCCGGACAGGGTCTTGGGGTCGATCACCTCGGCCAGCGAGATGATCCCTTCGAGTTCCTTGATGCGCCCCTCGATGAAGGACTGCTTTTCGCGCGCCGAATGGTATTCCGCGTTCTCGGACAGGTCACCATGCTCGCGCGCCTCGGCGATCGCCTTGATGATGGCCGGACGCTCGACGGATTTGAGCTGCTTCAATTCGGCCTCAAGAGCGGCGTGACCGGCGCGGGTCATGGGTATCTTTTCCATCGAAGGGGTTCCGTCTAACTGGTCTGCGGGAAAGGGTCGGGTTTGCAATCGGGCGTTGGTGCGCTACACCCTGCCCCAGGGCGCGCAGGCTTTGCAATAGTCGAAGCCATGCTGCGGCGCAACAGTGCCAATCCGCCCTATCAGGCGCTTTTGGCGCTTGTAACGTCGTGTCGCAATTGACGCGCAATGCTGCGGCGCGGTAACCATCGCGGCAATTTTGTTGCGCGCACTGTCGGAAGGGGCCTGCCATGTCGGATATCGAACGCGAAACCATGGAATATGATGTCGTCATCGTGGGCGCGGGCCCCGCGGGCCTGTCGGCTGCGATCCGGCTGAAGCAGCTGGATGCGGACCTGAACGTGGTCGTTCTGGAAAAGGGTTCGGAAGTGGGGGCGCATATCCTGTCGGGCGCGGTGCTGGATCCTTGCGGTCTGGATGCGCTGATCCCCGACTGGAAGGACAAGGGCGCGCCGCTGAACGTGCCGGTGACCGAGGACAATTTCTACATGCTGGGCGAGGCGGGCGAGATCCGCATCCCCAATTTCCCGATGCCGCCCCTGATGAACAACCACGGCAATTACATCGTGTCGATGGGCAATGTCTGCCGCTGGATGGCCGAGCAGGCCGAGGCGCTGGGGGTCGAGATTTTCCCCGGCATGTCCTGTTCCGCGCTGGTTTACGGCGATGCGGGCGAGGTCAAGGGCGTGGTCGCGGGCGAGTTCGGGCGCAACCCGGATGGCAGCATGGGTGACGCCTATGAGCCGGGGATGGAGCTGCACGGCAAATACGTGTTCCTGTCCGAAGGCGTGCGCGGGTCGCTGGCCAAGGAAGTGATCGCGAAATACGACCTTTCCAAGGGCAAGGAGCCGCAGAAATTCGGCCTTGGCATGAAGGAGATCTGGGAGATCGACCCGGCCAAGCACCGCGAGGGGACCGTGACCCATACGATGGGCTGGCCGCTGGGCAGCAATGCGGGCGGCGGGTCGTTCATCTATCACCTGGAGAACAACCAGGTTTACGTGGGTTTTGTGGTGCACCTGAACTACAAGAACCCGCACCTGTTCCCCTACATGGAATTCCAGCGCTTCAAGCATCATCCGATGGTGGCGGAGCTTCTGAAGGGCGGCAAGCGCGTGGCCTACGGCGCGCGCGCGATTTCCGAGGGCGGCTATCAGTCGATGCCCAAGATGGTCGCGCCGGGTGTCGCGCTGCTGGGGTGTTCGGTGGGCATGGTCAACGTGCCGCGCATCAAGGGCAACCATAACGCGATGCTGTCGGGCAAGGCCGCGGCGGAAGCCGCGTTCGAGGCGATCACGGCGGGCCGGGCCAGCGACGAGCTGACCGCCTATGAGACCGAGGTGCGCACGGGCGCCATCGGCAAGGACCTCAAGAAGGTGCGCAACGTCAAGCCGCTGTGGTCGAAATACGGCCTGACCGCCAGCCTGGCGCTGGGTGGGTTCGACATGTGGACCAATACGCTGGGCTTTTCGCTGTTCGGCACGCTGGGCCATGGCAAGACCGATGCGGCGGCCACCGAAGAGGCCAGCAAGCACAAGCCGATCGACTATCCCAAGCCGGATGGCAAGCTGTCCTTCGACCGTCTGACCAATGTCAGCTTCTCGATGACCAATCACGAGGAAAGCCAGCCCTGCCATCTGCAACTGCGCGATGCTTCGATCCCGATCTCGGTCAACCTGCCGAAATATGCCGAACCCGCGCAGCGCTATTGCCCGGCGGGCGTCTACGAGGTGGTGGCCGAAGAGGGCAAGGACCCGCGGTTCGTGATCAACTTCCAGAACTGCGTGCATTGCAAGACCTGCGACATCAAGGATCCCAGCCAGAACATCAACTGGGCAACCCCGCAGGGCGGTGACGGGCCCAACTATCCCAACATGTAAATCCGTCCGCATCGGACACGATTGCCGCGTTTTGCGGCGGAAACCCGATCAGAGAGGCGGCGAATTGCCGCCTCTCATTGCGTTTATGCGCAGAACCGTTAGATTCCTTCCAAAGCCGGAGGGTCTGCGTGGAGGCGGACCCCGTGAGCAGGCGGTCATCAACCGGGAGGCAAGGGCGTGGCAGGCAGAATTCGGGCAGTACGGTCACTGGTTCTTGCGGCATGCGCTGCCCTGGTGTTTACGGGCGCGCCGGTGCAGGCGGAGCCGAATACCGGTGCCTACCTGGCCGCGCGCCAAGCCGTGTTGATGGGGGATTACAAGTCCGCGGCGGAATATTTCACGCTGGCGCTGACGCGCGACCCGTCGAACCCGATGATCCTGGAAAACGCGGCGCTGTCCTATCTGTCGCTTGGCGACGTGGATCGCGCCATCCCGATTGCGCAGCGCATGGAGGCCGAAGGGCTGAACAGCCAGATCGCCAGCATGATCCTGGGCGCTGCCGAGGCGCGGTCGGGTGATTTCGCGGCGCTGCTGTCGCGCATGGCCGATGGCCGTGGCACCGGCCCGCTTGTCGACGGGTTGACCACGGCCTGGGCGCATATGGGCGAGGGCGATGTCTCGGCCGCGTTGAAAGCCTTCGACGACCTGGCGAACCAGCCGGGCCTTGGGCCTTTTGCCAGCTATCACAAGGCGCTGGCGCTGGCGATGGTCGGCGATTTCGAGGGGGCCGAGGCGCTGATGGCCTCGGATGCGGCGGGGCCTTTGCTACTGACCCGACGGGCCGCGATCGCGCGGGTGCAGATCCTTAGCCAGCTTGACCGGGATGCCGATGCCGTTGCCCTGCTGGACGAGATGTTCGGCAGCGATCTGGACCCGGCGCTGGCCGCGATGCATGTGGCGCTGTCGGCCAACGAGGTGCTGCCCTTCACCATGATCGGCAACCCGGTGGACGGGATCGCCGAGGTTTATTTCTCGGTCTCGTCCTTTCTGCGCCGCGAGGCCGGGGATGAATACACGCTGCTTTACGCGCGCGTGGCGACATATCTGCGGCCTGACCATACCGATGCGCTGCTGATGACCGCATCGCTTCTGGAATCGATGGAACGCTTCGCGCTTGCGGTTGAAACCTACAAGATGGTGCCCGCCAGCGATCCGTCCTTTCATGCCGCCGAACTGGGCCGGGCCGAGGCGCTGCGCCGTCTGGACCGTGTCGATGCCGCTGTCGAGGTGCTGGAACAGCTGGTGCGCAGCCATGGCGATCTGCCCATCGTGCATGTGACACTGGGAGACCTGATGCGGCAGATGGAGCGGTTCGCCGATGCGGTGACCGCCTATGACAAGGCGCTGGCGCTTTATCCCTCGGAAGAGCCGGGGCAATGGTTCATCCATTACGCCCGCGCCATCGCGCATGAGCGGCAGGACAACTGGGACAAGGCCGAGGCGGATTTCCGCAAGGCGCTGGAGCTGAACCCGGATCAGCCGCAGGTTCTGAACTACCTGGGCTATTCGCTGGTGGAAAAGCAGATGAAGCTGGACGAGGCGCTGGACATGATCGAGCGCGCCGTCGCGGCACGTCCCGACAGCGGCTATATCGTGGACAGCCTTGGCTGGGTCCTCTACCGGCTGGGCCGCTACGAGGAAGCGATCGTGCACATGGAACGGGCGGCCGAGCTGATGCCGGTCGATCCCATCGTGAACGACCATCTGGGCGATGTGCTGTGGTCGGTGGGCCGTATCCGCGAGGCGCGTTTCCAGTGGACGCGCGCGTTGTCCTTCGATCCCGAGGAGAAGGATGCGACCCGCATCCGCCGCAAGCTTGAGATCGGGCTGGACGCGGTGCTGGCCGAGGAAGGTGCAGCACCCCTGAAACAGGTCGCGAATGGCAACTGACCATGGCGCGCCCAAGGGCCGCCATGAGGAGCTGGCCCCGGCCAAGATCAACCTGACGCTGCATGTGACCGGACAGCGGGCCGATGGCTATCACCTGCTGGACAGCCTGGTGGTCTTTGCGGATGTGGGCGACCGGCTGAGCATGGGTGAGGCAGAGACGCCCGCATTGCATGTGGCGGGGCCGATGGCGCAGGGCGTGCCCACGGGGCCCGAGAACCTGGTGCTGCGGGCGGCGGCCAGCAGGGGCGTTGCGCTGGATATCCGGCTGGACAAGCACCTGCCCGCCGCGGCCGGGATCGGCGGCGGATCATCGGATGCCGCGGCCGTGCTGCGCGGGATCGCGGCCTTGCGGCCGGACATTGGCCTGCCGCCGGACCAGGGCCTGTCGCTGGGCGCGGATGTGCCGGTCTGCCTGCGGGCGCGGGGTGCGCGGATGCGCGGGATCGGCGAGCGGGTGGAGGCGGTCGATGGTCTGCCGCCGCTGCATGGTGTTCTGGTCAACCCCGGTGTGGCGGTGTCGACCGCCACGATCTTTCGCAGCCTGGCGCGCAAGGACAACCCGCCGATGCCCGATCTGCTGCCGGGATGGGGCGATGCGGCCGCGCTGGCCGTTTGGCTGGCCGGCCAACGCAATGACATGCAGGCCGCCGCCATTGCCGCACAACCCGTGGTGGGGCAGGTGATCGCGGCGATTGCGGCCACGGAGGGCTGCCTGCTGGCGCGCATGTCGGGGTCGGGGGCGACCTGTTTCGGTCTTTACGGGGATGCGCAGGCGGCGGCGCGCGCGGCGGCAGCGCTGGCGCGCCCCGGCTGGTGGGTGCGGGCCGTCCGGTTACAATAGACCGGATGCGCCAGTGGCGCGGGCGGATGCCTCCGGCGGGGATATTTCGGGCAAGAAGAAACGCAAGACAGCGCTGGTTCAGCGCAGGCGGGCGACCACGTAATCGGCCAGATCGACCAGCATCTGGCGCAGCGGATGGGCGGGCAGGGTCTGCATCGCATCCTTGGCGCGCGCGGCCCAGTCCAGCGCATCGCGGCGGGTTGCCTCCAGCGTGCCGTGGCGCCGCATCAGGGCGATGGCGTGATCCAGATCGCCGTCGCGCTGATCGCCCTTTTCGATGGTGCGCGCCCAGAAGGCGCGTTCTTCGGCGTCGGCCAGGGCCACGGCCTTGATCACGGGAAGGGTCAGTTTGCGTTCGCGGAAATCGTCACCGACATTCTTGCCGGTGGCGCCGCTGTCGCCCTCATAGTCCAGCAGGTCATCGACGATCTGGAAGGCGATGCCCAGTGCATCGCCGTAATCGAAGAGGGCCTGCACCTGCGCGGCTGTCGCCCCGGCCAGCACGCCGCCCGATTCGGTGGCGGCGGAGAAGAGCGCGGCGGTCTTGCCGCGCACCACCTTGAGGTAGATGCCTTCGTCGGTCTTGAGGTCCTGCGCCGCGCTGAGTTGCAGCACCTCGCCTTCGGCAATCGTGGCGGCGGCATTGGACAGGATTTCCAGCACGCGCAGGTTGCCTGGCTCCACCATCAGCTGGAAGGCGCGGGCGAAAAGGTAATCGCCCACCAGCACGGATGACTTGTTGTCCCAGAGCAGGTTCGCCGTGGGCCGGCCGCGCCGCTGCTTGCTTTCGTCGACCACGTCGTCATGCAGCAGCGTGGCGGTGTGGATGAATTCGACGGTGGCGGCCAGATGCACGTGGAACGGGCCGTCGTAGCCGCAGAGTTCGGCCGCGGCGAGGGTGAGCATCGGGCGCAGGCGCTTGCCGCCGGCACCGACCAGATGGGCGGTGACCTGCGGAATGCGCGGCGCGTGTTCCGAGGCCATGCGTTCCGCGATCAGGTCGTTCACGGCCTCCATCCCTGCCGCAAGGTGGCTGGCCAGCTGTTCATGCGGTTTGGTGGCGGCTGATGCCGCGGCGCGGTCTAGGCTCATGCTTTTCCCTGCTGCACGGGTCGACAAATCGCACGCCATGCCCTTATCTGCCCTTCATGAAACAGCTGATGCGCACCAACAACCCGGTCTCGATGGCGATCGCGACATCCCTGCTTCAGGGCGAGGGTATAGACTGCTTTGAAATCGACGTAAACATGAGCGTCCTTGAGGGCAGTATCGGCATCCTGCCGCGCCGCCTGATGGTGCGCGAGGACGATTATGACCGGGCCCTGCGGGTCATCACCGACAATGGCATGGGTCCCGATGGATGAGGCCGGCCTGAGCCGCGATGCCTTTCTGGGCGGGCGGCTGATGATCTGGCAGCCACGGCAAGGCTATCGCGCGGGGGTCGATCCGGTTCTGCTGGCGGCCTCGGTGCCGGCGCGGGCGGGTCAGTCGGTGCTGGAGCTGGGCTGCGGCGTTGGGGTTGCCTCGCTTTGTCTTGCGGCGCGGGTGGCGGGGCTGGAGCTGGCCGGGGTCGAGATCCAGGCCGATTATGCCGCGCTGGCGCGGCGCAACGCGGCCGCGGCGGGATATGCGTTGCAGGTGGAGACCGGCGATCTGACCGCCCTGCCGGACAGCCTGCGGCAGCGGCAGTTCGACCATGTGATCGCCAATCCGCCCTATTTTCAGCGCGACCGCAGCGTGCCGGCCCGCGACAAGGGGCGCGAGACGGCGCTGGGCGAGGGCACCGCGCTGGCCGCTTGGGTCGAGGTGGCGGCGCGGCGGGTCGTCGATGGCGGGCATGTGACTTTTATCCAGCGCGCAGAACGCCTGCCCGAGCTGATCGGGCTGATGACGGCGCGGCTGGGGTCGGTCGAGGTGCTGCCGCTGGCGCCCCGCCGGGGGCGGGCGGCGCAGCTGGTGCTGATCCGTGGCCGCAAGGGTGGGCGCGCCGCGTTTCGGCTGCTGGATCCCGTCCTGATGCACGCAGGAGAGACCCATAACGGGGACCGCGAGGATTACACCGCGCTGGTGCATGCGGTGCTCAGGGCGGGGGCGGCCTTGCCCTTTTGAGCGGCGCAACCATGCGCTGTATCAAATCCGTTGGAGATTCTTTGCCGGATGCTGCGCGCGCAGCGTGACTTGGGCCCGATTCTGTGATGCAGTTGTCATGTAGACGTTACAACAGAGAGGAGACTGCCCATGAGCTTGAGTTCGCATGTCGAGGAACTGAAGAAGAAACACCGCACGCTCTCGGAAAAGGTGGAAGAGGCGCAGCGCGCCCCGGGCATCAGCACCGCCGAAATCGCCACTCTCAAGAAACAGAAACTTCGTCTGAAAGAAGAAATCGAGCGTTTGAGCGCCAACGCCTGACATTACAGACATTTCGTGAATAGCGCCCTTGCCATGCAGGGGACGGGCCAGCCGCGCAATCGGCTGGCCTTGTATTTTTTCGGGTGATGTCAGGCGGCCATGAAATCGGTGACGGCCTGCACCTCGGCTTCGGTTATCTCATGCCCGCCGGCGTGCCATTCCAGCGTCACCTCGGCGCCCTGCGCGGCAAGGTAATCCGCAAGTGCCTGCGTCATGGGCGCGGGGCAGATCGGGTCGCGCTTGCCCGCGGTGATCAGGATGCGCCGCCCGGCAAGGCCGGGTTGCGGTGCGGGCGACCATGGGATCAGCGGATGCATCAGGGCCATGCGATCCACGAGGTCGGGATGTTCAAGGGCCACGGCCATCAGGATATTGGCCCCGTTGGAATAGCCCAGGCCGGCCACATGACCCGCCCCGGTGCGCGCCTTCTGATCCTGGATGAATTGGGCCATGCGATCGCGCCGCCGGGCAAGATCGTCCATGTCGTAGACGCCTTCGCCGGTGCGGCGGAAATAGCGGTTCATCCCGCCTTCCAGCACATCGCCGCGCGGCGAGACGACATGCGCGCCGGGGATCAGCCGTTCGGCAAATCCGTGAAACTGGTGTTCATTGCCGCCGGTGCCGTGAAAGGTCATCAGCAGGGGCGCGCCGGGGCGCCCCCGCGTTGCGGCATGGATATAGGTCGTGTCAGTCACGGATCGGCTCCAGGTAGCGGGATTCCAGGGCCTGGCGCAGATGTTCGTGCTGGCGCGGCAGTTTCAGGGCCTGACCGAGGTTGGCGCTGTCTTCGTCCCGGTCGAAGCCGGGCTCGTTCGTGGCCACTTCGAACAGAACGCCGCCGGGGGTGCGGAAGTAGATCGCCCAGAAGTAATCGCGGTCGATCACGGGCGTGACCTGCCAGCCGGTATCCAGAAGCGCCTTGCGCACCTCGAGCTGCGCCTTGCGGTCGGTGACCGAGAAGGCCAGATGATGCACGGAACCCGCGCCCTGCTGGGCGGGGGCGGCGCCGGGCAGCGTTTCGATATCCACGACATCGGCGCCATTTCCGGCGGGCACGCGGAAGCGGGTGATATCGCCTTCGGTGTCGATCTGTTCATAGCCCATGAAGCGCAGCAATTCGGCGCTGGCGCCCGCGTCGCGCAGGCGCATGTCGGCGGAGTGAAAGCCGCGGATGGCGTGATCGGCGCTGACGCCCTGGCCTTCCCAGGGGGTGCGGTCATCGTCCACTTCGACAAGGGCGAAACCGTCGCCATCGGGGCCGTCAAAGCGCAGGCGATTTTCGCCAAAGCGGGTTTCGGCCTTGATGTTCTTGACGTCGAAGGTGGCCAGGCGATCCGCCCAGAAGGGCAACGACCCCTTGGGGACCGCGAAGGTGGTGATGCTGACCTCGCCCGCGCCGGGGCGGCCGCGGCGCGCGCCGGGGAAGGGGAAATAGGTCATCACCGAGCCGGGGGTGCCCATCTCGTCGCCGTAGTAGAGGTGATAGACCTCGGGCGCGTCGAAATTCACGGTTTTCTTGACGCGGCGCAGGCCGAGGGTCTTGGTGAAGAAATCGTTGTTCGATTGTGCCCCGCTGGCGAGCGAGGTCACATGGTGCAGTCCGTTGATCTGGGTGAGCATGTCAATTCTCCTTTGCGGCAGAATATGCGCTGCATGGTCGCGCAGAAAACACGCATCCCGGCGCGTATTCTGTGCAGGATCGCACAAAGCCAGCGAAGAGTGGGCATGAAAAAGCCCCCGGTCTGGCGACAGGGGGCTTTGCCAAGGTGTGCGGCGATCAGACGAAGAACTGCGCGCCGTTGGCCGAGATGGTCGAGCCGTTGATGAAGCCGGCATCATCCGAGGCCAGGAACACGACGCAGCGCGCGATTTCCTCGGGCTCGCCCAGGCGGCCTGCGGGGATCTGTGCGATGATGCTTTCGCGGACCTTTTCCGGCACCGCCATCACCATGTCCGTCGCGATATAGCCGGGGCAGATCGCGTTGGCGGTGATGCCGAAACGCGCGCCTTCCTGGGCCAGCGACTTGACGATGCCCAGATCGCCCGCCTTGGAGGCGGCATAGTTCACCTGGCCGAACTGGCCCTTCTGGCCGTTGATCGACGAGATGATGATGACGCGGCCGAACTTGCGCTCGCGCATGCCGGGCCAAACGGGGTGGGTCATGTTGAAGACGCCGGTCAGGTTGGTGTCGATCACTTCCTGCCACTGCTGCGGGGTCATCTTGTGGAAGGGCGCGTCGCGGGTGATGCCCGCGTTGTTCACCAGCACGTCGATCGGGCCGATGTCACCTTCGACCTTCGCGATACCGGCGGCGCATTCCTCGTAATTGCCCACGTTCCATTTGTAGGTCTTGATGCCGGTTTCCTTGGTGAATGCCGCGGCGGCCTCGTCATTGCCGGCATAGGTGGCCGCGACGGTGTAGCCCGCATCGCGCAATGCGATGGAAATGGCCGCGCCGATCCCGCGTGATCCGCCCGTGACGAGTGCTGTTCTTGCCATGATATCCTCCAGTCTGGCTTTAGCTTTCGTAACTTGGTTACTTTGAATGGCTTTTGCGCGCAAGATTATTGCGCTTAGATTTTGCGGAAACCGCTGCAATATTACGCGTTACAGACAAGAAGGGGCGCCACATGGGCGCCCCTTGGTCGTTTGGCCGGCCTTGGCGGATCAGACCCGCTCGAGGCACATGGCGACGCCCATGCCGCCGCCGATGCACAGGGTGGCGAGGCCTTTCTTGGCGTCGCGGCGCTGCATTTCGAAGAGCAGCGTGTTCAGGATGCGGCAGCCCGATGCGCCGATCGGGTGGCCGATGGCGATAGCGCCGCCGTTCACGTTCACGATCGACGGATCCCAGCCCATGTCCTTGTTCACGGCGCAGGCCTGCGCGGCAAAAGCCTCGTTCGCTTCGACGAGGTCCAGATCGTCAACCGACCAGCCCGCCTTGGCCAGGGCCTTGCGGCTGGCATGGATCGGACCCACGCCCATGATCGACGGGTCAAGACCGGCCGTGGCATAGGAGGCGATGCGCGCCAGCGGGGTGATGCCGCGCTTTTCCGCTTCATCGGCGGTCATCAGCAGCACGGCGGCGGCGCCGTCGTTCAGGCCGGATGCGTTGGCGGCGGTCACCGATCCGTCGCGGGTGAAGGCGGGGCGCAGCTTTTGCAGCGCGTCCATGGTGGCGCCGTGGCGGATGTATTCATCCTTGTTGATGACGATGTCGCCCTTGCGCGTCTTGACGATGAAGTCGATGACCTCGTCGTCGAAGCGGCCGGCCTTTTGCGCGGCTTCGGCCTTGTGCTGGCTGGCCAGGGCGAATTCATCCTGCGCATCGCGGCTGATCTGCCATTTCTCGGCGACGTTTTCGGCGGTCTGGCCCATGTGATAGCCGTTGAAGGCATCCCACAGACCGTCGCGGATCATCGAATCGATATAGGATACATCGCCCATCTTCACGCCCGCACGCAGATGCGCCACATGGGGGCTGAGGGTCATGTTTTCCTGGCCGCCTGCCGCGACGATCGAGGCATCGCCGAGCTGGATGTGCTGGGCTGCCAGCGCCACGGCGCGCAGGCCCGAGCCGCAGACCTGGTTGATCGACCAGGCCGAGGATTCGATGGGCAGGCCAGCGTTGACATGCGCCTGGCGGGCGGGGTTCTGGCCTTGGCCCGCGGTCAGCACCTGGCCCAGGATGGTTTCGGAGACTTCCGACTTGTCGATGCCCGCGCGGGCGACAACGGCTTCGAGCACAGCGGCCCCAAGGTCATGGGCGGGGGTGTTCGCGAACGCGCCCCCGAAAGAACCGACAGCGGTGCGCGCCGCCGAGGCGATTACGACATTGGTCATGTTTATCCTCCACCAATTTGAAGATCGAGGAACATCCGGCACGCGAATGTGCGGGTACCGGACTCCCCGCCTTGGCAAAGGTGATAATGGAAGCAGGGTGCTGCGGCAACTGCACTTCTGTCCTATCCGGTTCGATACAGGCGTCCGCGCTGCGGTTTGGGCGTGTCCCATGGGGCGTTCACCGTCGGCGCGCCGAAGAAATAGCCCTGCTGACAGTCGATGCCGATGCTGGCCAGCCATTGGGAGTCGGCCAGGCTTTCGACGGATTCCGCGACCGTGAACATGTCGAACTGGCGCGCGATGTCCAGCATGGCGCTGATCAGCACCTGGTTGTCGGCGTTCGCATGGGCGCCGCGCACGAATTCGCCGTCGATCTTGATGAGGTCGAAGTGGAAGTCACGCAGGTGGCGCAGCGAGGTGTATCCCGATCCGAAATCGTCGAGGGCGAAGGCGATGCCGCGCTGCTTGAGGTCCGACATGAACCGTGCCGCCAGTTCCGGCACGGTTATCGCGCTGCGTTCGGTGATTTCCAGGATCAGCCTTTCCCCGATGGTCGGATCACCCATCAACCCCTGCTTGAGGCTGCGGATCCAGCGCGGAAATCCGATGGACCGGGCCGACATGTTGATGGCAAGCCGGATCTGCGGCGTCTTTTGCAGAATGCGCAGGCCCGTTTCCAGCGCGACGCAATCCAGGATGCGCCCGGTTTCGGTGGCTTCAACCGCATCGATGAATTCACGCGCGGGAATGACCCGCCCGGTATCGTCAAGGACCCGGATCAACCCCTCGTAAAAGGCGATGCGATCAGGCCGTTGCGATTGCACCACCGGTTGAAAGGCCAGCATCGTTTCGCGGTGGCGCAGGGCAGCGGCGACCATGGCGACCGTGCTGCGATCGCGCGCGATCACGGCATAATCCAGCGGCGAGGTGTCGCCGGGGTCCAAATCCGCGAATCTTGCCTTGCCCTTCCGCATGTTCCGCCCTCTGCGCTGATCCGGGCCCGAGAGTTGCGCGAAACCCGTTAGCAAAGAGATAATATTCCCTTTTTGTTCTAATTTTCCTAAAGTCGCCATGACGGCCGAGGAGGGCAGGCAAATGGACGGCAGATGCGGATGGGCTGGGCCCGATCAGATCTATCTTGATTACCACGACACCGAATGGGGCGTGCCCCAGCGCGACAGCCGCGCCTTGTGGGAACTGCTGTGCCTGGAGGGGTTCCAGGCCGGGTTGAGCTGGATCACCATCCTGAAGCGGCGCGATGGATTTCGCGAGGCATTCCAGGGGTTTGACCCTGATGTGATCGCAGGGTGGGGGCCTGACCAGGTGGCGCGGCTGGTAGGGGACGCGCGGATCATCCGGCATCGCGGCAAGGTCGAGGCGATGATCGGTAATGCCCGCGCCTACCAGGTGATCGAGGCGCGCGAGGGGTTTGCCGCATGGGTCTGGGACCACGTGGGCGGACGCCCGGTCCAGAACCGTTTCGACAGCCTGTCGGCGTTACCGGCGCAGACGGATATTTCCGTGCAATTGTCGAAAAACCTGAAAAAGGCGGGGTTCAAGTTCTGCGGCCCTACCATCGCCTATGCCTTCATGCAGGCGGCGGGGCTGGTCAATGATCATCTGACCGGGTGCCCGCGCCATGACGACGTGGCGCGGATGGCCTGATCACATGCCCGCAATCAGCGCCGCGACGATGGCCTTGGCGCTGTCCGACGACCAGTCGGCATCGCCGCGCAGGCGCGCGATTTCCTGGCCCTCGGGGTTCAGGATCAGGGTGATCGGCAGGCCCATGATGGCCATTTCGCGGGCCAGTTGCTGCTTGGGGTCCATGTGCAGGGGCAGGTTGTCGACGCCGATCTCTTCGAAGAAGCGCTGCATCGCCTGCGGCGGGTTGCGCCCGGTGGCGATGGTCACGACCTCGAAAGCCTCGCCGCCCAGTTCGGCCTGAAGCTGCGACAGCTGCGGCATCTCCTTGCGGCATGGCGCGCACCATGTGGCCCAGAAGTTGAGGACCACGTATTTGCCCGCGTAATTCGACAGCCGGCCTTCACCGCCTTCCCAGGTTGCGAAGGGCTGCGCGGACACCGGCTGCGGTTCGGAATGGAAATTCAGTTTCTTCATGTCGCCATCGCGCAGCGCCTCAAGTGCCGCGACACCGGCGGTGTCGGCGGCCACATCGGCGGCGAGGGCGGTGTTTGCACCAAGGGCAAGAGCCGTATAAAGGACGATCTGACGAAGAAGACGCATATTCCCTCCAAGGTGCAGCATATGACCGACAAGACCTCGAACCAGATGTGGGGCGGCCGTTTCGCCGCTGGCCCGGACGCGATCATGGAGGCGATCAATGCCTCGATCGGGTTCGATCAGCGGATGGCGGCACAGGATATCGCCGGTTCGCGGGCCCATGCCGATATGCTGGCGGCCACGGGTATCCTGAGTGATAGCGACGCCGCCGCCATTCGGGAAGGGCTGCTCACGGTCTTGTCAGAGATCGAGACGGGACGTTTCAATTTCTCGACCGCGCTGGAAGATATCCACATGAACGTGGAGGCGCGACTGAAGGAGATCATCGGCGAACCGGCAGGGCGTCTGCACACAGCGCGGTCGCGCAATGATCAGGTGGCGACGGATTTCCGGCTGTGGGTGCGCGACCAGATGGATGCGGCCATGGCCGGGATCGAGGCGTTGCAGCGCGGTTTCCTGGCGCAGGCCGAGGCGGGGGCGGATTGGGTGATGCCCGGTTTCACCCATCTGCAAACCGCGCAGCCGGTCACATGGGGGCATCACATGATGGCCTATGTCGAGATGCTGGGCCGCGATCACAGCCGCTTTGCAGATGCGCGGGCGCGGATGAACGAGTCGCCCCTTGGTTCCGCCGCGCTGGCTGGCACCGGCTTTCCCATCGACCGCGAGATGACGGCGCAGGCGCTGGGCTTTGACCGGCCCACCGCCAATTCGCTGGATGCGGTCAGTGACCGGGATTTCGCGCTGGAATACCTGTCTTGTGCTTCGATCTGCGCGATGCACCTGTCGCGGTTCGCGGAAGAGCTGGTGATCTGGTCCTCGGCGCAGTTCCGCTTCGTGAAGATGTCGGACAAGTGGTCGACGGGATCGTCGATCATGCCGCAGAAGCGCAACCCGGATGCAGCGGAACTGATCCGCGCCAAGATCGGGCGCATCTTCGGGGCCAATGTGGCGCTGATGATGGTGATGAAGGGGCTGCCCTTGGCCTATTCCAAGGACATGCAGGAAGACAAGGAACAGGTCTTTGATGCCGCCGACAACCTGATGCTGGCGCTGGCAGCGATGACGGGGATGGTGGGCGACATGACGGCCAACCGCGCGGCGATGCAGGCTGCGGCGGGGGCCGGTTTTTCGACCGCGACGGACCTGGCCGACTGGCTGGTGCGGGAACTTGGTCTGCCCTTCCGCGAGGCGCATCACGTGACCGGCACGCTGGTGGGCATGGCCGAGGCGCGGGGCTGCGACCTGCCCGACCTGGCGCTGGAGGATATGCAATCGGTTCATGCGGGCATCACGGCGGATGTCTTCGGCGTGCTGGGTGTTGAAAATTCCGTCGCCTCGCGCATGTCCTACGGGGGGACCGCGCCCGCGCAGGTGCGCGCGCAGGTGGCCCGCTGGAAGGAACGGCTGGGATGAGACGCGGTTGCGGCATGGCGATGGTCGGGGTGGCGCTGCTGGCGCTGGCCGCCTGTGCCGTGCCGACAGGCGGGACGGTATCGGACCGGGGCGCGCAGGCCGCATCGTCGCAGACCGGGTTGACCGTGTCGGGATCGGCGCGGATCGGCGTGACGCGGACGATCAATTGAGGGGACGGATGGCATGAAGGCATTGATAGTCGGAGCTTTGAGCCTGGCCATGCTGGCGGCTTGCGGGGTTGAGGGCGCGCCGGTGCGCCCCTCGCTGGATGCGGGGGTGTCGATCACGCCGGGCGGCATCTATCCTTCGGCCAGCGTGGGCGTGAACAAGGGGCCGGTCAGCCTGCGGGTGGGTCTGTGATGTCGATATCGCCGCTGCGGATGATCTACCTGGCGCTGGCGATCTGGGGCGCGATCCATCCGATGTACTGGTTCGTGACCTATATGGTCGAGACCGGCACCGGACTGTCCGGGCTGATCGACGCCTGGTATGTCAACGCCTCGACCACGGGTCTGACATGGGATCTGACGATCGCGGCGATCGCCCTGACGGTCTGGATCATCGCGGAAGTGGCGGTGCGGCGGAACTGGCTGGCGCTGATCGCGATCCCGGCCACGTTCTGCATCGGGGTCAGTTGCGGCCTGCCGCTTTACCTGTTCCTGCGCACGCGCCCGGTCTGACCGGGGTATCCGGATATTTACGGCAAGGTGAAGCAAGGGGCAGCGCGCCATTGATCGGCGCGCGCGACCTGTTAAGAGGCTGTGACGCAGCAGGGGAATTCAGGCATGGATCACTTTCTTTATCGGGGCGGCGCGCTTTACGCCGAGGATGTTCCCCTGTCCGAGATCGCGGCCAGCGTGGGCACGCCCTTCTATTGCTATTCCACCGCCACGCTGGAGCGGCATTTCCGCCTGTTCGACGAGGCGCTGGAGGGCATGGATCACCTGGTCTGCTATGCGATGAAGGCCGCGTCGAATATCGCGATCCTCAGGACGCTGGCGGCGCTGGGGGCGGGGATGGACGTGGTGTCTGGCGGCGAATACCTGCGCGCCAAGGCCGCCGGTGTGCCGGGCGAGCGGATCGTCTTTTCCGGCGTGGGCAAGACCGAGGCCGAGATGCGCCTGGCGCTGGAGGGCGGCGTGCGCCAGTTCAACGTGGAAAGCGAGCCCGAGATGGAGGCGCTGAACCG
>JAJLKH010000140.1:0-5056 GCA_033839205.1 Rhodobacterales bacterium | reverse complement strand
ATGATCAGGCCGAAGAGCAGCATGAAGGGCCAGATGCCCGACAGCGCCTTGAGCCGTTCGGGCCAGGGTGTGCGCTCGCCCTGGGGGGCGTGGCTGGGGTTGCGGGCGGCCACGAAACGGATCGCGAGCATATAGAAGGCCAATCCGATCAGGCCGGGCACGACACCGGCGATGAACAGGTCACCGATGTTGGTCTGGGTCAGGATCCCGTAGACCACCATGATGATCGACGGCGGGATCAGGATGCCCAGCGTGCCGCCAGCGGCAATCGTTCCCGCAGCCAGTTCGTCGGAATACTTGTATTTCTTCATGCTGGGATAGGCGACCTTGGCCATGGTCGCAGCCGTTGCATAGCTGGAACCGCAAACCGCGGAAAACCCCGAACAGGCCACCATCGTGGACAGCGCAAGACCCCCGCGCACATGTCCCACAAAGGCATAGGCGGCGCGGAACAGGTCATGGGCGTGGGCCGCGTGGTGGTGGTGATGGATCACACCAACAAGGCGGGCGAAAGCAAGGTGCTGCCCGCCTGCACCCTGCCGCTGACCGGCAAGGCGGTGGTCGACCGCATCATCACCAACCTCGGCGTGCTCGACGTGGTCGAGGGCGGCCTCAGGATCGTCGAGACCGCCGATGGCGTGACCGAGGCCGAGCTGCGCGCCGCCACCCTGGCGACAATCGTCGACTGACAAGCGGCCTCAGACTAAACAAGGGCCCGCGTGATCCAGCGCGGGCCTTTTGCGTTTCTTCTTGCTGCAAATATCCATCCGTCACCGATGCCCCGGCACAAAGGCAGACAGATCTCACCCCTCGCCGAAGTTGAACACGCACCCGTCCGAGATCAACTGCGGCGGCGCTTGGCCCCGTCCCGACCGGGCGGCACGGTTCTGACCGCAAAAGGGGCAGGCCTGCCGCAAAGATGATCGCAACGCGCGGCAGGACGCCGCAAGGTCCGTGCGCAGGGCCGACAGCGGCTGCAAAAATTTGTAAGCCAGGCGGGGATGTGCTTGGTTGACCTGATGCAAACCAAGGCCTCGAAGACCTCAGACACGCATTCATTCGACCGCGCCCTCAAGGCGCTGCTCGCGCGCATCTACCCCGATCACGATCCCGCCGATCTCGCGCGCCAGTGCATGGCCGCCTTTTGGCCGGATGACCTGCACCGCCGCAGGCGGGCGCGGGCCCGTGACAACCGGCTGTGGTCGCAGGGCGACGTTCTGCTGATCACCTATGGCAATTCGCTGCTGGACGGGGCGCACAAGCCGCTCGATCTGCTGAACGATTTCCTGCACCGCTACCTGCGCGACGTGATCAACGGCGTGCATGTTCTGCCGTTCTTTCCCTATACCTCGGATGACGGCTTTGCCGTGACCGATTTCCGGGCGGTCAACACGCAACTGGGCGACTGGCCCGACATCAACCGCATCGCCGGGACGTTCAAGCTGATGTCGGACCTCGTGCTGAACCATGTCTCCAGCCAGGGGCCATGGTTCAACGCCTATCGGCAGGGCAAGCCGCCCCATGACCGGTTCTTCTTCGAAGCCTCGCCCCAGGATGACCTGAGCATGGTGGTGCGCCCGCGCACCACGCCCCTTTTGCAGCCGGTCGAAACCGCGAATGGCCTGCGCCATGTCTGGTGCACCTTCAGCCATGACCAGATCGACCTGGATTTCCGCAACCCCGAGGTGCTGCTGGAATTCCTGCGCATCATCCGCCTGCACCTGGACAACGGCGTGCGGATCATCCGCCTGGATGCGGTGGCCTTCCTCTGGAAAGAGGTCGGATCGCCCTCGGTCCATCTGCCCCAGACCCATGCCATCGTGAAACTGATCCGGCTGCTGTGTGATTATGCTGTCGAACCCGTGATCCTTGTGACCGAAACCAATGTCCCCAAGGCCGAGAACCTCAGCTATTTCGGCAAGGGCGACGAGGCGCATGTCATCTACAACTTCCCCCTGCCGCCGCTGATCCTGCATGCGATGATGTCGGGCTCGGCGCGGCATCTGGTGGAGTGGCAGCGCAGGATGCCGCCCGCGCCGCTGGGCTGCGCCTATCTGAATTTCACCGCCAGCCATGACGGGATCGGGATGCGCCCGGCCGAGGGGCTTTTGTCCGCCGCCGATCAGGCCGCCGTGATCCAGACCGTGCAGAGGATCGGCGGGCTGGTGTCCATGCGCGCGCTGCCCGGCGGGGGCGAAGCGCCTTACGAGCTGAACACCACCTTCTTCGACGCGATGCGCCAGACCTTCGCGGGGCCGGATGATCACCATATCGTACGGTTCCTGTGTTCCCAGACCATCGTGATGTCGCTGGAAGGGATACCCGCCTTCTACATCCACTCCATGCTGGCCACGCCCAACGATCATGACAGCGTCGAAAAGCGCGGCATGAACCGCGCGATCAACCGCCATCGCTGGGATTATCCCGCGCTGCAGGACAGGCTGGCGGACCCCGCCACCGATCAGGCGCAGGTCCTGGAGGGGCTGCGCGTGCGCCTGCGCATCCGGCGGCGTCAACCCGCGTTCCATCCCAACGCCACGCAATTCACGATCCATACGGGCGATGACCGCCTCTTCGGGCTGTGGCGGCAAAGCCTGGACCGGCGGCAATCGATCTTTGCAGTGCACAACGTCAGCGCCGACACCGTGACCCTGCCGATCATGCGCCTGAACCTGATCGAGGACGAGGCCTGGACCGATCTTCTGACGGGCCTTCCCGTCACCGATCAGGACATCGTCCTGGCCCCCTATCAATGCCTCTGGATCAGCAACCTGCGCTACTGATGCTCTTCGGCATCGCGGGCCACGGCGCTTTGCAGATCGCGCAGGAACTCGGGGTCTGCCGCATGGATCCGGTTCCATGTCGGGATGAACGGGGTCTCGTGCGGGTTCTCAAGGAACGTCTGCCCGGCCCGCATGATGTTCTCGGCAAACAGCTCGATCGACGCCTCCTCGGCATGGCGGTCCAGGCTCAGCCCGTTCATCTTCGCGTCTGAATGATAGGCCTCCAGCAGATCCAGCGCGCTACGGTAATAGGTGGCCTTCAGGGTGCGGAAGACATTGTTGGTGAACACGGTGCCATCGGCCGCCAGCTTGCGAAAGATCGCCTTGCAAATGTCGGTTGACATGCGGTTCAGCCCGGTTGTCGCGTCTTCCGGGCTCAGGGTCTGGTGCTTGTGATCATAGGCATCCGCGATCTCGACCTGGCAGACGGCGGAAGGCGCAAGATTGCGCCAGGCTTCGGACAGCACGCCGATCTCAAGCCCCCAGTCCGATGGAATGCGCAGATCGGGCAGGATATTGGTGCGCATGGCGAATTCACCCGACAGCGGATAGCGAAAACTGCGCAGGTAATCCAGGTAATCGCGGTCCCCGACCACCCGCTTGAGCGCGATCAGCAAGGGGCTGACCAGCAGCCGCGTGACCCGGCCGTTCAGCTTGTCCTGGCCGATGCGCGCGTAATATCCCTTGGCGACCTGGAAGGGAAAGGTCGGGTTGGCCACCGGGTAGACCAGCCGCGCCAGCATTTCGTTGGTATAGGTCAGGATATCGCAATCATGGATCGCCATGACCGCGCTGTCCTGGCAACCGATCAGATAGCCGATCGAGGTCCAGACATTCTTGCCCTTGCCCGGCTCGGCCGGGCCAAGCCCCATGGCGGCAAGCCGCGCCTCCATCTCTTGCATCCTCGGGCTGTCGTTCCAGATCACCACATGGTTCTGACCCAATGCCGCAAAGAAATCGCGCGCATGGCGGAACTGTGCGGCATCGGCCCGGTCCAGCCCGATGATGATCCGGTGCAGGTAGGTGACGCGCGACAGCTCGGACAGGATCTGTGGCATCGCCTCTGTCTCCAGCTCGGAATAAAGACAGGGCAGAATCAAAGACATCTTGCGCGTCTGCGCGAATGTCTCCAGCTCATAGGTCATATCGGCCAGATCCCGCGTCCGCAGGTTGTGCAGCGTGGCGATGTGCCCGTTCTGATGAAAATCAACCATGACCTTGCCTTTCCTTCTGCAGGCCCAACCTGTCGAGTAGCGCGAGAACGGCCCCGTTCCAGCCCGCCGGGCCGGGCCGATCCGTGCGGATGATCCGCCCTTGATCCTCGCCCTGAAGGCGGGGCAGGGGGCGGTGATGCGGATTGCTGACGATCACGCCTATATCGGCGGCCTCAAGCATCTCGATGTCATTGGGGGCATCGCCAAGCGCTATGGTGTGGGCCGGCCTGTAATGGGCGATCACCTCGGCCATGCGGTCGGCCTTGGTGCCGCCGAACGACAGCGTCAGAAACCGCCCGCCCTGCCGCGCCGTCACGCCGCGCGCGCGCAGCGCGTCGATGAAAGCACTGCGCCCGGCATCATCCCCCAGCCACAGGCCCGGCTCTGAAAAATCCCGCGCCTTCGCCCGTGCCGCATCATCCTGTGACAGGCCCGTCAGGTCCATCACCTCGGACAGATCCATGTCGGAAATGCCGCGAAACCCCTGCCGCAGCCCCTGTGGCAGGCCGTCCAGTTCCCGGAGCAGTGCCGCATGATCGGCTGTTCCCGCGCCTCGGCCCGCACCGATCAACCCGCAGCCGTTCTCGCAAATGGCCAGATGACCCGTCAGGCCGATACGATCCTGCAAGACGGCGATTTCCGCCGCGGTCTTGCTGCTGGACAGAACGACAGGCGCGCCGATCCGGGCCAGCTCCGCAAGCGCCGGTCTTGCCGGTTCCCAACCATAGGTGACATGGTCCAGCAAGGTCCCGTCCAGATCGGTGAAGACAACGAGAGGTGTTGATGTCGTCATGCCCTCAACTTTCACGGTCCCGGGCCGAAGTCGCAAGAATTAACTGCCCATCTTGCCCGGATTTGACCGCCCCGCGCCCGGTTGGCCCGTTTTTCGTCCATTGCGAAGGGAACAGGCCCGGCCTCTGCGGTTGTGCTTTCCAATCCCCGGCAGGCTCACGTAGAACCTGTGCAACGGGCGTCGCCTGAAACAGCAAGGACAATCCGATGATCGTGAATGCCGGACCGAACACCTGCCATTGGGGTTTCTTCACCGCCGATCTGCCG
>JAJLKH010000139.1:0-36734 GCA_033839205.1 Rhodobacterales bacterium | reverse complement strand
AACTGCGCGAAATAGGCCATGGGCGACAGGGCGGGGCCGATATCCTTGACCGTGATCCCTGCTTGCATCAGGCCGAGGATCAGGGCGTTCTTGATCGACAGCGAATAGTCGCGATAATCGTTACCCACCGCGATGACAGGCGCGATCCCGCGCCGGCGCATCTGGGTACCCAGGCCCAGGCCCAGGGCCGTGATGCCGGGAAGGTTGATCTGGTCAGGATATTTCCATCGCGCGTCATATTCGCGAAAGCCGGTCGGCGTGATCATCGGATCACGCAGGAATTCCCAGGTGTTAGGTGTCACTGTGGGCGCGGGTTTGGTCACTTGTGCAATCTTTCTTGTCTAAAAAAAGTATTCAAAGGCGGATCGGATCGGACTTGGCCAACCGGTCAAAGGCCATCAGGCTGCTGATCAAAGCCTCCATCCGGTCAAGAGGGATCATGTTCGGGCCGTCCGAGGGTGCGTTATCCGGGTCCTCATGGGTTTCGATGAAAACCGCGGCAATGCCAAGGGACACGGCCGCACGCGCCATCACCGGGGCAAATTCCCGCTGACCGCCACTTGAGCCGCCCTTGCCACCGGGTTGCTGCACCGAATGGGTGGCGTCCATCACCACGGGATATCCGGTCGACGCCATCTGGGGCAGGGCGCGCATGTCGGTCACAAGCGTGTTGTAGCCGAACGATGTGCCGCGCTCCGTCAGAAGGATGCGGTTGTTACCTGTGCTTTCGATCTTGGCGATCACGTTGGGCATGTCCCAAGGGGCCAGGAACTGACCCTTCTTGATGTTGATCGCCGCGCCGGTCTGGCCTGCCGCCAGCAGAAGATCGGTCTGGCGGCACAGGAACGCCGGGATCTGCAGCACATCGCAGACCTCGGCCACGGGGGCGCATTGGGCTTCGGTATGCACATCCGTCAGCACCGGCAGGCCCAGGTTGTCCTTGACCTGTTGCAGGACCCGCAAGCCTTCTTCCAGGCCCAGTCCCCTCTGGCCCGCAACAGAGGTGCGGTTCGCCTTGTCGAAGCTGGCCTTGAAGATGTATTGCGCGCCCGCGGTCGCGCAGATTGCCTGCATCCGCGTCGCGATCATCATGGCATGATCCGCGCTTTCCAGCTGGCAGGGCCCGGCGATAACGGTCAGGGGCGCGTCATTGCTGACGCTCAGAGAGCCGATCGAAACTGTCCTCATGTCAGCTGGACACCTGTTCGCGCAGGATCGAGGCGGTGAGTGAGATCATCAGGTAAATTCCCGAGAAGATGAGGAAGGCAAGGATCGTATTCTCGAACGCGCGCGGATAGGTCGGCTCGTCCGGGGCCACGGGTCGCACACTTGTCGTCAAGTATCTCACCTGGCGGTTCGCCTCAAGCTCGGTCTGTTTTTCGTTTTGCAGTGCGGATTGAAGAAACAGGTCCGCCGTGGCCAGGTCAGCCTGTGCCATCTGTATCTGCGCAGTCATTGCGGCAAGTGAGCTTTGCCCTTCGGTGGCATCGTTCAGGCGGCGGTTCTGTCGGTCAAGATCGTCGCGCAGCAGGCGCACTTCGGAACGCAGCGCGTCAACGCGGGCCGCGTTGGGCCGGGCATTGGTCAGCTGCGAATTCAGGGCCAGTTCCTTCTCCTGAAGCTGCAGTTCGACCGCGTTGATCAGTGCCCGGATGCTTGCAATTTCGCCCTGCGGATCCAGGATCGACCCTTCCTGCAAGGCGACCAGCCTTTCCTGCGCCTCGCGCCGATCAGCCTTGGCGATTTCCAGGCTGGCCCTTGCATCGCGCATCTGGTCCTCGCGCTTGCGGCGGGACAGCTCGTCCACCCGATCCTCGGCATACTGGATCAGGTGCGACGAGAATTCCGCGCTGATCTGGGGATCCGCGGCGATCACTTCCATACGGATCACGCCTTCGGTGGGATCGTACCCGATCTTCACGTTCTTCTTGTAGACCTTGTAGGCGGCTTCATCCGTTGCATCCGCCTCAAGGCGCTGGATCGGGTCGATCCAGTCTTGTTTGAAATGGGCCTTGAAGCCCATGTCCTCGTTCAGGCGCAGCATCGCATCGCGCGACTGCATGTAGGATTGCACCGCGATACTGTCCTGGTTGGTGGCGAACTGCGTCCCGCTGAGCAGCCCGCCCAGGCCCGAGCCACCCTGCGCATCTGCCTGCAGGATCAGGAATTCCGACTTGGTGGCATACATCGGCGTGGCATGGACGAAATAATACCATCCGGCCAGAAAAGTCGGCAGAAAGACAAAGGCACTCAGCCTTGTCAGCAGCAGGACCAGCTTGCGCCGCCGCCGACGGGCGATGTCACGCTGGATGTCCATGATGTCGCGAGTCCGCCGCTCGGCCGGGCTGGTCTCGGTCGAGGGCAGATAGGGGTTGCCCGACGGCATGGTCTGCGGCAGTTGGACCCGCCCGATCGGAGTGCCCCCGGCAGGGGCGACCGGCGCGGTGTCGCGCGGTTGCCTTGGGGGTGCGGTTTCCTCCTCGTTCTCGTCTTCGCGTGGCATCACCAAGTCAAGCATGGTGGAGCGCTGGAACGGGTCGATCCCTTCGGCGCGCAGAAGCCGCACCGCGTCGAAATCAGAGGTGGGGGCCAGCCCGTGTTTCTGTGCCACCCTGCGCGCCATGCGCAATTGCCGCCCTGTCAGGCCTTCGCGGCG
This sequence comes from Rhodobacterales bacterium, assembly GCA_033839205.1. Lineage (GTDB taxonomy): Bacteria > Pseudomonadota > Alphaproteobacteria > Rhodobacterales > Rhodobacteraceae > Seohaeicola. The sequence continues at coordinate 34,078 of JAJLKH010000139.1, read as the reverse complement.
GATGGCGTCGATCTCGGGACCGGCTTCGGCATGCGGCGATGTCGTGATCAGTTCCGAGAAATCGGGACCGGAATCATCCGGGATCGGCACTTGTCCCTGCAATTCGGCACGTGCCGCGGCGCGGCGGCGCTCGATATGATCGGCCAGATCCTCTGTCTGGCCAGTTGTATTCGACTGTATCGCAGACATTCCGGCAGGCTGCGGTATCAGCGGGCGCGCGTTGGCGGCCCGCCCCAGCCCAGAAGGTTGACTGGAGTCAGCCTCAGGCGCGGCCAGGCTGCGGCGAATACGGAATTTCCTAGCCTTGGGTTTCGTAATCATAGAGCTCTTTCGCTTCTTCCAAGGTATCAAACATATGCAGCTTGCCATTCATCAGCACAGCGGCAGAACGCGCAAATTTTTCAAGCACTTGTGGCTGGTGAGAGACAATGATCACTGTCGTGGTGCGCAGCCTCTCGCGCAGGACATCGCCGGCCTTGCGGTTGAACTCTGCATCGGTCGAGGATGGCATCCCCTCGTCGATCAGGTAGATGTCGAAATCCAGCGCCAGCATCAGCGCGAACGAGAACCGCGCCCGCATCCCCGAGGAATATGTGCCCAGCGGTTGTTCGAAATATTCACCCAGATTGCACAGCCAGCGGCAGAAAGCTTCGACATAATCGGGGTCAAGGCCGTACAGGCGCGCGATGTAGCGGCTGTTTTCCACCGCTGAGACCCGCGAGACCACACCGCCCATGAAGCCCAGCGGAAAGCTGATGCGCGCCTCGCGGCGGATCACCCCTTCATCGGGTTTTTCCAGCCCCGCCATCATGTTGATCAGAGTGGTCTTGCCGGTGCCGTTGGGTGCCAGAATGCCCAGCGAATTTCCCAGCTCCACGCGGAAACTGACACGATCAAGGATCACCTTGCGTTGGGTGCCCGTCCAGAAGGACTTGCTGACATTCTCGAATTCGAGCATCAAACGCTCCGGTCTGCTCCTGCCCACCCTCTTAACGGGGTTATGTTAACTCCCACTTAGCAACGGCTCCGGGCATCTGTCGAGCCGTTGGCTGAAAATCACACACTTTCGAGGCCAGATTATGGCCTTCGTGCGCGACTATACCTTAACTCGTGAAAATTCACCAAGCCGAACTTGCCTGTCAGGTTGGCCGGTATGGACCGGTCGCGGCCGGATGCTACACTGCTCAGGATGACCGACCTGCCTTGCGATCTTTCCAGTGATATTGCTGCCTGCACCCTGTGCCATGCACGTTTTGCCGCCACGGTAACGGCGCATGTGCCGCGTCCGGTCGTGTGGTTTCGTCCGGGGGCACGCCTGCTGATCGCGGGGCAGGCGCCGGGGATGCGGGTGCATTTGTCGGGGCGGCCTTTTGATGACCCGTCAGGCGACCGTTTGCGCGACTGGCTCGGATTGTCGCGGGATGAATTCTACGACAGGGACAGGGTTGCGATCGTGCCGATGGCCTTCTGCTTTCCGGGCTATGACGCCAAGGGGGCGGACCTGCCGCCACCGCCTATCTGCGCGCGGACATGGCACGGGCGGGTCATGGACCAACTGGGGCAGATCGGGCTGCGCATTCTTGTAGGCGGTCATGCACATCGCTGGCATCTGGGCATCCGCGCGCCGGTGACGCAAACGGTGGCGGATTGGCGCACCCATGCCCCCGGGGTTTTCCCCTTGCCTCACCCGTCCTGGCGCAATACCGCTTGGCTTCGCAAAAATCCCTGGTTCGCGGCGGATGTCCTGCCCGAACTGCGCGCCGCTGTTCGGAGAGTGATGGATGACTGACTTGACCCCGCTTGATGCCGCCCATGCCGCGATGCAAGCAGCACCCGATGAAGACACTGCGCGCCTGCGTTTCTATGAACGCCTGGCCGATTGCGAGCTGTTCCTGCTTCTGACCGAAGAAGCACAAGGCGACAATATCACCCCCGAGGTTTTCGATCTGGGGGATGCAAGTTTCGTGCTGGTCTTCGACCGTGATGACCGGCTCGCGCAATTCGTGGGCAAGCCCGCGCCCTATGCCGCTCTGTCAGGGCGCGTCATCGCCGGGCTACTGGCTGAGCAGGGCATCGGCATGGGGGTGAACCTTGACGTCGCACCTTCCTCGATCCTGATCCCGCCGCAGGCGGTTGCATGGCTCGCAGGAACCTTGGGCAACGGCCCGTCCGAGGCCGAAGCGCGGATCGAAGGGCTGGCCCCGCCGCGCGGCTTGCCCGAGCTGCTGTTGACGGCGCTGGATACCAAGCTGGCCAGCGCCGCCGGTCTGGCAGAGGCGGCATACCTTTTGGGCGTGGCCTATGAAGGGGGCGGCAAGGGGCACATGCTGGCCTTTGTCGATGCCGCACCGGGTGCGCAAGGTGCCTTGGCTAAAGCCGTGGCCGAGGCACTGACATTCTCGGGGATCGAGGCGGGCGCACTGGATGTGGCTTTCTTCCGGGCCGCCGAGCCGATATCGGCGCGGCTGGCCCAGCATGGCCTGCGCTTTGATCTGCCCCAACCAGCCGAAGCCGTGCAAGAGGTGCTTCGGATGGCGCCGGGATCGGATCCGGCGCGGCCGCCCAAGCTGCGCTAGGGTCAGGGCCGGATCAATAGCCCAGCTTGCGATCCACCAGATGCAAGAAAGGCTCACCCGCCTCGCCGCGCCGTACGTTTTCCGCGATCACGCGCGAGGCAGAGGCAGGGCGCGTCTCGGACGCGATATGCGGTGTGATCGTGACCGAAGGATGCGCCCAGAACGGATGATCCGCAGGCAGCGGCTCAACCCGGAAAACGTCCAGCGTGGCATGGCCGACTTGGCCACTGTCCAGTGCCGCAAGTAGCGCATCGTCATCGATCAGCGCGCCGCGTCCGGGGTTAAGGATCACCGCGCCACGGGGCAGCCGCGCCATGTTTTCCGCATCCAGCAGGTTCTCGGTCGCGCTGGTCAGGGGCAGAAGCAGCACCAGTATCTCAGCGCGTGCCAACGCCTGCGCCAAGCCGGCATCTCCATCCAGGCAGCGCACGCCAGCCACATCACGGGGGCTGCGGCTCCAGCCGGTCACGTCAAAGCCAAGCCCCGCAAGAGCCGTGGCGCAGGCTGACCCCAGCGCGCCAAGCCCCAGGACCGTCACGGGGCGGTCTTCGGCCAGCGGTGGAACATGTTTGTCCCAACGTCCTTTCAGCCCGTGGATATGCGCATCCATTCCCAGATGGTGGCGCAATACATGTCCGGTCACCCATTCCATCATGCCTTGGGTCAACCCGTGATCCACCATCCGCGCCAGCGGTTGGGTCAGCGTGGCGTTGCCGACCACGTTCTCGACGCCTGCCCAAAGATTCAGAACTGCCTTGCACCGCGTATAGGGGGTGAAATCCTGCACCGTGCTGTTGGGCGCATATACGATGTAATCCACGTCTTCCGGTGCAAAGGCGCGTCGCAGATCGGCGGACACGCCCGCTTCGCTTAGCGCCGTCTTCAACGGTGTTTCATAGGCGGCCCAGCTGTCAGGCTTGGCGGCGAAAAGGATGTTCACGGTCATGCAGTCTTACCTTGGTTTGTGGATATGGGCGCTTTGGACCAGCCCGAAGGCGGCCATCAGCACCAGCATCGCCGATCCGCCATAGCTGACCAGTGGCAAGGGCACCCCGACGACAGGCGCAAGGCCCATGACCATCGACATGTTCACGGCGAAATAAAGAAAGAAGGTCAGCGCGACACCGAATGTAAGCAACGAGGCGAAACGGTCCTTGTTGGACAGGGCGCTGGCAACGCAGAAAACGATGATCAACGCATAAAGACCCAGCAACGAGATGCCGCCGATGAAGCCGAATTCTTCGGCCAGCGTGGTAAAGATGAAATCCGTATGCTTCTCCGGTAGGAAGTTCAGTCGGCTCTGCGTACCCTGCATGAAGCCACGGCCGGTCCAACCGCCCGATCCCAAGGCAATTTTGGCCTGGGTGATGTGATAGCCAGCGTTCAACGGGTCCTGCGCAGGGTCAAGGAAGGTGTCGATCCGGCGATACTGGTAATCCTTCAGCAACTGCCAAGAGGTGCCCCGCGACTGGAATACGGCAACCACCAGCCCCACGCCCGAAGCGAAGACAGCCGCGAAATAACCCCAATGCACCCCTGCCACGAACATCAGACCGCCACCGCCGAAAACCAGCAGCAGGGCCGTGCCAAGATCGGGCTGGGTCAGAACAAGAAATGTCGGCAGCATGATCAGGAACAACGGCACCGCGACCCAGAACGGATGCGAGACCTTTTTCATCGGCAACCAGTCGTAGTAGGCAGCCAGGAACATCACCAGCGTGACCTTGGCCAGTTCCGACGGCTGCAAGCGCATGAAGCCCAGATCGATCCAGCGTTGCGCGCCCATGCCTGTGACGCCGAAGAACTCGACCATCAGCAACAGCGCCAGCGACGCCAGATAGGCCAGGGCCGCCATGTTGCGCCAGAACCAGATCGGCACAAGGGCCACGATGAACATGGCCAAAAGCCCCAGCGCGAAACGCTTCATCTGCGGCTCGACCCAGGGTCTGAACGACCCGCCCGCCACGGAATAGAGCATCAGAAACCCGACGCTGGCCACGGCGATCAGCAACAGCACTAGCGGCCAGTTGAGATAGAGCACCTTGCGGAAGCCCGAAGGCACCGTCTTGACGGTATACTCAAGATAACTCATGCGCGATCCTGTCCGGGCCGTGAGGCCGGCGCACGTTCACGGCGCAGCCTTTCCTGCAGCGCCTGGATGCGGGAACGGTCGCCCTCGGGATAGGCGTCAAGCGGTGGGTCGCCCTTGTAAAGCGCCTGCAGCGTGATGTCCCGCGCAATGGGGGCTGCGGCGGTCGAACCGCCGCCACCGTGTTCCACGACCACCGCCACCGCGATGCGCGGATCATCATAAGGCGCATAGTTCACGAAGAGCGCGTGATCGCGCCGTTCCCATGGCAGATCTTCATTGCGGACAACGCCGCGCGCCCGCTCGGCGGCGGTGATGTTGCGCACCTGGCTGGTACCGGTCTTGCCGGCCATGCGATAGCCATCGGTTATGATCCGACTGCCATAGGCGGTGCCGCGCCGGTTGTTCGTGGCTTCGAACATCGCGCGGCGGATCGCGCGCATGTGGTTCTCGTTGAAGCCCAGCGGTTCGGCAGGAACAAGGACCTGCTCAATTCCGTCAATGCTGCGGATAAGGCGCGGCTCGACCTTGCGCCCCACGGCCAGACGCGCCGTCATCACCGCCAGATGCAGCGGCGATGTCAAAACAAAGCCCTGTCCGATCGAGGCGTTGACCGTATCGCCCACCACCCAGTCCTGGCCCACGTTTTCGCGTTTCCAGTCACGTGTCGGTGCGCGTCCCCGTGCCACAGCCGACATCGGCAGATCAAAGCGCACGCCGATGCCCAACTTTTCAGCCATCGCTGACATGGCGTCGATCCCGACCTTCAAGGCAAGGTCATAATAGTAGACATCGCAGCTTTCGCGCAGCGCAGTCTCCAGGTTCATGTGCCCGTGGCCGGCGCGTTTCCAGCAGTGAAAACGTCGTCCGGACACTTCCAGGTGACCCGGACACCATACCGTTTCCTCGGGTGTGATCACGCCGGCATCCAGTGCGGCAAGCACCGTGACCATCTTGTAGGTGGACCCTGGCGGATAAAGTCCCTGCACCGTCTTGTTGGCAAGGGGGCGATACTTGTTCTCGGTCAGGGTCGCGTAATCGGCGACCGAAATGCCGCGCACGAAAAGATTGGGATCGAAACTGGGGGCAGAAGCTATGGAAAGCAGATCTCCGGTCTGGCAATCCATCACGACGGCCGCGGCACTTTCCCCCGCAAGCCGGGCCTGGACATAGGACTGCAAGGCGTTGTCCACCGTCAGCTGGATGTTCGCGCCGGCCTTGCCTTCCTGGCGGTCCAGTTCGCGCATCACGCGTCCTGCGGCGTTCACCTCGACCCGTTTGGTGCCGGCCTTGCCGCGCAGCACTTCTTCCATCCGCGATTCAAGCCCGACCTTGCCGATCTGGAAACGCGGGATGCGCAGCAGATGGTCGGGGTTCTCGATCCGCTCCAGGTCGTAATCGCTGATCGGGCCGACGTAGCCCACCACATGCGCGAAATCCGGCCCCATCGGATAGGCGCGCGACAAACCGACCTCGGGGGTCACGCCCGGCAGGGCAGGGGCGTTGATCGCGACCTTCGAGATATCTTCCCAGCTGACGCGGTCAGCCACCGTAACCTGCGTGTCGCCCCGGCTTTCCCGCATTTCCTTGAGGGCGCGCTCCTGATCCTCCTCGGACAGATCGATCAGCGCCCCCAGGCGCCGCATCACAAGATCAATATCCCCCGCATCCTCGCGCACCATGACAATCCGGTAGCTGGGCTGGTTCTCGGCGATCATGGCGCCGTTACGGTCAAAGATCTGGCCACGCGCCGGCGCGATCAGGCGGATGCTGATGCGGTTCTCTTCGGCCAAGACGCGGAACTGATCCGCTTGCTCGACCTGCATGTAGCGCATCCTGAGGCCCAGGATTCCCATGAACGCAAGCTGCGCCCCACCAAGGATCAGGCCGCGCCGGGTGATCCGACGCGAGGAATCGGCGCTGTCCTTCGGGTTGCGTCTCATATCCTCTGCCCCAGCCTGTCCAGATCACCCGGTGCCGCCTTGCGCACCCCGAAGACCCATTGAGACAGCATGACCACGACCGGATAGCAGATCAAGGTCATCAGCACATGGATGATCGTCAGTCCCAAGGGGGCTTGCGGCACCATCAGAATGGCCAGAACCAGCCGGTTTGCGACGGAGATCGCCAGGAAAACACCAGCGACGGCCAGCCATTCCATCACGAAGGGTTGATCGCGCAGATTGCGGGCCCGGTTCCGCAGGGCCTGGGTGCCAAGCACCATCAAGGCCGCCCACAAGCCTGGCGGGCGCAGGAACAGAAGATCGGCCAGAAGCACCACAAGACCGATCGACAGGGCCGGCACGAACTCGGGGCGGCGCAGCGCCCAGGCGAATGTAAAGGCCACCAGAAGATCGGGGCCGGCCCAAGCCTGTGGGCGGAAATCCAGCGGGATCAGCTGCGCAAAGATCAGTACCAGCGCCAAGGCCAGGTACATCAGGCGCATGCCCCAGACGCGGGTCGTGCTGCCCTCAGCCATTGCTGCCCTCGGTTTCAGACAGGATCGCCCCATCTTCGGGCAGCGGCGAGGGGGCAAGGCGCTGGTCCTGCGGGGCGACCAGCGCGCCTGGATCGCGGATCACCTCGGTGCCGGGGTTGCGCAGCACCCGCAGGAATTCAAGCCGCTCGTAATCGGCGGCAAGGATGACGCGCAGCCGCCCGCCGGGGTCGGCGGCGACCTGACCGATCAGCAGGCCGGCGGGAAAGACACCGCCGTCACCCGAAGAGACGACCCTGTCGCCGGGGCGCACAAGGTCCGGATCCTCGAGGAACGAAATCGGCGGGGCTGCCGTATTGTCGCCCTGCACGATCGCGGTTTGCCCCGACGGCTGGATCGTGGCCGGGATCCGGCTGGCCGGATCGGTCAGCAGGATCACCCGCGATGTGTCACGCCCCACGCCAGAGATGCGCCCCACAAGGCCGATGCCGTCCATCGTGGCCCAGCCATCGACGATCCCGTCGCGCGCGCCGACGTTCAGCAGTACGGATTGCCGGAAGGGCGAGCCGCTGTCGGCAAGCACGACGCCCGTCACAAAGGTCAGGCGCGGGTCAAGCCGCACCTTGTTGAGGTCCAGAAGGCGGGCATTTTCCTGTTCCAGCTGAAGCGCGGCCTCTTTCCAGGCCTTCATCTTCTGCAACTCGTTGCGCAGATCCTGATTCTGCTGGACGATCCGCTGATAGCTCTGAAAATCCCGGACCAGGTTCACCGTGGCCGTAACCGGCGCCATCGCCCAGTCGAAGCTGGGCACAACTCTGTCCACCACGGCCGCGCGAAAACGTTCGACGCGCGGGCTGTCTATCCGCCACAGCAGGAAAAGACCGATCAGGCACAAGACCAGCAACCCCACCAGCAAGCGCTTGAGGGGGGCAAGATAGTCATCGGCCTGCGATTTGTCCTTTGCCACGTTGGACCCCTGATGTCAGAGGGTGAAAGGATCAGCTGTCGTAATCGATCGCGTGACGCAGCTGCTTCTCGTATTCCAGTGCCTTGCCGGTCCCCAGCGCCACGCAGTTCAGCGACTCGTCCGCGATTGAAACGGCCAGCCCCGTCTGTTCACGCAAGGCCAGATCCAGATCGCCCAACAACGCACCACCACCCGTCAGCATGACGCCGCGATCGACGATATCGGCAGCCAGGTCCGGCGGGGTCGCTTCCAGCGCGGTCATCACCGCCTCGCAGATCTGCTGCACCGGTTCGCTGAGGGCTTCGGCCACCTGTGCCTGGCTGATCTCGGTTTCCTTCGGAACGCCGTTCAAAAGGTCGCGGCCACGGATCATCATCGAGGTCCCGCGCCCGTCATCGGGCATGCGCGCGGTGCCGATCGAGGTTTTGATACGTTCGGCGGTCGCCTCGCCGACCAGCAGGTTATGCTGACGGCGCAGGTAGTTGATGATCGCCTCGTCCATGCGGTCGCCACCGACCCGGACAGACCGCGCATAGACGATGTCGCCCAGCGACAGCACAGCCACTTCGGTCGTGCCGCCGCCGATATCGACCACCATGTTGCCGGTGGGATCGGTGATCGGCATGCCTGCACCGATCGCGGCCGCGATCGGTTCTGCGATCAAGCCCGCGCGTCGCGCGCCCGCAGAAAGCACTGACTGACGGATCGCGCGTTTCTCGACCGGGGTCGCGCCATGGGGCACACAGACGATGATCTTGGGTTTTGAAAAGGTCGACCGCTTCAGAACCTTGCGAATGAAATGCTTGATCATCTCTTCGGCCGTGTCGAAGTCCGCGATCACGCCGTCGCGCATCGGGCGTATTGCCTCGATGCTGCCGGGGGTCCGGCCCAGCATCAGCTTGGCATCCTCGCCTACGGCCAAAACCTTCTTTACGCCGTCTTTCACATGATAAGCCACAACGGATGGTTCGCTCAGAACGATACCCTTGCCCTTGACATAGACCAGCGTGTTGGCCGTGCCGAGGTCGATCGCCATGTCAGAGGCAAAAACACTGGGCATCTTATCGAAAATTGACATAGCGTCGGTCCATTGTTGAAATTGTGCAAGCTGGCCGCGACTCTGCCACGGCAGGCCACTTGCCCTTATAGGGCCAGGGTGGCCCCAGCGAAAGACCCCGCTTGATTCTTCATCAGCGCACTTTCGCCACCTTGGTTGATGGGCTATGCAACGCGAATGCTGTCCTACCAACATATCTATCACGCGGGCAATCCGGCGGATGTTCACAAGCATGCGCTGCTCTGCCGCATGCTGACCTACCTGACGGCCAAGGACAAACCGCTGAGCTATCTTGAAGCCCATGCAGGGCGGGCTCTGTATCTGTTGGACGCGCCCGAGGCTTTGAAGACCGGAGAGGCGGCGGCGGGGATTGGTGCAGTTCTGCGCGCGGGCGGGATGCCGTCAGATCATCCCTATTTGATGGCCCTTGCGCGGGTACGTGACACCCATGGCCCGCAGGCCTATGCCGGATCGCCCCTTTTGGCCGCGCAGATCCTGCGTCCGTCGGACCGGATGCACCTGGCAGAATTGCACCCGCAGGAACATGCGGCCCTTGAATTCGCCATGTCGCCGTATGGCGCGCGTATCCACCGGCAGGACGGGTTTGTCATGGTGCAGGCCATTTGCCCGCCCGAGCCCCGGCGCGGGCTTTTGCTGATCGACCCAAGCTACGAGGTCAAGGCCGACTACGACAGGATACCGGACCAGATTGCCAAGCTGCATCGCAAATGGAACGTGGGCATCATCTGCCTTTGGTATCCCATCCTGACGGGCGGCACCCATGCCCCGATGCTTGCGGCGCTGGAGGCGCAGGGCCTGCCCGGCGCCCTTCGCCACGAAGTCCGTTTCCCGCCCGTTCGACCCGGTCACCGCATGGTGGGATCCGGCATGTTCATCGTGAACGCGCCCTGGGGGATCGAGGCCGAAGCGCAGCGCCTGACCGCGATGTTCGCGCGAGGCTGAGACCGGACAGGGGGCTGTCTGCCCCCGTCCCTGCGGGACTCCCCCGAGGATATTTCCGGCAAGAAGAAACCCAATGAAAAAGGCCCGCCGCAAGATTTGGGCGGGCCCTGCAATGCGGGTCAGATCGTCCCGATCAGCTGACGTCCTTGTAGTTGATCTCGCGCCTGTCAGTGCCGGGACCGGTCTTTTCGCGGCGCACAAGCAGGCGGTTGAGCGCGTTCACATAGGCCCGCGCCGAGGCGACCACCGTATCGGTGTCGGCGGACTGGCCAGTGGCGATCATGCCGTCCTCTTCAAGTCGCACAGACACGGTTGCCTGGGCATCTGTGCCTTCGGTCACGGCGTTTACCTGGTAAAGCTGCAGCCGCGCCTTGTTCGGGTGCAGTGCCCGCACCGCCTTGAAGGTCGCATCCACCGGACCATCGCCATGTTCGGTGGCGATCATCTCCTTGCCGTCGATTTCCATCTCGAGCGTGGCCTCAGCCGGACCGCCGGTACCACAGACCACCTTGAGCGAGACGATCTGAAGCCGGTCACTGCCAGCATCCGCCGTGGCCGAGACGAGCGCCACGATATCCTCGTCATAGACTTCCTTCTTGCGGTCAGCCAATTCCTTGAACCGCACGAAGATGTCCTTGAGCTGGTTGTCCCCCACCTCGTGGCCCAGTTGGCGCAACTTGTCCCGCAGCGCGGCGCGGCCCGAATGCTTGCCCATCACCAGGTTCGACGCCGTCAGGCCGATATCCTCGGGGCGCATGATCTCGAAGGTTTCGGCATTCTTCAGCATCCCGTCCTGGTGGATGCCGGATTCATGCGCGAAGGCGTTCTTGCCGACGATCGCCTTGTTGAACTGCACCGGAAAGCCCGACACTGTCGCCACCCGGCGCGAGATGTTCATGATCTTGGTCGTGTCCACGCGGGTGCGGTAGGGCATGATGTCATTGCGCACCTTCAGCGCCATCACCACCTCTTCCAGCGCGGTATTGCCGGCGCGCTCGCCCAAGCCGTTGATCGTGCATTCGATCTGTCGCGCGCCCGCCTCGACCGCCGCCAGGGCATTGGCTGTCGCCATGCCAAGGTCATTGTGACAATGGGTGGCGAAGATCACCTTGTCGGCGCCGGGCACGCGTTCCTTCAACATGCGGATCAGATCGGCGCTCTCGCGCGGTGCGGTGTAGCCCACTGTATCGGGAATATTGATCGTGGTCGCGCCCGCCTTGATCGCGATCTCGATGACCCGGCACAGGTAATCATGTTCGGTGCGGGTGGCATCCATCGGCGACCATTGCACGTTGTCGCACAGGTTGCGCGCATGGCTGACGGTCAGGTGGATGCGGTCTGCCATCTCGTCCTGGGTCAGGTTCGGGATGGCGCGGTGCAGCGGCGAGGTGCCGATGAACGTGTGGATGCGGGGGCGCGCGCTGTGTTTCACGGCCTCCCAGCAGCGGTCGATATCTGCGAAATTGGCGCGGGCAAGCCCGCAGATCACCGCTTCCTTGGAGCGTTCGGCGATTTCCTTGACGGCGCGGAAGTCGCCTTCCGATGCGATGGGAAATCCGGCCTCGATGATGTCGACACCCATGTCGTCCAGCAGCTCGGCGATTTCCAGCTTCTCGGAGTGGGTCATGGTGGCGCCGGGGCTTTGCTCGCCGTCGCGCAACGTCGTGTCGAAGATCAAGACGCGGTCTTGTGCGGATTTGTCGGTCATGTCGGGTCTCTTTTCATGTCTGCTGATGGGCGTGGCGCGGGGTGCACATCCTCTGAGCGGTCGCGCCGGGCCGGCACGCTCAGAGGCGGCTTAGCGACAGCAGAAGGGCAGCAGCGAAAGCAACGCGCAAAGCGCGTGCAGGGGTCGCATTATGTGCCAGCATCGTCATGATCTGAGGTTATACGCGCGTCACCGCAAATGAAAAGCCCGAATTTCAGCTCTTGCGCATTGAAGATCGCACCGCGGCGGCTAGGTCCCGCAGCATGGAAAAGGCATTGATCATAGGGGCTTCGGGGGGCATTGGCGACGCTCTCGTGGCGGTATTGAAGGCGCGCGGCGTCGCCGTGACGGGCCTTTCGCGGCGCGATGACGGTCTGGACGTGACCGATGAGGACAGTGTGGCGGCATGCCTGGGCGGGCTCGAGCCGGGCTTTGACTTGATCCTTGTCGCCACCGGTGCCTTGGTGATCGACGGGGCCGAGCCTGAAAAGACGATCCGGCGCGTGACGGCCAAGGCCATGGCGGATCAGTTCGCTCTGAACTGCATCGGCCCATCCCTCGTGCTCAAACACAGCCTGCGGCTGTTGCCTCGCGACAGGCGGGCTGTCTTTGCTGCACTTTCGGCAAGGGTGGGGTCGATCGGCGACAATGCCCTTGGCGGCTGGTACAGTTACCGCACGGCCAAGGCAGCGCTGAACCAGATGATCCACACCGGCGCCATCGAACTGGCGCGCAGCCATCGCCATGCGCTGTGCGTGGCGTTGCATCCCGGCACTGTCGCCACGCGGTTCACCGCCGATTATGCCGCCACGCATGACCGGGTGGCGCCGGAACAGGCCGCCAGCAACCTGCTGGGCGTGATTGACAGGCTGACCCCTGACGAGACAGGCGGTTTCTTCGACTGGCAAGGCAAACGGGTGGTCTGGTGACGCGGCTGGTTCTGGTTCTGGGCGATCAGCTCTCCGAAAGCGTGGCCGCGCTGAAGGCCGCTGATCCTGGGCGTGACATCGTAACCATGGCCGAAGTAGCCGAAGAAGCCGGCCATGTGCCCCACCATCCCAAGAAGATCGCATTTCTGTTCGCGGCCATGCGCAAATTCGCGGCGCGTCTCCGGGATGCCGGATGGCAGGTGGATTACACCCGGCTGGATGATCCGGACAACACGGGCACCATTCCCGGCGAGTTGATTCGCCGCGCCGCCGCGCATAACGCCACGGGCGTGATCGCAACAGAACCCGGAGACTGGAGACTGCGTGCCGCGCTGGAAGACATGCCGCTCAAGCTGCACATGCTGCGCGACGACCGCTTTATCGCAACCCCTGCCGAGTTCGAGGCCTGGGCCAAAGGGCGCAAGCAGTTGCGGATGGAGTATTTCTACCGAGAAATGCGCCGCAAGACGGGCCTTCTAATGGAAGCGGATCAGCCCGCGGGCGGTCAGTGGAACTATGATCACGACAATCGCAAACCCGCGCCCGATGCCGTCACCTATCCAGGTCCGCTGAAATTCGAACCCGATCCCGTTACGGCCGAGGTGCTGGATCTGGTCGAGGCGCGGTTTTCAAATCATTTCGGGCAGTTGCGCCCCTTTTGGTTCGGCACGGACCGCGATCAGGCACTCCAGCATCTTGAGCATTGGATCGCGGGCGGCCTTCCCGGATTTGGCGACTATCAGGATGCGATGCTGGCGGATCAACCCTTCATGTATCATGCCCTGATCGGGCTCTACCTGAACGCCGGGTTGCTTGATCCGCTGGAGGTCTGCCAGCGCGCCGAGGCCGCGTGGAAAGCGGGCGATGCCCCCCTGAACGCGGTCGAGGGCTTCATCCGCCAGATCATCGGATGGCGCGAATATGTGCGCGGCATCTGGTATCGCGAGGGGCCCGACTACATGACCCGCAACGCGCTGGGCCATGACAATGATCTGCCCGATCTCTACTGGGGTGCGCCCACGGACATGCGCTGCATGGAACGCGCGGTGACACAGACGTCTGAAAACGCATATGCCCATCATATCCAGCGCCTGATGGTGACGGGTAATTTCGCGCTACTGGCCGGGATTGATCCCGCACAGGTGCAGGATTGGTATCTTGCGGTCTATGCTGATGCCTATGAATGGGTGGAAGCGCCAAACGTCGTGGGCATGAGCCTCTTTGCCGATGGCGGTATCATCGCTTCGAAACCCTATGTGTCTTCCGGCAATTACATCGACAAGATGTCGGACTACTGCGGTCGCTGCGCCTACCGGGTCAAGGACAAGACCGGGCCGCGCGCCTGTCCGTTCAACCTGCTCTATTGGCATTTCCTGATCCGCCACCGCGAAAGGTTCCGGTCCAACCCGCGGATGGGGCAGATGTATGCCACCTGGGATCGCATGGCAGAGGATCGCCGCACCACCATTCTGGCCGAGGGCGAAGCCTTCCTTGCGCGGATGCGGGCCGGAAAGCCTGTCTGACAAGCGCGTCGCCCTGCTTCTTCTTGCTTCAAATATCCATGGCCTGGGTTGCCCGGGGCGCGCCGTCAATCCGCGGGCACGACCGGCGTGTCGGCGGGCGTTGCATCCGTCGCAGGTGCGGCCGCGGCGCCATCCGCGGCAGGTGGTGCGCCATTCTGCCACTGGCCTGTTACCTCCTGACCCGAGGCATAGCGCATCGTGCCTTCGCCCTGACGCCGGCCCGCACTGAACATGCCCTCATAGACATCGCCATTGGCATAGGTCGCGGTGCCGCGCCCGTCGATCTCGCCCGCGCGCCATTGCCCGGTATAGGAAAACCCGTCGGCCATCACGATCTCGCCCTGGCCGTCGCGCTGCCCATTCACGAACTGCCCGGTATAGACAGTCCCATCGGGATAGGTGGCGACACCCTGCCCATGGCGCTGCCCGTCCAGCCATTCACCTTCGTAGCGGTAGCCATCGGGATAGGTCATGACCCCGGTGCCGTGGTTCTTTGCCTCGCGGAACCCGCCCTCGTAGGTCAGGCCATTGGCATAGACCGCGCGTCCCTGTCCCTGGATCACGCCGGCCTGCCACTCGCCCTCGTAGGTCGAGCCGTCGGGATAGGTAATCGTCCCGGTCCCGTCCGGTAGGTCGGCGCGGAACTGGCCCTCGTAGACCGATCCGTCGGGATAGGTGACGCGGCCTTGACCGTCGATACGCCCCGCGACCCATGACCCCTGGTAGACATAGCCATCGGTCCCGGTAAAGACGCCCTCTCCATGGCGCAGGTCGTCAACGAACCCGCCGACATAGGTGTCGCCGTTGGCATAGGTGACGCGGCCTTGCCCTTCGCGGCGGCCCTCGATCAGCGTCCCTTCATAGATGTCGCCATTGGGCTGGGTCAGCTTGCCCTCTCCATTGATCTGGCCATCTTTCCAGGTGCCCTCGTAGATCAACCCGTCGGGCATGGTCAGCGTGCCCGTGCCTTCGCGCGCGCCGCGCACCACGGCGCCTTCATACACCGCGCCATCCGGATAGGTGATCCGCGCATTGCCATCCTTGACGCCGCGATCCCAGGTGCCGTCGTAGACATAACCGCCAGGGCTTTGCATAACGCCGCGCCCGTGATGCAGGGCTTCCAGGAAACCGCCCTCGTAGCGCATGCCGTTGGCATAGGCGGCGATCCCTTGACCGGTGATCTTGCCGTCCAGCCACTCACCCTCATAGGTGCCGCCATCGGTAAAGACGATGCGGCCCACGCCCTCGGGCTTGCCGCGCTGGAACTGGCCCTCATAGACCGACCCGTTGGGAAAGCGCGCTACGCCATTGCCGCGGATCTCGCCCTCGACCCAGTCGCCGGTGTATTCGTAGCCATTCGGCAGCCGGTAAGTGCCCGTGCCATGCTGCAGCCCGTTCAGGAACGTGCCCTCGTAGACCCCGCCATCGTCATACTGCTTGGTCTGTACGTCGCTGGTCTGTTGCGCCGACAGGCTGGTACCCAGTGTCAGCCCTGCCACAAGGCACATCCCGAAGATCGTGCGCGTCTGCTTCATGCCATGTCCTTGATCGCTGATGCCTGCCCGGCGCGGTCAGGCCTTGCTCAGCCCCGGAACGTAAAGGAGGGCGCGCCGCCAGACAACGCCTTTTGCCGCATATCGGCTTTCCCTTGCCACGTGATCTGCTAAGTCATCGGGGGAATGACCGATCAGAGGGCAGATCATGGCCGCGCGTTTTCGCCTGACACTTGCACAGCTCAACCCCGTTCTGGGCGATCTGGAAGGCAATGCCGCCCGTGCGCGCGCCGCATGGGAACAGGCCCGCGAGGCGGGCGCGGACATGCTGGCGCTGCCAGAGATGTTCATTACCGGCTACAATACGCAGGACCTCGTGATGAAGCCCGCCTTCCAGCAGGCTGCCATCGCCGGGATCGAGGCGCTGGCGCGCGACTGCGCCCAAGGTCCCGCCATCGGGATTGGTGGGCCCTGGGTCGAGAAGGGCAGGCTTTATAACGCCTGGTTCATCCTGCAGGGGGGGCAGATCACGGCCCGCGTGCTCAAGCAGCATCTGCCGAACGAGACTGTCTTCGACGAAAAGCGGATCTTCGATGCTGGTCCCCCCCAAGGGCCTTACAGCATCGGCCCTGTCAGGATCGGCAGCCCGATCTGCGAAGATGCCTGGCATCCCGACGTGGCCGAAACCCTGGCCGAAACCGGGGCCGAATTGCTGTTGGTGCCCAATGGAAGCCCCTATTTCAGGGGCAAGATGGAAGTGCGCCAGAACATGATGGTCGCGCGGGTGATCGAAACCGAATTGCCGCTGGTCTATCTGAACATGGTCGGCGGGCAGGATGATCAGGTCTTTGACGGCGGATCCTTCGTTCTGAACCCCGGCGGCGCGCTGGCGGTGCAGTTGCCGATGTTCGACGAGGCTGTCGCGCATGTCGACTTTACACAAGGTCCCGATGGCTGGATCGCGACCGAAGGCGCGCGCGCCCGTATCCCTGACGCGATGGAGCTTGATTACCGCGCCATGGTGGAATCCCTGCGCGACTACATGGGCAAGACCGGGTTCCGCACCGCGATCCTGGGGCTGTCGGGCGGTATCGACAGCGCCATCGTCGCCACCATTGCCGCCGATGCGATCGGGGCGGACAATCTGCGCTGCGTAATGCTGCCCTCGGAATATACCTCTCAAGCCTCGCTTGACGATGCACGCGCAGTGGCCAATGCGCTGGGCTGCGCCTATGACACGGTGCCGATCAGCGCCGCGCGTGCTGCCGTGACCGAAACGCTGGCCCCACTATTCGAAGGCCGCGCTCCTGACCTGACAGAGGAAAACATCCAATCGCGCCTGCGTGGCCTTTTGCTGATGGCGATGAGCAACAAGTTTGGCAACATGCTGCTGACCACCGGCAACAAGTCCGAAGTCGCGGTCGGCTATGCCACGATCTACGGCGATATGGCGGGTGGCTACAATCCGATCAAGGACATGTACAAGACGCGCGTATTCGCCGCCTGCCGCTGGCGCAATGAAAACCACCGCGACTGGATGAAAGGCCCGGCGGGCGAGGTCATCCCGACCCGGATCATCGAAAAACCCCCCAGCGCCGAATTGCGCCCCGATCAAAAAGACGAGGACAGTCTGCCCCCGTACGAGGTGCTGGATGCGATCCTGATGATGCTGGTGGATGCCGAAGCCTCGGTCGAGGATTGCGTGGCCGCGGGATATGACCGTGACACCGTCAAGCGGATCGAGCATCTGCTCTACATCAGCGAATACAAGCGATTCCAGTCGGCGCCCGGCACCCGCCTCAGTCCGCGCGCCTTCTGGCTGGATCGCCGCTATCCGATCGTGAACCGCTGGCGTGACAACAGCGGGGCGTGATCCGGAAGGGACGCGCCTATTCCCACCAGGGGTCAATGGCGGCGATGTCATCGTCGGACCAGCCGAAATGATGCGCGAATTCGTGGATGGTGACATGGGCCACCAGATCCTCGATCGTCACATCGCCGCGTTCGCGCCATTCATCCAGGATCGGCTGGCGGAACAGCCAGACGGTATCGGGCCCCATCGGCTGATCGAACACCGATTTTTCCGTCATGGGGATGCCGTCATATAGCCCGGTAAGGTCAAGCGGGTCGTCGATCTCCAACTCGCGCAGCATGTCGGCATCGGGCCAGTTCACAACGCAGATCGCAACCTCAAGTGCCGCGCCGCGAAATGCTGCGGGCAGCCCATCCACCGTGTGGCGGGCGATCTCTTCGATCCGGTCAAGACTTGGCAAGGTGTCGGTCATGCACGCGATATGGCCTGCCCCACGCGAAATTGAAATCCCTGCCTGTCGGCCGAGTTGAAAAACGACCTGCCCGTCGCGTTCAGACAGGCAGCAGCTCGCGCATTTTGGCACAAGACTGCGACTTTCATACAAGGGTAACAGGATGATCGCAGTTCATGCGAGGCAGGCGGCCTTTTCCGCCGAGGAATGCGAACGGATCGTGGCGCTGGCGGATGCCGCGCCCGCACGCGACGCGCGGCTTGTCGGTCAGAATCAGGATCACAACCTGCGCCGCGCCGATCTGGTCTGGCTGGATGATGTCCCCGGCAGCGAGTGGGTCATGGATCGCATCATAGACGTGGTGCGCGAGGCCAATCGCGACGTTTTCGGCTTCGACCTGCAAAGTTTCTCGGAAAGCGCCCAGGTCGCCCGCTACGGGGCCGAGCGCGAGGGCCATTTCGATTGGCATTCCGATATCGGTGATGGCCCCTTGGCGCGCCAACGTAAATTGACCATGGTGGTGCAGCTCTCAACGCCCGAGGGTTACGAGGGCGGGCGGCTGGAAGTCATGCCAAGCGCTCACGCGCAAGAGGCCAGCCTGGGGCAGGGCGATGCCACGATTTTCCCAAGCTTTCTGTTGCACCGCGTCACGCCTGTCACCAAGGGCCAGCGCCAGTCCCTGACGATCTGGGCGCATGGGCCGGCCTTCCGCTGAAGGCCGCAGCCCTCAGCCCTTGGAAGATACGATCCGGTTCACATGGCCCATCTTGCGACCGGCCTTGACCTCGGCTTTGCCGTAAAGGTGCAGGGCGGTCGCCGGTTCCCTTGCCAGATTCGGCACACGGTCCATGTCGTCGCCGATCAGGTTTTCCATCACCACATCGGCATGGCGCGACCCGTCGCCCAAGGGCCAGCCTGCGACGGCGCGGATATGCTGTTCGAACTGGTCGATGGTGCAACCGTTCTGCGTCCAGTGGCCGGAATTGTGTACGCGCGGCGCAATCTCGTTCACGATCAGCCCTTGGGGCGTGACGAAGAGTTCAACCCCCATGACACCAACATAATCCAGCGCGTTCAGGATTTTGGCGGTCAGCAGTACCGCGTCCATGCGCAAATTGCCCGGCAGACGCGAAGGCACCGTCGTCGTGTGCAGGATCCCGTCGCGATGCACGTTCTCGCCCGGATCATAGCAGGCCACATCGCCGCGCGTGTTGCGCGCGCCGATCACCGAAACCTCGTACTGGAAATCCACGAACCCTTCCAGGATCGCGGGGCTTCCCGCCATGTCGGCCAGTGCGCGCGGCGCATCCGTCGCCGTCATCAGCCGCGATTGCCCCTTACCGTCATAGCCAAAGCGCCGGGTCTTGAGGATCGCAGGCACCCCGACGGCGGCAATCGCCGCGTCCAGCGACGCGGCATCGTCCACCGCCGCATAGGGGGCAGTCTTCAGCCCCAGCCCGGTCAGAAAATCTTTCTCGGTGATCCGGTCCTGGCTGATCCGCAGCGCCTCGCGACCGGGACGGATCGGGCGAAGCGGTTCCAGCAGGTCAAGCGCCGTGGTGGGGATGTTCTCGAACTCGTAGGTGATCACATCGACCGATGCCGCAAAGGCCCCCAGCGCCGCCGCATCCTCGTAAGGGGCGGTTGTCACCTGATGGGCCACATCCGCTGCGGGCGGATGTGCGCCCGGCTCGAAGATATGCGTGCGAAAGCCAAGGCGGCTGGCCGCGACCGACAGCATGCGGCCCAGTTGCCCGCCACCCAGAATGCCGATGGTGGCGCCCGTTCTCAGCATCTCACTCATCCACAGGCACCTCGGGGATCGAGGCGGACAAATCCGCGCGCCAGGCATCCAGTCTTGCCGCCAGTGCCGCATCCTGAAGCGCAAGGATGCCTGCCGCCATCAGGCCGGCATTCGCGGCGCCCGCCGCACCGATCGCCATGGTCGCGACTGGATAGCCGCGTGGCATTTGCAGGATCGAATACAGGCTGTCCACGCCCGACAGCGCCTTGGTCTGTACCGGGACGCCGATCACCGGCACACGCGTCTTCGACGCCATCATGCCCGGAAGATGCGCCGCCCCGCCGGCACCCGCGATGATCACCTGCAACCCGCGATCGACGGCGGTCTTTCCGTAATCCCACAGCCGGTCGGGCGTCCGATGCGCCGACACGATCCGCGCTTCATAGGGCACGCCAAGCGCATCCAGCATGTCGGCCGCTTCCTTCATGGTGGGCCAGTCCGACTGGCTGCCCATGATGATCCCTACCTTGATATCGGTCATGCGCGCGCACCCCCTGTCAGATTGAGCGCGCACTATAGCCAAGGCGCTGCCCTGTGCAATGGCACCGGATCAGGCGATGATATCGGGGGTCAGACGATCCTCGATCCGAGCGATCATGTCCTTGAGGCGCAGTTTCTTCTTTTTCAGCCGTTGTATCGTCAACTGGTCACCCGTTCCCTTTTCCACAAGGGCGGCAATGGCATCATCCAGATCGCGATGCTCGCGGCGGAAAACCTCAAGCTCCACACGCAGCACATCGTCGGTCTTCATCGAGATATCGCTGATGGCGTTCATGGCGTGAATTTCCCAGGCAGGTGATTCCCCCGTGTCGGGCACGGAGGATCAACATACTGAAAAACGGGCAATTCGCAAAGTATCTCGGTGTCGCATCCTCCGGTTTGGCCCCGGTTGCATCTGGGGACTTGTGCAGCGCAGACCTGCGCCCCATATTTCCGGTGTAGGGGTTGCCGACAGGGGCCCCCGGTTTGGACGGTCGCTTTTGACAAGGACGTGTCGATGACGAAACTGACTCTGGGGTCGCACCCCTACCTGCTGGGTTTTGACCAGTTGGAACGCCTGCTGGAGCGGAATGCGAAATCCGGCAATGAAGGCTATCCGCCTTTCAATATCGAACAGACCTCGAACAATTCCTACAGGATTACCCTTGCGGTGGCCGGTTTTGGCGAAAACGATCTGGCCATCACCGTCGAGGATCGCCAGTTGGTGATACGCGGCCGCCAGCGCGACGACGGCGAGGGGCGCGTTTACCTGCATCGCGGCATCGCCGCACGGCAGTTCCAGCGCAGCTTCGTATTGGCCGACGGGGTCGAGGTGGGCGAAGCGATCATGGAAAACGGTCTGCTGCACGTGGACCTGACCCGCGCCGAACCCGAGACGGTTGTTCAAACCATCAGGATCAGGAAAGGATAAGCCATGGATACGAAATATGATTTCGGTGACGAGGGCGAAAACCCCATCGTCTATGTGCGACCTGTGAAAGTGGCCGACTTGCCCGAGGATATCCGCCAGCAGGCCATGGGCGTGGATACGCTTTACGCCGTGCATGATGCGACCGGCAACCAGCTGGCACTGGTCAAGGATCGCAGGCTGGCCTTCGTGCTCGCGCGTCAGAACCAGATGGCCCCGGTCGCCGTGCATTGACGCGCATGACCCGATCACAGGAATGAACAAGGCCGCATCCATTAGGATGCGGCCTTTTGCATGTCATGACAGGGCGCGGATCAGACTGCGATCAGCCCCATGCTTTCCAGCTTCAGGATCACCTGATGCGCGCAGGTGTCCACATCGACATTCTCGGTGTCCAGTCGCAGCTCAGGGCTTTCCGGGATATCGTAAGGATCAGAAATCCCTGTGAATTCCTTGATTTTTCCTTCGCGCGCAAGCTTGTAAAGCCCCTTGCGGTCGCGGCGTTCGCACTCCTCAAGGCTGGTGGAGACATGCACCTCCAGGAAAGCGCCGAACTGCTCGATATCCTCGCGCACGGCGCGGCGGGTTGCGGCATAGGGCGCAATCGGTGCGCAGATCGCGATCCCGCCGTTCTTGGTGATCTCGGACGCGACATAGCCGATGCGGCGGATGTTCAGATCGCGGTGTTCCTTGCTGAAGCCCAGTTCGGAGCTGAGGTTCTTGCGCACCACGTCGCCATCCAGCAGCGTCACGGGGCGGCCTCCCATCTCCATCAGCTTGATCATCAAGGCATTGGCGATGGTCGACTTGCCGGAACCCGAAAAGCCCGTAAAGAAAACCGTAAAGCCCTGTCTGGACCGTGGCGGCCGGGTCCGGCGCAGCTCGGACACGACTTGCGGAAAGGAAAACCACTCGGGGATTTCCAGGCCTTCGGCCAGGCGGCGGCGCAATTCGGTGCCCGAGATGTCCAGAACGGTCGCGCCTTCCGGCACTTCGTCTGCAGGGAAATATTGCGCCTTTTCCTGCACATAGACCATGTGCTTGAAATCGACCATTTCCAGCCCGATCTCGGCCTCGTGCTCCTTGAACAGGGTCTGCGCGTCATAGGGCCCGTAGAAATCCTGGCCTGCGCTGTTCTTGCCCGGACCGGCATGGTCGCGACCCACGATGAAATGGGTGCAGCCGTGGTTCTTGCGGATCAGCCCGTGCCAGACGGCTTCGCGCGGGCCGGCCATCCGCATGGCAAGGTTCAGCAGGCTCATCGTCGTGGTCGAGGATGGATATTGATCCAGCACCGCCTCGTAGCAGCGCACGCGGGTAAAGTGATCGACATCGCCCGGCTTGGTCATGCCCACGACCGGGTGGATCAGCAGGTTGGCCTGTGCCTCGCGCGCCGCGCGAAAGGTCAGTTCCTGATGCGCGCGGTGCAACGGGTTGCGGGTCTGGAAGGCCACGACCTTGCGCCAGCCCAGCTTGCGGAACAGGGCGCGCAATTCGTTCGGCGTATCGCGGCGGGCCTTGAAGTCGTAATGCACGGGTTGCTGGATGCCGGTGACAGGCCCGCCCAGATACACGGGGCCCGCCGTGTTGTGCAGGTAATTGACCGCCGGATGGGCGGCATCGTCGGCGCCAAAGACCTTTTCCGCCTCAAGCGCTTTGTTGGGCACCCAGCGGTCGGTCACGGTCATCGTCGCCAGGATCACACCTTCCTGATCGCGCAGCGCGATATCCTGACCTATTTCAAGCTTTTCGGCGAAGGCTTCGGGCACATCGAGCGTGATCGGCATCGGCCAAAGCGTCCCATCGGCCAGGCGCATGCGATCCACGACACTGTCGTAATCTTCCTCGCTCAGGAACCCTTTGAGCGGATTGAAACCGCCGTTCATCAGCAGTTCCAGATCACAGACCTGGCGCGGGGTAAGATCCCAGCTGATCAGTTGACCGGCCTCGATCTTGAGTTTCTGTGCGCTCTCGTACGAGACGTAAAGTTCGGGGATCGGTGCCAGGTTGGGCGTATACATGTTGGATCTTTCAATGCGGATCAGACGGGAAACCAGGTAAATGACAAGCGGATCGATCCTGCAAAACCATGCAGGATCGCGGGCCGTCTAGCGCTTGAAAGGGACGAAATTCAAGCAGACTTCGTCCGAAAGTGCGAATTCGGACGAAAGTGAGTCCTTTTTGCAGATCCTTGGGAGATTATCCCTGATGCTCGGCCAGAAAGCGTTCAGCGTCCAGCGCCGCCATGCAGCCCATTCCTGCAGATGTCACGGCCTGACGGTACTTGTGGTCCGTCAGGTCGCCCGCCGCAAAGATTCCGGGAATCGACGTCTCGGTGCTGCCGGGCTTTACGGTCACGTAACCGCCGTTGTGCAGCTCAAGCACATCCTTGACCAGTTCATTCGCCGGCGCATGACCGATGGCCACGAATACGCCCTTGCAGGGGATCTCGGTGATCGCGCCGGTGTCGACATGCTTGACGCGCACACCCGTGACACCTTTGGGATTGTCCTCGCCGATCACCTCTTCCAGTTGGTGGAACCAGAGGGTTTCGATCTTGGGATTCTTGAACAGGCGATCCTGCAGGATCTTCTCGGCGCGCAGGGTGTCGCGGCGATGGATCAGCGTGACCTTCGAGGCGAAGTTGGTCAGGAACAGCGCCTCTTCGACTGCGGTGTTGCCACCACCGATCACGACGATTTCCTGACCGCGATAAAAGAAGCCATCGCAGGTCGCGCAGGCTGAAACACCAAACCCTTTGTAGGCGTCTTCCGACGGCAGCCCCAGCCATTTGGCGCGCGCGCCCGTGGCCAGGATCACCGCATCGGCCGTGTAGGTCGTGCCGCTGTCGCCCTTTGCCACGAAAGGCCGCGCGCCGGTGTCCAGCGACACGATGATGTCGCCGATGATCTCGCAGCCCATCGCCTTGGCATGGTCCTGCATCCGCACCATCAGGTCGGGCCCCTGCACTTCGGTGTCGCCGGGCCAGTTCTCGACTTCGGTCGTAGTCGTCAGCTGGCCGCCCGGTTCGATCCCCTGCACCAGGATCGGCTCCAGCATGGCGCGGCTGGCATAGACGCCCGCGGTATATCCGGCAGGCCCCGAACCAATGATCAGAACCTTCGTGTGTCGCGTCTCGGCCATGGGTGCACCCTTTGTCTTTGAATCTGCTTTCCGCACAGCATATAGACCCGCTGCACTTGGGCGAAAAGCCCCAAGCGCGGATCGATTCCGTCAGCCATACTGCGCGACGTTGAAACGATCTTGCGTATCGGTGAAAGAATATTGCGCACGCCACTGGCAATGCTATAAGAAACCGTCCTCAAGGAGAGCAGAAACATGGCCGGAACGCGGCTTGACCCGATTGATCGGAAAATCCTAGCGGAATTGCAGGCAGATGGTCGCATGACCAATGTCGAGCTGGCAAAGCGCGTCGGCATTTCGGCGCCACCTTGCCTGCGCCGTGTGCGTACGCTGGAAGAGGCGGGATATATTCGCGGCTACCATGCCAAGGTCGATCCGCGCGAACTGGGGTTCGAAGTGCAGGTCTTCGCGATGGTCGGTCTGCAAAGCCAGGCCGAGGCTGATCTGTCCGCCTTCGAGGCGCGCTGCCGCGCCTGGCCGCTGGTGCGCGAGTGTCACATGCTCAACGGCGAGGTGGATTTCATCCTCAAATGCGTGGCCCCGGACCTGAGCACCTTCCAGTCCTTCCTGACCGAACAACTGACCGCCGCCGACAACGTCGCCAGCGTCAAGACAAGCCTTGTGATCCGCTGCGCCAAGGACGAGCCGGGCGTGCCCTTCGACGTGCTGGAAGCACGCCTCAGCCGCTCTGCCTGACAACGCCGGCCTCGCGTCAAAGGGCGCCGATGGTGGCGCCCTTCGATCCGGTTTACGCGGCCGTCAGGCTGTCCAGCGTCGCCAGCGATGCGCGCGGATAGGCCAGCGGCCCGAAATCGTCCAGGCTGCGGATATGCGGGAAAAGCGACAGGAAAACCGACAGCGTATTCGGCCCGATCCGCTGTTCCAGCCCCAGACCGGGATGGAAGCTTTCCATGTCCAGTCCCGACACCTTGATCGACGCATGGCGATCCAGGCACAGGTGATACACCGTCACCGGGCGCGGCGGGGTGATGCGGATCGCGCTCATCCCGTCCTCGAAATCCGACACGGGCGTAAACACCTGACCGGAACGCGCGCCCTTGCCCTGCAATTCGCGCAAGGCAGCCGGGCGGTGCAGCATGCGCGCGCCGGGGCCCGCCATCACATCCGCCATCGGGCGACCCATGCCGAATGTATCCGCCATGATACGCGTCATGCGGGCCTGGTCGGGGTCATCCGTGACCGCCTCGGGCAGGATCGTCATTGATCCGATCCACAGAACCGGGCGCGCGCCGAACTCGACCGTTTCGATCTTCATGCCGGGAACAAGATCCTCGATCGCGCAAAGGCCATCGGTCGTCGTCAACAGCGTGCCGCGGGCAAAGGCGGAAAAGGCGGATTCGAACAGCGGCGTTGCCGGTGCCACATGACGGCTTTCGACGATGTCGCCATTCTTCCCAAGGGCGCTGACCTCGTAGCGGCGCATGACGGGCATCGCACCTGTCGGGGCTGCGCGCAACGCTTGTGGCGCAGGACGTGTCTTTGGCATGGCGGCGCCAGGGGTCGGCCGGATGGATGTGCGCGGCGTCTCGCAGGGCGGCTTGGGTGCCGGCGTATCCCGCGCGTCGCGCAGCACCGAAGCTGCGGCCGAACAGGGCGGGATCGCCCCTTGTGCAAGCGTGATGCCGGAAGACGTCTTGTGCGTTGCCAGATATCTGGACGAGGGGGCGTGCAATACCATGCGCTTCACCACTAGTTGGCGTCGCAGTCGTGTCGGCCCCCACCGACAACACCGAAAGGACTTTGGTTAAAGTTTTCAGTGATACCAAAGGCCCAAATCCCGACACTTTTGTCAAAAAGTCAGAACAATCTGCGATGATCGGGGCGCAATCCGGGTGTCACGCATCTTTTGTTTCAGGGCCTTGGACAAAACTGCCATATTTTGATTCGACTTGTGTCAGCAATCCGGCCAGTGCCCGACTCCAGGCGCATTGGTGCGCGCCACGCAAAAAGCCGCCCCGGGAGGAGGGCGGCTTTCTGCTGAAATGGAGGGAGTATCAGGCGCGGCGCGACAGTTTCGGTGCGGCGCGGCGTTTGGCAATCATCGCTGCGCGCTGGCGACCGCGTTGCCATGGCAGGGTGGTTTGTTCCAGTTCGATCGTTTTTGCGGTTTCGAGGACCGACTTGATCCAGCGCTTGTTTTTCATCTGTCTTGTCTCCGTCCTCTGATCCGTTTTGCGGGCGCTGCCACCAAGGTTTGGCCCGTTATGGAAACAATCTGACGGATCAATGCGGCATTGTTTTGTCCAGGGGCGTGGCAATCTCGTGGCGCGCCTTGCATCAGGGCGATTATTTGCCCTCCACTTCCGGGCATCGGTGAAAATATTTTAAAAACAAGATGTTGCAGATTTATTCCGAAACAATTTCCACTTTTGGTGGTGATTGTTTCCATTGCTTTCGGTCGATATTGTCGTCAGTTGCCGCATTCCTGCCAGATTACAGGCGAATGGCCGAGATCAACCTGCCGTAATCGGCCTCTCCCGCGTGGGTCGTGCGCCGATAGGAAAAGAATCGCTCCGGATCCGAATAGGTGCAATGTCGTGTCCATTCGGCATGACCGACGCCTGCTGCCCGCAAACGGTGCAATCCATAGGCAGGCAGGTCGAACATCATCCGGTCACCTTTGCCCTGCGCGAAGAAGCGGGCATTGCCTGGGTCTTCGCCAAGGAAATCGTCGAAGAACTCGGGTCCGACCTCATAGGCCTGCTGGCTGATAGATGGTCCGATCACAGCGTGGATGTCCGCGCGCCGCGCGCCCATCTGCTCCATCGCCGCTACCGTGGCTTCCAGCACACCGTCGAGCGCGCCCCGCCATCCCGCATGCGCAGCGCCGATCACCCCGGCCTGCCGGTCGGCAAAGAGAACGGGCTGGCAGTCGGCAGTCAGGATCGCAAGCGCCACGCCCGGCGTGGCCGTCACCATCGCATCGGCACGCGGTTTGTCCGCCAAGGGACCCGACACAGCCACCACATCGGGGGAATGAACCTGATGCACGGTAACCAGGTGATCCGGCGCCAGATCCATCGCCTGGGCCACGCGTGCCCGGTTGATCGCCACGATTTCCGCCTGGTCCGACGAACCGGGGCCGCAGTTCAGGCCCTGGAATATCCCCGAAGAGGCCCCGCCGCGACGGGTGAAGAACCCGTGCCTGAGCGGGGACAGCGCCTCTGATGTGATGATTTCCAGCGTCATATCGGCTCAAGCGTCCAGTCCGGGGGGCGGGGGGGCGCCTTCGGGAAAAAGCCCCACCACTTTGAAGAGCGTCCCCATTTCCCGTGGGTGCGTCAAGCGCCGATGTGCGGCAATGTGATCGTCAAGCGCGGCACCGGTCAGCCGCTCGGCCAGGGCCTGCGCCCGCGACGTGATGCCCAGCCGCTCTAGGAACACGCCCTGCGTGGTCAACCGGCTATGGGCGCAAGGGACCTCGGCCAGCAATGCCTCGAAATCGACATGTGCGGTCAGATCGACCTCGCCGGGATTCTCGAAGGGCGAGGCGTATTTCTGGCGGCCCATCGCCTGCAGCGTATCGCCCAATGACCGCCAGTCGCCGTAATCGTCGATTACCGCAACGCCACCATGATCCGCGATGCGCTGCCCGATCTGCTGGGCGATCACTGGGGCTGCGGCGCAAATCTCGACGATGTCGTTCTCGCGCGTGTCGGCCAGCCGCGCTTCCAGCACCGGGTGGCCCGGGGCAGGGACCAATCCGATCACCAGCTGGTTCATCATCGTGCTGACCACCATCTCTGAAAAGCCATCGGCGGTACGAAAGAACTGCCGGATCGGCAGGGCGTCGAAAAACTCGTTCGCCACCAGGTAAAGCGGCATCTGCGGCAGGGCGTCGACACCGTCGTGCCATGTGATGCGGTCGTCCGGCAACAGCCCCGCAAGTGTCTTGGCCTGCCTCTCGCGCATACGTGGGGAAGCTTCGACCAGATGCACCTGCGCTGCCTCGTGAAAACCGGGTACCTTGCGCGTTACCCGCAGAATGTCAGCCATCAGAGTGCCGCGCCCGGGCCCCAGTTCGGCCAGGGCAAAGCGCGCAGGCGTGCCTTGGTCAATCCAGGCCTGCGCCAGGCAAAGGCCGATCATTTCCCCGAACATCTGGCTGATCTCCGGCGCTGTCGTGAAATCGCCAGCCGCGCCGATCGGATCGCGTGTCGTGTAATAGCCCAGGGTCGGGTGCAGCAGGCATTCGGTCATGTAATCCGCGATGGTCAACGGACCTTGCGTCTTGATCCGGTCCAGCAGGATGCGTTCCAGCGCATTCATCTCGCGCGGCAGATCGATCATGCGGGAATGCCCTTCGATCGCCGCCGCGCTACCACGATCAGCGCCAGGCCCGCGGCCAGCATCGGCAGCGACAGAAGTTGCCCCATGGTGATCCCGGCCTCGCCCAGCCGGATCACATGGCCCATCGGATTGTCAGGTGCGATGAACTGCGCATCGGCCTGGCGGAAGTATTCAACGATGAATCGCGCCGCCCCGTAGCCTGCCAGGAACACCCCGGTGATCTGTCCCGGCACCTTGAGCGCGTCGCGCCGGAAAGCCAGCCAGAGCATAAGGGCCAGCAGAACCGCGCCCTCCAGCCCCGCCTGGTAAAGCTGCGAGGGATGACGCGCGCAAAGCCCCACCACGCCCGCACAGTCCTGGGCAGCGGCCCCCGGAAAGACGACACCCCACGGCAAATCCGTCGGCCGCCCCCAAAGTTCCGCGTTGATGAAGTTCGCAAGCCGGCCCAGCATCAGCCCCACGGGCACACCAAGGGCGATGGCATCGGCTGCGGCCAGTCGCGGCACCTTCTGCCGCCAGGTGAATATCCATGCCGCGATCACGACGCCCAGGAACCCGCCATGAAAGGACATCCCTCCTTGCCAGACCATAAGGATCTGTCCCGGATTGGCCAGGTAATAGCCCGGTTGATAAAACAGCACGAAGCCAAGCCGCCCGCCCAGGATGATCCCCAGGATGATCCATGTCAGCAGATCCTCGACCTGCGCCTTGGTCATAGGCGGCATGTTCCCTTGCCACAGGGCCGGTCGCCGCAGGGCGGCAAGGGTGATCTGCCAGGCCAGAACGATCCCGACGATATAGGCCAGCGCATACCAGCGCAGCGCAAACTCCATCCCGAATAGGGTGACCGAAAAGATCTCGGGCGAAATCTCGGGGAAGGGGATCATGGCGCGCATCTGCGTCTGTCTGCCTCTGGCTCGCGGGGGAAGTCAACCTTGTGGGCCGCCGCATTGCGGCCCATATAGGGAGGTAAAGGTAACGCTGGAGACCCGCAATGCAGACGCGCAACAAAATTCTCGATGACATCTCGCAACTGATGACCAATGCCATGGGCGTGGCACAGGGCGCCAAGGACGAGGCCGAGACGGCAATGAAATCGATGATCGACCGCTGGCTGGCCGACCGCGATTTCGTCACACGTGAGGAATTCGACGCCGTGCGCGCCATGGCGCAGAAGGCGCGCGAGGAAAATGCAGCCCTGATGGCCCGCCTTGAGGCGCTGGAGGCGCAGCAGGGCAAATAGGTTTTACCCGTTTCACCGACCGGCGTGACGCGCGTTCCTTAAAGGGAGCGCGCGTTTGTCATTTCCGAACCATGTCCAACGCGCAGGACAGGCGGCAGACCGGGGATGGATATTTTCAGCAAGAAGAAACCCAAGGCCGGATCATGCCAAGAGATTGATCACGATCATGTGGTCATCATTGCTTGATCCACATATTATTGAGGTTATCCCCAAAATATTGCTTTACAGGTCAGACCAGTCATACCACCATATCTGGTAAGGGCGCGGGGAAAAGCCTCCGTCCTTAGAGCAGGCACCTAGCGATTGAGGCGCACTGACGCTTCGACGCTACAGGCAGAGAGGTGGCGCCATGGCACTATCCGAGCAGTACCTAGAGGACGACATTCATCCCATCGATATCGTCGAGAATATCGCCGAATATCATGATTGGGATTTCGACCGTATCGGTCAGGACCAGATCGCCATGGCGGTCGAGGGACAGTGGCGGACCTATTCGATCACGCTGGCCTGGTCCAGCTATGACGAAACCCTGCGCCTGATCTGCACCTTCGAGATGGAGCCGCCCGAGGCGCGCTTGCCGCATCTCTACGAGACCCTGAACGCGGTGAACGATCAGTGCTGGGCCGGGGCCTTCACCTTCTGGGCGGAACAGAAGCTGATGGTCTGGCGCTACGGCCTTGTCCTGTCGGGCGAGCAGGTCGCCAGCCCCGAACAGATCGACACGCTGATCAATGCCGCCGTCATGAGCGCCGAGCGCTATTATCCGGCCTTCCAGCTGGTCGTCTGGGGCGAGCGGCCACCGGCCGAAGCGTTGCAGGTCGCCATTGCAGAGGCCTACGGGCGCGCGTAACACTGCCCCCCGACGCGAAGCAGCCGAGGGGGACATTTCATGAATATGCAAGAGCTTGGCCGCAGGGGGCTGGTGCTTCTGGGCTGCGGCAAGATGGGATCGGCCATGCTGGCCGGCTGGCTGGCGCGCGGCCTTTCGCCTGAAGGCGTCTGGGTAATCGACCCCAATCCGTCCGACTGGTTGCGCAGCACCGGCGTTCGGATCAATGCGGATCTGCCCAGCAATCCCGCCATCGTCATCGTTGCCGTCAAGCCGCAGATGATGGGCGCGGCCCTGCCGACGCTGGCGGCCATGGGCAATGGCGACACGTTGTTCATCTCGGTCGCCGCAGGCACGCCTATCGCGCGATTCGAGGAGGTTCTGGGTGCGCGTACCCCCATCGTCCGTGCCATGCCCAACACGCCCGCCGCCGTCGGGCGCGGGATCAGCGCCATTGTCGGCAACGCCCACGCCGGGATTGCAGGGCTGGATGCGGCCGAGGCGCTGTTGTCCGCCGTGGGGCAGGTGGTGCGGCTGGATCATGAAGGCCAGATGGATGCGGTGACCGGCCTGTCGGGATCCGGCCCCGCCTATGTATTTCACCTGATCGAGACGATGGCCGCAGCGGGCGCGGCGCAGGGCCTGTCCCCAGATCTGGCCCTGCAATTGGCCCGCGCCACGGTGGCCGGTGCGGGCGCGCTGGCCGAAGAGGCGCATGAGTCCCCCGAGCAACTGCGGATCAACGTGACCAGCCCCAATGGCACGACCCAGGCCGCACTTGACGTGCTGATGGATGCCGAAACCGGGTTTCCGGCCCTGCTGCAACGTGCGATCAAGGCCGCGACAGATCGTTCGAAGGAGCTGTCGCGTGGCTGAGATCACTTATGACGATTTCCTCAAGGTCGACATCCGCGTCGGCCGCGTGATCCGCGCCGAACCCTATCCCGAGGCGCGCAAGCCCGCGATCAAGCTCTGGATCGACTTCGGCCCGGAGATCGGAGAGAAAAAGACCTCGGCCCAGATCACGGCCCATTACACACCCGAGGGCCTGATCGGCAAACAGGTGATGGCGGTGGTGAATTTCCCACCCCGGCAAATCGGCCGCTTCATGTCCGAAGTTCTGGTGCTGGGTGTTTCGGACGCGCAGGGCGGGATCGTCCTGCTGTCACCCGATCTTGACGTACCGCTTGGTGGAAGGATGCATTGATGCCCAAGGTTCTGATCAGTCGCCGCTTGCCCGACAGCGTGCTCGAGGCTGCCTCGAAGATGTTCGACATGGAATTGCGCGACAAGACCGCGCCGATGGCGCCGGCCGAGATGCGGTCGGCCCTCGCGCTTTACGATGCGATCATGCCATCGCTCGGTGACAGGTTCTCGGCCGAGATATTTGCCGAATTCGGCAGGCCCCGCTGCAAGCTGCTGGCCAATTTCGGAGTTGGTATCAACCATATAGATGTCGAGGCCGCCCGCGCCCATGGGGTGAAGGTCACGAATACGCCCGGCGCCGTGACCGATGCGACCGCCGATACCGCGATGACCCTGATCCTGATGAGCGCGCGGCGCGCGGCCGAGGGAGAAAGGCTGGTCCGGTCAGGCGCCTGGGAAGGCTGGCATCCCACGCAGATGCTGGGCCTGCATGTGACAGGCAAGACCGTGGGCATCGTCGGTATGGGCCGGATCGGTCAGGCCATCGCGCGACGCTGCCACTTCGGCTTCGGGATGGAGGTGCTGTTCTTCAACCGCTCGCCCAAGACTGTGGATTTCCCGGCCCGCCAGGTGGACAGCCTGCATGATCTGGCCGCGGCGGTCGATATTCTTGCGGTGGCCACGCCGGGCGGGGCCGAGACGCATCACCTGATCAATGCCGAAGTGCTGGCCGCCATGCAGCCCCATGCCCATCTGGTCAATATCGCCCGTGGCGATGTGGTGGAAGAGGCCGCGTTGATCGCCGCCCTCGAAGGGCGCCGCATCGGTGGCGCAGGTCTGGATGTCTACGAGTTCGAACCTCAGGTGCCCGAGGCGCTGCGCAGGCTGGACAACGTGACGCTGCTGCCACATCTGGGCACATCGACCCTTGAAGTGCGCGAGGCGATGGGACGGATGGTTCTGGACAACCTTGCCGCGCATTTCGCCGGAAAGCCCTTGCCAAACCCTGTTTGACCCAAGGTCAAGGCTGACGCATCCCGGGGCAAGAGGTCTTGACCTTCTCCATGCTCCGGGGTGATCTGGGACACCATCAGGGAAGGGGCGCATCATGTATCAGCCGGTCATCAGCGGGACTGGGGTCTTCACACCCTCGCAGGTCATCACCAATGACGAACTGGTGGTGGCTTTCAACGCCTATGCGGATCGGTTCAATGCCGAACATGCGGATCAGATCGCGGCGGGCGAGGTCGAGGCAAAGGAACATTCCTCCTCCGAGTTCATCGTCAAGGCCTCGGGGATCGAACAGCGCTATGTGCTGGACAAGTCGGGCGTTCTGGACCCTGAGGTGATGCACCCCCTTCTGCGCCAGCGCAGCGATGATGAGCCGGGTGTCATGGCCGAAATGGCGCTGGATGCCTGCACCAAGGCGCTTTCCATGGCAGGGTTGACGGGGGCGGATGTCGATCTGGTCATCTGCGCCGCCAGCAACATGGAACGCGCCTATCCGGCGATTGCCGTTGAAATACAGCAGCTTCTGGGTGCGGGGGGCTTTGCCTTCGACATGAACGTCGCCTGTTCGTCCGCGACCTTCGGCATTCAGGCCGCCGCCGACATGGTGCGCGCGGGATCGGCCCGCTGCGCGATCGTCGTCAACCCCGAGATCTGCTCGGGCCATCTGGAATGGCGTGACCGCGATTGCCATTTCATCTTTGGCGATGTGTGCACCGCCACGGTGATCACCCGCGAAGAAGACGCGAAAGGCCCGCATTTCCGCATCCTGTCCACGCGCTGCGCCACCCAGTTTTCCAACAACATCCGTAACAACAACGGCTTTTTGCGCCGCTCGCGCCCCGACGGCGTGGCAGACCGGCGCGACATGCAGTTCATGCAGAATGGCCGCAAGGTCTTCAAGGAAGTGGTCCCGATGGTGTCGGACCATATCCTGCACCATATCGCGGATGAGGGCGTGCAGCCCTCGCAGCTGCGCCGCCTGTGGCTGCATCAGGCCAACAAGACGATGAACGATTTCATCGGGCGCAAGGTTCTGGGGCGCGATCCCGAACCGGGCGAACAGCCGAACATCCTGCAGGAATATGCCAATACGTCTTCGGCCGGGTCGATCATTGCCTTTGCGAAACACTCGGCGGATCTGAAACCCGGCGATCTGGGGCTGATCTGCTCCTTTGG
>JAJLKH010000138.1:0-19329 GCA_033839205.1 Rhodobacterales bacterium | reverse complement strand
ATCAACGCGATCGGCGGCGACTGCCCCGGCAAAACGGAACTCCATCCCGATATCCTGCGGCGGTCGGCGATCTTCGTGGAATATCCCGAACAGACCCGGATCGAGGGCGAAATCCAGCAGCTTGCCCCCGATCACCCGGTGACCGAGCTTTGGCAGGTCATCACCGGGCAGGCAGAGGGACGCCGCGACGCGCGCCAGATCACGTTGTTCGACAGCGTGGGCTTCGCGATCGAGGATTTCAGCGCGCTGCGCTATATCCGCGACCGGATCGACGGCACGCCCTACTTTCAGCCGCTGGACCTGCTGGCCGATCCCGACGATCCGCGCGACCTGTTCGGGATGCTGACGCGCGCAGCCCCCGGCAAGGCAGCATGAGGAACGCCGCCCAAGCACTTGTCTGAAAAAGGAAAAGGAGGGATGCAAGCATCCCTCCAGTCTCACGGATCGAGCTCTGTATGTTAACCGCTCGGAACGTTTCGCCTGCGTCCCGATCCGCGCGGGGCAAGCGCACCTGCCCCGTGTCTCGTAGGTTTCCCAAGGAAACCTGCGAAGGGGGACAGAGCGAAAATCCAGAGGATTCTTGCGGAGTCCCACCTCATTCAAGCGACGGGCGCCCAAGGGCGCCCGTCAATCTTCGTCAGCTACAGCCGCTCGTTGCGCCGCAGGTGTTGCACTTCATGCAGGTGCCGTTGCGCACAAGCGTGTAGTTGCCGCAATCGCCGCAGGCCTCGCCCTCATAGCCCTGCATCTTGGCCTTGGTGCGGGCGTCCATCGTGACGGTGCCGCTGGCCATTGCCGTGGTCGTAGTGACACTGGCCGAAGCACGAATGCTTGTTTCAGGCACCAGGGTCTGCAGCGCCGTTACCGGATCGGTGCCGGTGCGGGCGAATTCACCCTGCCCGCCCTGAAACACCACCAGTTCCTGCGGCAGGCGCTTGCGCAGATAGCCGGTCGAGCTGATCTGCTTGAGCACCTCAAGGCTGCGCGACGCCGCGTTTTCCGAAATCTCGGACACGTTCGACACGCCTTCTTCCTCGCCACGGCCCAGATCGTCAAAGCTTGCGCCCTGCGGCTTCACATGGGCCAGATCGGTGCGATCCAGGTAGGACACGGCCAGTTCGCGGAAGATGTAATCCAGGATCGAGGTCGCGTTCTTGATCGAGTCGTTGCCCTGCACCAGGCCGGCCGGCTCGAACTTGGTAAAGGTGAAGGCATCCACGAATTCCTCCAGCGGCACGCCATACTGAAGACCCACGGACACGGCGATGGCGAAGTTATTCATCATCGCGCGGAAACCCGCACCTTCCTTGTGCATGTCGATGAAGATCTCGCCCAGCTGACCATCGGCATATTCGCCGGTGCGCAGATAGACCTTGTGACCGCCGACAATAGCCTTCTGGGTATAGCCCTTGCGACGCTCGGGCAGCTTTTCACGGCCGCGGGCGATTTCCTTGATGATCACCTTCTCGACGATCTTCTCGGCGATGACGGCGGCCTTTTCCTGGGCCGATCCGGTCTCCAGGATCTCAAGCGCCTCGTCATCATCCTCGACCAGGGCCGATGCCAGCGGCTGGCTGAGCTTGGAGCCGTCACGATAGAGCGCGTTGGCCTTCACACCCAGCTTCCAGCTGAGTTCATAGGCTTTCTGGCAATCCTCGATCGTCGCATCGTTGGGCATGTTGATCGTCTTCGAGATCGCACCCGAGATGAAGGACTGCGCCGCTGCCATCATGTAGATATGGCTGTTCACGCTCAGGTAACGCTTGCCCTTCTTGCCGCAGGGGTTGGCGCAATCGAAGACATGGTAATGCTTCGGATCCAGATGCGGGGCACCTTCAAGGGTCATGGTGCCGCAGACATGGTCGTTCGCCGCCTCGATATCCGCCTTGCTGTAGCCAAGGTGGCGCAGCAGGTCGAAGGTGGGATCGTTCAGCTTTTCGGCCGGAATGCCCAGCACGTTCTGGCAGAACTCGGTCCCCAGCGTCCACTGGTTGAAGACGAAGCGGATGTCGAAGGCCGACCCCAACGCGCTTTCCACCTTCTCGATCTCGCGCGGGCCAAAGCCGTGGCCGATCAGGCTGGTGGTGTTGATGCCGGGCGCGTTGCCGATGCTGCCATGACCGACGGCATAGGAGACGATTTCTTCGATCTGCGCCGAGCCATAGCCCAGCTTTTCCAGTGCGGCCGGCACCGAGTGGTTGATGATCTTGAAATAGCCGCCACCAGCCAGTTTTTTGAACTTCACCAGCGCGAAATCAGGCTCGATCCCGGTTGTGTCGCAATCCATGACCAGACCGATGGTTCCGGTGGGTGCAATCACGGATGTCTGCGCATTGCGATAACCGTGCTGTTCACCAAGGCGCAGCGCCTCGTCCCAGGCGGACATGGCGATATCGACCAGACGCGGATCGGGGCAGTTGGCGTGATCCAGCGGAACCGGCTTGGTGGCCAGCGCCTCGTAGCCATCGGTGGCGCCATAGGCGGCGTTGCGGTGGTTGCGGATGACGCGCAGCATGTGGTTCTTGTTGCGGGCATAGCCATCGAAGGCACCAAGCTCACCTGCCATTTCGGCAGAGGTGGCATAGGCAACACCGGTCATGATCGCCGTCAGCGCGGCACACATCGAGCGGCCTTCGTCGCTGTCATAGCCCAGGCCCATGTTCATCAACAGACCGCCGATATTGGCATAGCCCAGACCCAAGGTGCGGAACTCATAGGACAGCTGCGCGATTTCCTTCGAGGGGAACTGCGCCATCATCACGCTGATTTCCAGCGTCACGGTCCACAGGCGCGTGGCGTGCATGTAGTCTTCGACCTGGAACTGGCCGTCCTTGTAGAAGGTCAGCAGGTTCATCGACGCGAGGTTGCAGGCCGTATCGTCAAGGAACATGTATTCCGAGCAAGGGTTCGAGCCACGGATCTGCCCGTCTTCCGGGCAGGTGTGCCAGTCGTTGACGGTGTCATGATACTGGATGCCCGGATCGGCGCAGGCCCATGCGGCATGCCCGATGTCTTCCCACAGATCGCGCGCCTTTATCGTCTTGGCCACCGATCCGTCGGTGCGGCGGATCAGCTCCCAATCGGCATCGTTCTCGACCGCCTTGAGGAAGGCATCGGTCACGCGCACCGAGTTGTTGGAGTTCTGGCCCGAAACGGATGCGTATGCTTCGCTGTCCCAATCGGTGTCGTAGGTCGGGAATTCAATCGAGCCGTAACCCTGCTTGGCGTAATCCAGCACACGCTTCACATAGGTCTCGGGGATCATCACCTTTTTCGCGCTGCGGATCGCATCCTTCAGCTGCGGGTTCTTGGCGGGATCGACCGAATCCTCGGTGCTGCCGTCCCATGCCTTGATGGCGGCAAAGATCGCGTTCAGCTTCTGCTCGTGCATCTTCGAGCCGGCTACGATGCTGGCGACTTTCTGTTCTTCCTTCACCTTCCAGTTGATATATTCCTGGATATCGGGGTGGTCTGCATCGACGATCACCATCTTGGCCGCGCGGCGCGTGGTGCCGCCGGACTTGATGGCGCCTGCGGCGCGGTCACCGATCTTGAGGAAGCCCATCAGACCCGAGGATTTGCCACCGCCCGACAGGCGCTCGCCATCGGCACGCAGGCTGGAAAAGTTCGTGCCGGTACCTGAGCCGTATTTGAACAGGCGCGCTTCGCGGACCCACAGGTCCATGATCCCGCCGTCACCGACCAGATCGTCCTTGACCGACTGAATGAAGCAGGCATGCGGCTGCGGATGCTCATAGGCGCTGCTGGATTTTGTCAGTTCCTTGGTCTGGTAGTCGACGTAGTAATGCCCCTGCGACGGGCCATCGATACCATAGGCCCAATGCAGGCCGGTGTTGAACCACTGCGGGCTGTTGGGTGCCGCGCGCTGCGTTGCCAGCATGAAGCGCATCTCGTCGAAATAGGCGCGCGCGTCCTCCTCGGTCGAGAAATAGCCGCCCTTCCAGCCCCAATAGGCCCATGCGCCGGCCAGGCGATCAAACACCTGCTTGGACGATGTCTCGCCGGTGGTCTCGACCTTGTCGCCGGCCGGAACCGAGCGCCACAGGAATTCGGGCACGCCCTTTTCCGCGACTTTCTTGAGCTTCACGGGAATGCCGGCTTTGCGGAAATACTTCTGTGCGATGACGTCCGATGCGACCTGCGACCAGCTTTCCGGGACCTCGACCTCGTCCAGGCGGAAAACGACAGTTCCATCGGGGTTGCGGATTTCGGATGCCGTCTTGCGGAATTCCAGCTCCGCATAGGCGTCCTGTCCGGCTTTGGTGAATCTTCTCTCGATTTTCATGGCTTGCCCCGTATCTCAACCTGCATTTCCGATCCCGCGTTCTTGCGCGACACCGCCAAGCCG
The DNA here is from genome assembly GCA_033839205.1 of Rhodobacterales bacterium. GTDB lineage: Bacteria > Pseudomonadota > Alphaproteobacteria > Rhodobacterales > Rhodobacteraceae > Seohaeicola. The sequence goes on along the minus strand of JAJLKH010000138.1, from coordinate 14,960 downwards.
ACAGAGGTCGAAGGCAAAGCACACCCAGCGTCCGCACTGCTTCCAGTGCGACCAACGCTTCGGATCTGTCGGACCCGATCCCAGAAGGATCAAGGCCCCGCCCGATCTGGTTATTGTTTTGTCCCTCGCCGTGACCCGCCCTATGCACACTACATATAGTGGGTTGCTCTCTCGGCTCACACAATCTGACGTATATCGCGCCGCATCGTCAACGAAGAATTTAACCTTGATAGGCACAAAATACGCTTGACCCTCATTTAACCGAGTCGCACTCGCAGAACCGCAGGAAAGGGCCTTGGGACAGGACTGGGGACAGCTTTGTGGATATGCGCCGAAACCCGTTGATTTCGGACCCTTTACCCACCAACTCTCACGCAGAGGGTTCAGTCCGTTCCGGCTTCGCCAACTTGTGCTGCGGGAACAGGCAAACCGCCAGATGGTGCGCAAAGGACACGGACGACCACAACATGAAGCATAGTAACCGATTCTTTTTCATCCGCGAACGCGCCCTCGCGGCCGCTGTCTGCACCGGCTTGGTTGCGGGCTGTGCCGCCCCGATGGCGCCTCCGCGCGCCACCGACACACCACTGCCGACACTGCGCGCCAGCTTCGCGCAGCCCCCCGACGGTTTTCTTGAGGCGCTGGCCGCGACCTGCGATGGCCCGGCCGAACGCGTGCTGCGCCCGGCAGCCAACGTGGTGGAATGCAGGATGCTCATGCCACCCGAGGCCACGGCGGGTGCAATCCTGCGGTATGGCGGAACGCTGGAGCGTTTGCCCGAAAGCGTGATCCGCCTCAGCAGCGCCCCAATGACAGAGAATGGACAGACCCGGCATATCCTGAGCGCGGCAAGCTTTCTTGATGTGCCGCAGGCAGGTGGCGGCACGCTGCATGTGGTCTATCCCGATGCGCGGATGGACGGAAAGGTACTGGAACTCATGGAGCGCCTGGGCGGAACCGCGATGTGACATGAGGCGCTCCGGGCGCTGCCGATCACGCGCAGATTGCCGTGACATGGTCGGGGCGGAGAGATTCGAACTCCCGACCCTCTGTTCCCAAAACAGATGCGCTACCAGACTGCGCTACGCCCCGAACCGACCTTGCATCTAAACCGCGCGGCCTGATTTGAAAAGCCCCTATCAGGTGCAAAATCAACCAGGCGATCAACCGGGTATCAGCAGGGCCATGCCGCTGTGTTCCCGGCAAAGGCCGGGTGCCGCATCTGGGTGCCCGGCACGATTCCCATGGCGTGCGCCAGTCCGCCGTTGATCTCAAGGACCGCAAGGATGCCTCGACCGCCATCGATGGTGGTCTCGTCCCCCGGGATCGCCTGGTGATGCACATGCTGCACCACGCCCCGCTGATCGGCGAAGATCATGTCAAGGGATATCAGGGTGTTGCGCATCCAGAACGTCGCGCGCTGCGGCGCGTCATAGACAAAAAGCATGCCCGCGCTTTTGGGCATGCTTTCGCGAAACATCAGGCCCTTGCTGCGGGTCTCTGGCGTATCGGCGATTTCAACGGAAAATCTGGCCTGCCCCCAGTCACCGCGCAGCAGCACGGTATCCGCGCGGCATGCAGGATCGGCAAAAGCCACCTGCGCGAAGGTAGCGCCGCATATCAAGATCAGGATATGCAGCGCGCGATGGATCATTCCTGACGGGCCTTGACGGCCGCCTCCCAGGCGCAGACTTCGGTTGCCATGCGGCCGCGCTTGCCTTCGATGACCCGCAGGCACACAGCCTCACCGGGTTGCAGATCGGCAAGACCGGACCTGCGCAGTACCTCGATATGGATGAACACATCCTCGTGGCGCCCGAACACATTTGCGAAGCCAAAGCCCTTGGCCTTGTCGAACCATTTCACGCGCGACGGCTCCAGCGGGGCCGCGCGCATTACTTCGGGATCGATATCCTCGAAGTCTGCCAACATGGCCGCTTCGGTACCGGCAGGCGGTTCGATCTTGAATACTTCGACGGCCTGCACACCACGGGCGGTGTCCTGCACGTCGATTTCGATCCGCGCGCCATCGGCAACGGAGCTTTGCCCAAAGTTCCGAAGAACATTGGCATGCAGCAGAATGTCGGGGCCACCCCCGTCGGAAATCACAAAACCGAACCCTTTTACGGGATCAAACCACTTAACCGATCCAACCACTCTGCGGGTCGCTGTCACATCATGTGTCACTTCATCACCCACAATTCATTGTACGGTCTCTGACTTGTTCATGGCGTATTCACCGGGTCTCATTCAAGACATAAAAACCATGCGCCCGGCAGAGTTGTCATTCACGTCACGTGAATGTCACGGATTAAGGCGCTCAACCGACCAGCTTTCCTGCCCCGGACTCCGTCGCCAGACGAACCTGTCATGCAGGCGAAAATCGCCATCGGCCCAGAACTCGATCTCGACCGGATCGATGCGATATCCGCCCCAGAAAGGCGGACGGTCAGGGTTGGTGCCCTTCAATGCCGTGATCTTGGCAACCTCGGCCATCAACGCGGCGCGCGAGGACAGCGGGCGCGACTGCCGCGAAGCCCATGCGCCAAGGCGGCTCTTGAGCGAGCGCGACTTGTAATAGGCATCGGCCTGCGGGCCTTCTTCCTTGCTGACATGGCCACGCACACGGATCTGCCGCCTGAGGGATTTCCAGTGCATGACAAAAGCCGCCTTGCCGGCGCTGTCCAGTTCCTGCGCTTTCGCGCTTTCATAGTTGGTGTAGAAAACAAAGGCTTTCGCCTCGATCTCCTTCAGCAGAACCATACGCGCATTAGGCAGCCCCGAGGCATCGACGGTTGACAGGGCTATTGCATTGGGATCGTTGATTTCGCTTTTTTCGGCCTCGGCCAGCCAGGACCGCGCGATCGCGAAGGGATCGTCGCCTGCGAAAATACCGGTACGGTCACTCATCATGATTCACTTTCTTTACCATTCGGACAGATTTGTCATGCCGACGGCCTCCCGTCCAGCACGAGGAGACGTATCAAAAGACACTTAAGTTTCACTCGAACGAAAAAACAATCGCGCCCTCGCATCACGCCCGGTCTCGGGCACGCCGGCAAAGGCCCGGCTGCACTTGATGCAGCACCGCCAATCCCCTAAAGGAATGACAACTTCAAACATGGGCGGAAACAAAGCAATGTCAAATACTCTCATGGCCGGAAAGCGTGGCCTCATCATGGGGCTTGCCAATGACAAGTCCATCGCCTGGGGCATTGCCAAGGCCTGCACCGATGCGGGTGCCGAAATGGCCTTCAGCTACATGGGCGAGGCGTTTCGCAAGCGCGTGGCGCCGCTGGCCGAAAGCATCGGGGTGACCACGCTGATCGATTGCGATGTGTCGGACATGGCCTCTGTCGACGCCGCCTTCGCCGAGATCGAAAGAACCTGGGGAAAGCTGGATTTCCTGGTCCATGCCATCGGCTTTTCCGACAAGAACGAATTGCGCGGGCGTTACGTGGATACCAGCCGCGACAACTTCCTGATGACCATGGATGTCAGCTGCTACAGTTTCACCGCCGTGATGCAGCGTGCCGAAAAGCTGATGTCCGAAGGGGGCAGCGCCCTGACGTTGACCTATTACGGCGCGGAACAGGTGATGCCGCATTACAACGTGATGGGCGTGGCCAAGGCCGCCCTTGAGGCGTCGGTCAAATACATGGCCGAGGATCTGGGCAAGGACGGCATTCGTGTCAACGCCATATCGGCAGGCCCGATCAAGACGCTTGCCGCCAGCGGCATCGGCGATTTCCGTTACATCCTGAAATGGAACGAGCTGAACTCGCCGCTGCGTCGCAACGTGACGATCGAGGATGTGGGCAAATCCGCTCTTTATCTGCTGTCGGATCTGGGATCGGGCGTGACGGGCGAGACACTGCATGTGGATGCAGGCTATCATGTCGTGGGCATGAAAGCCGTAGACGCCCCCGATATCGATGCCGTGACAGGCCGCAAGGACGCTTGATCCAAGCCCCACGAAGGAGTGATGCGATGACCGACCGCCTGCCCCATGAAAAAGGCTTCCACATCAGCTGGGACCAGATCCACCGCGACAGCCGCGCCTTGGCGTGGCGTCTGCAGGGCTACGGGCCTGACAATGGCGCATGGCGCGCGGTCGTGGCCATCACGCGCGGCGGAATGGCGCCCGCTATGATCGTCAGCCGCGAGCTGGACATCCGCACGGTCGACACGATCTCGATCAAGTCATACGATCACCAGACCCAGTCCGAGGCGCGCGTGCTCAAGGCGCCGGATCCTGAACTGATGGGCGATGGCACCGGTATCCTGATCGTCGATGACCTCGTGGACAGCGGCAAGACGCTTGAAATCGTGCGCAAGATGTATCCAAACGCGCATTTCGCCACCGTCTATGCCAAGCCCAAGGGCCGGCCACAGGTCGATACCTTCATCACCGAGGTCAGCCAGGATACCTGGATCTTCTTTCCCTGGGACATGGCGCTGCAATACGTGGAGCCCTATCGCGGCCGCGACTGACGCCACCGGCCGCGCGCCCTGTTTCTTCTTGCTTCAAATATCCAATCCCGCGCTCTGTGCCCGCGCGGCGCCAAAGGAAAGCAGCCATGGCCCTGACCCGCACCGCATCCACCTTCGCCCCCCCGGTGATGGAGGCGCGGCGCTGGCTTGACGGGGTGCATTTCCCGCCAGAGCGGCCGCTGATCAACGTCAGCCAGGCAGCCCCCGTGGATCTGCCACCGCTCGCGCTGCGCGAAGCCTTGGCCGAGGCGGCGCTGCACACGCCGCAGGCACATCTTTACGGCCCCGTGCTGGGCGCGCCCGAATTGCGCGCCGAGGTGGCAGCGCGCACAGCGCGGCTTTACGGAGGTGCCGTCACACCTGCGCAGGTCGCCATCACCTCGGGCTGCAACCAGGCTTTCAACGCGGCAACGATGGCGCTGACCACCGAAGGGGATGAGGTCATCCTGCCAACGCCTTGGTATTTCAATCATAAAATGTGGCTCGACATGGCCGGTGTGACCGCCGTGCCCTTGCCGACCGGGGCCGGCATGCTGCCCGATCCGGAACAGGCAGCGGCGCTCATCACCCCGCGCACTCGCGCGATCACCCTGGTCAGCCCCAACAACCCTGCAGGCGTCGAATATCCCGCAGAGCTGATCCGCGCCTTTGCAGATCTGGCGCGTCGGCACGGCATCGCACTGATCGTGGACGAGACCTATCGCGATTTTCATTCCATCAGCGGGCCCGCGCATGATCTTTTCACCGATCCCGACTGGGACGACACGCTGATCCAGCTCTACTCCTTCTCCAAGGCCTACCGTCTGACGGGGCACCGTGTCGGCGCGATGCTGGCCAGCCCTGCCCGTCTGGCCGAGGTCGAGAAGTTTCTCGATACCGTCACTATCTGCCCCAACCAGCTGGGCCAGATCGCAGCGCTCTGGGGCATGCGGAACCTCGATCAATGGCTGGCGGGCGAGCGGGACGAGATCCTGGCGCGCCGTGCGGCGATCGAGGCGGGATTTCCCCGGTTGGCCGCACAGGGATGGGACCTGCGCGGGGTTGGCGCCTATTTCGCCTATGTCGCCCATCCGTTCGACGAATCCTCCGACAGGCTGGCGCAGCGCATGGTTCGGGACGCGGGCGTTCTGGCCCTGCCGGGCACGATGTTCATGCCAGAGGGCAACGCGGATGGCGCGCGGCACCTGCGCATCGCCTTTGCCAATGTCGACAGCGCGGGAATCCAGGTTCTCTTTGACCGCCTGGCCGGGCTTCGGGCCTGATCGCCCGATCCGGCCTTGCCCCGCAGTCGCGCAGCGCGTAGACAGTTTCAACTTTGAAAAACACCCGGAAAGAGGCGCTTCATGGCACGCGGCGGTATCTCGAAAACACTGGTCTGGATCCTTCTTGCCCTGCTGATCGTGGGCCTTGCCGGATTTGGCGCGGTCAACCTGTCGGGTTCGGTCCGCTCGATCGGGTCGGTCGGCGATCAAGACATCGACATCGACGAATATGCCCGCGCCTTGCAGCAGGAAATCCGCGCGATCGAGGCGCAGACGCGCCAACCGCTGGCGTTTTCGGATGCCCAGGCTTTCGGTCTGGACCGCAACGTGCTGGCGCAGCTGGTCACGGCCGCGGCGCTGGACAACGAGGCTGCACGCCTCGGCCTGTCAGTCGGCGATACAGTCGTTGCGGATCAAATTCTGCAGATCCCGGCTTTCCAATCGGTGAACGGCGCGTTTGACCGCGAGGCCTATCGCTTCACGCTGCAGCAAAACGGTCTGACCGAGGCGCGCTTTGAAGAGCAGTTGCGCCGCGAAACCGCGCGCAGCCTGCTGCAGGGCGCGATGGTGCAGAGCGCCGTGATGCCCCAGACCTACGTGGACACATTGATCGCCTATGCCGGTGAGCGGCGGAATTTTTCCTGGGCGGTGGTTGATGCCTCGCAACTGGCAGAGCCTGTCGGCCAGCCGGATCCTGCGCAGCTGACCGCCTGGTACGAGGCGAACCCGGCCCTGTTCACAACGCCGGCGGCCAAGCGCATCACCCTTGTGGCCCTGACGCCCGAGATGATCCTTGATCAGGTCACCGTGGATGAAGAGGCCCTGCGCGCCGAATACGCCGCCCGCAGCGCCGACTATAACACCCCCGAACGCCGCCTTGTGGAACGGTTGGCTTTCGCCAATGACGCCGCGGCAGACGCGGCCGCGGCGGCCCTTGCCGCGGGTCAGACGGATTTCGAAACCCTAGTTGCGGATCGCGGTCTGACGCTGGCGGATGTCGATCTTGGCGATGTATCCCAGGCCGATCTGGGTGCTGCGGGCGATGCGGTGTTTGCGGCCGAGGTGGGCGGTATCGCCGGACCGCTGCCCAGCTCGCTTGGCCCCGCCCTCTTCCGGGTCAACGGCGTTCTGGCCGCGCAAAGCCTGACCTTCGAAGAGGTGCGCGAAGATCTGGCCGCCGAACTCGCCCCCGACCGCGCCCGCCGCGTGATCGAGGCGCAGGCCAGCGGCATCGATGACATGCTGGCCGGTGGCGCCACGCTGGAAGAGCTGGCCAATGACACCGACATGGAAATGCAGACACTCGACTGGTCGCCCCAGGTGGATGCGGGCGTTGCCGCCTACCCGGCCTTCCGCGCGGCGGCGCAAGAGTTGCAGATCGATGATTATCCCGCCCTGATCGAACTGGATGACGGCGGTATTGTCGCGATGCGCCTGGACGAAGAGCTGCCACCGCGCCTGCAAGCGCTGGACGAGGTGCGCGACGCCGCCATTGCAGGTTGGCAGCGCGCCGAAACCGCCCGCCTGCTGCGCGCCCGCGCCGAAGCAATGGTCATCGACTATGCCGCTGTTGGTGACCTCGCAGCCCTCGGCCTGACCGTGACCCAAGAGGTGGACATCACGCGCGACCAGTTCATTCCCGGCACGGCCCCCGGTTTCCTGGCGCAGGTCTTTCAAATGGCGCCCGGCGATCTGGCCGTCATCGACGGCCCCGACGAAGGGCGCGGCCCCTCGGCGCTGATCGTGCGGCTGGATCAGGTTCTGCCCGCAGACGAAAGCAATCCCGGTGTCGCGGCCCTGCGCGCGCGCCTGTCGGACAGCGGCCGCAGCGGACTCGCGCAGGATCTGTTCCAGTCCTATGTCGGCCAGTTGCAGACCCAGGCCGGTGTCAGGCTTGACCAGGCGGCGATCAACGCGGTTCACGCCAATTTCCAGTAAGGATCCGACCCGTGGAGCTGACCCCCGATTTCGAGACCTTCGCACGCGCCTATGAAGCTGGGCATAACCAGGTGGTCTTTGCACGGCTTGCCGCCGATCTGGACACGCCGGTCTCGCTGATGCTCAAGCTGTCGGGCGCGGCCAAGGATGCCTTCATGCTCGAATCCGTCACCGGTGGCGAAGTGCGCGGGCGCTATTCGATCATCGGGATGAAACCGGATCTGGTCTGGCAATGTCACGGCACGCAGAGCCGTCTCAACCGCCACGCGCGCTTTGATCCTGATGCATTCGAAGATCAGCCCGGTGATCCGCTGAACAATCTGCGCGCTTTGATCGCTGAAAGCCGCATTGACCTGCCCGACGATCTGCCCGCCGCCAGCGCCGGGCTGTTCGGCTACCTTGGCTATGACATGATCCGGCTGGTCGAGCATCTGCCGGACGTCAACCCGGACCCGCTGGGCCTTCCCGATGCGGTGATGTTGCGCCCTACGGTCGTGGCCGTGCTGGATGGCGTCAAGGGGGACGTGACCGTGGTATCGCCCGCATGGGTCAGCGACGGCCAGTCGGCGCGCGCCGCCTATGCGCAGGCCGCCGAACGGGTGATGGATGCGCTGCGCGATCTGGATCGCGCCCTGCCCCAAGCCACCCGCGAAATGGGCGAGGCGCGCGACGCAGCCCCGCCGCAGTCGAATTTCGCGCATGACGCCTATCTGGCAGCGGTCGAGAAGGCCAAGGACTATATCCGCGCGGGCGACATCTTTCAGGTCGTGCCCTCGCAGCGCTGGACACAGGATTTTCCCCTGCCGCCCTTCACGCTGTATCGCTCGCTGCGGCGCACGAACCCGTCGCCCTTCATGTTCTATTTCAACTTCGGCGGCTTCCAGGTGATCGGCGCAAGCCCGGAAATCCTGGTGCGCGTCTTTGGTCGCGAGGTGACGATCCGCCCCATCGCGGGAACCCGTCCGCGCGGCGCCACACCCGAACAGGACCGCGCCTACGAGGCCGAGTTGCTGGCCGACAAGAAGGAACTGGCCGAACATCTGATGCTGCTGGACCTGGGCCGCAACGATGTGGGCCGGGTCGCCAAGATCGGCACCGTGCGCCCGACCGAACAGTTCATCATCGAGCGTTACAGCCATGTGATGCATATCGTCTCCAACGTGGTGGGTGAGCTGGCCGATGATCAGGACGCGCTCAGCGCGTTTTTCGCAGGCATGCCCGCAGGCACCGTGTCAGGTGCGCCCAAGGTGCGCGCCATGCAGATCATCGACGAGCTGGAGCCGGAAAAGCGAGGTGTCTACGGGGGCGGCGTTGGCTATTTCAGCGCGGGCGGCGACATGGACATGTGCATCGCGTTGCGCACGGCCATCGTCAAGGATCGCAAGCTCTACATCCAGGCAGGTGGCGGCGTGGTCTATGACAGCGACCCAGAGGCCGAATACCAGGAAACCGTGCATAAATCGAACGCGATCCGGCGCGCGGCCGCGGATGCGGCGCGATTTTCTGGCGGCAACAGCTGATATGGCGGTCTTGCCGCCATGACGCGCCTGATCCTCTTCAACAAGCCCTTCGACGTGCTGTCGCAATTCACCGATCGCGGCAGCGCGGACAGCCCACGCGCCACACTGTCGGATTTCATCGACATTCCGCGCGTTTATCCCGCAGGGCGGCTTGACCGTGACAGCGAGGGGCTGCTGCTGCTGACCGATGACGGCAAGCTTCAGGCGCGGATCAGCGACCCGCGCCACAAGTTGGAAAAGACCTACCTCGCGCAGGTCGAGGGTATTCCCGACAAGGCAGCGCTTGCGGCGCTGCGTGACGGTGTCGTTCTGAATGATGGGCCCACGCGCCCCGCAAAGATACGCGCCGTGCCTGAACCGGCGTGGTTATGGCCGCGCAACCCGCCGGTGCGGTTTCGCAAATCAGTGCCTGACAGCTGGATCGAACTGACGATCAGCGAAGGGCGCAACCGGCAGGTCCGGCGCATGACCGCACATGTGGGTCATCCCACCTTGCGCCTGATCCGGGTCCGGATCGGTCCATGGCAGCTGGGCGATCTGGCCCCTGGCCAATGGCGCGACGCGCCCCCCGCGTAAGGATCATTCCGCCGCTTGCAGCACCGCAGAGACCGGGGCCAGCGCCACGCGTTGCGCCCTGTCCTGCAGCCCCCATAGCAGCAGGGCCGAAATCGTCTCGGGCCGCAGGCGACCGATCATGATGACACCAGCGCCCTCGCCCGCCGCAGGCAGACCCTCGGCCTGCTGACCTGCCTTGAAGGCCCCCTGATCCAGAAAGCGCCGAATCGCGGCGGCGTCCTGACCCGCACCATCAAAGTCGCGGAACACCGTGGCCGAAGGCACGCCGGATTTGGCCGCCATCTTCTGCGCCGTGTTCAAACCGTTCGGCAGCATGACCAGCCCGTAGCCGCGCTGCCCAAGGATGGCCGAAACCTGATCGGAGAGCTCGCGGCTGGATTGCAGCCCGGTTGCATCGCCTTCCAGCACGCCCACAGCCTCGGGGACAGCGGCAAGCGACGCCTCCATCGCGATTTCGGCATCCTGCGCGGTCGAACCGGGCATCAGATCGATCAGGGCCAGAACCTCGAAACCCGCGCGGCGGTACCGGTCAGCGGCTTCGGGCGCGTCGGGGCGTGTGGTGTCGATGGCAATGGTCAGCGGATAGGGAAACCCGGCCAACGCATCGGGTCCTAGACCGCTGTCGCCCCGGTCGATCAACACGATGGACAGGCGCGGCCGGGGATCGCTGTCATCAAAGGGCAAAGCGTTGCGCTGCAGGGGGCTGATGCTGCTCTCGCCAGGGGTTGCCAGCGCGGCGTCATTTCCAGTGTCGGGATCGCCCGGTGCGGGCCTGTCGACCAGTGACGTGGCGAGCGTTCCGATCCGTGGACGCAGGACGGGATTGATATCCTGGACAGCAACCGGCGCGGCGGGTGCGGTCTGATCGGGCTGCACCGCTGGCGGCGCAGGCTCGATCACCGGCAACGGCTGGCGACGCTGGCTGTCTTGCGGGACCAAAACAGCCGTGCGCGCAGGCGGGGCGCCTGCCTCGGCACTGGGGCTGATATCGACCATCGCATCGTCACGCGAGGCGGTCATCGGGGCGGGGCTGGGATCGGCTTCGGCCTGGGTCTGATCGGGTTGGGCGGGCTCGGCTGCGATTTCAGGGGCTACGGCGATGACCGCCGTGTCGCGATCGCCGGGTTGCTGCGGCTCTGCCGGGGCCGCGGTGCTGCGGGGTGCAGCGCCATCGCCCGAGGTCGCGGGCAAGGCCGCGACAAGCGGCCTGTCTGTGACCGGGTTGGGTGCGGGCATCGCTGCTGCGGCCTGATCGGTCTGCGGTTGCGCCGCCGGATCGCGATCGGCACGCGGCAAGGCAGGATTGGCGGGTGTGGCAGCAGGCTCAAGCGTCTGAACGGGCGCCGGGCTGGGTGCGGCATCGGGCGCCGGCAAAACCGCCTGACGATCGTCTCGCCCCGCGGTAAAACCGCTTCCGGCAGGCACAGTCACCTGCCCCGTTTCCGGTGGCGTTGCGGGAACCCGTTCCGGCGCAGCCGTGCTGGTGTCGGCGGCGGCGGTCGCCGGCGCGGGCGCTGCGGCGGGCGCTGCGGCGGGCGGTTCAACAGGTGCCGTGGCCGCTGTTGGCGCGTCCTGCGGCGCCGATGCGACCTGATCCACAGGGGCAGCCGGTTCAGGCAGGCCGGCGGGCTGACGCCCAGAAAGAATCGACAGCGCAGAGACACCGACCACCGAAACCACCGTCCCCGCAAGGACCCCACGAATAAACCCTTTTGCCATCGATCTGCCCCTTTTGCCCGCCGTTCTTGCAGGGTCCTGCGATACCTGTCGCGTTCCGGCCTGCCTTCGTGCCCGCCCTGCCCCGGTCAAGGCCCCCCAAAGGTGCGGCCCGGTTTGGGACGCAATATGGGTCACGCCCCTTGACGCTCCGGCGCAAGCCTGAACAAGTATACCGCGACCAAGGTGCGGGCCTCCAGCCCCGAAACGGAAAAGATAGGCCAGATGCTGCTGCTCATCGATAACTACGACAGTTTCACCTATAATCTGGTGCATTATCTGGGCGACCTGGGCGCGGATATCACGGTGCGCCGCAATGACGCGCTGGATGTGCAGGCGGCGATGGCCATGAACCCGGCGGGCATCATCCTGTCACCCGGCCCCTGCGATCCTGACCAGGCCGGGATCTGCCTTGCGCTGACCGCCGCCGCCGCCGAGACACGCACCCCGCTTCTGGGGGTCTGCCTGGGGCATCAGACCATAGGACAGGCCTTCGGCGGTCGCGTGGTGCGCTGCCACGAGATCGTGCATGGCAAGATGGGCGTGATGCATCATGCCGGAAAGGGCCTGTTCGCGGGCCTGCCCAACCCCTTCGAGGCCACGCGCTATCATTCTCTGGTCGTCGAACGCGAGAGCCTTCCTGACTGCCTCGAGGTAACCGCCTGGCTACAGGATGGCACGATCATGGGCCTGCAGCACCGCGACCTGCCAATCCACGGCGTGCAGTTCCATCCCGAATCCATCGCCTCGCAGCATGGGCATGACCTGCTGCGCAATTTCCTGGACCTGACGAAAGTGCCGGCATGAGTGACGCGCTGAAACCGCTTCTGGGCCTTGCCGCCGACCGCGCCCTCACCCGGGCCGAGGCCGAGGCCGCATTCACCATCCTTTTCGAAGGCGAGGCGACCCCCAGCCAGATCGGCGGGTTGCTGATGGCCCTTCGCACACGCGGCGAAACGGTCGAGGAATATGCCGCCGCCGCCGCCGTGATGCGCGCCAAATGCCATGCCGTGCGCGCCCCACAGGGGGCGATGGACATCGTGGGCACGGGCGGCGACGGGATGGGCACGCTGAACATCTCGACCGCGACGGCCTTTGTCGTGGCGGGTGCGGGCGTGCCAGTGGCCAAGCACGGCAATCGCAACCTGAGCTCCAAGTCCGGCGCTGCGGATGCGCTGACGCAACTGGGTATCCAGGTGATGGTCGGCCCGCAAGTCGTTGAAAAGGCGCTGAATGCCTGTGGCATTGCCTTCATGATGGCGCCGATGCATCACCCCGCGATGGCTCATGTAGGCCCCACGCGCACCGAACTGGGCACGCGGACGATCTTCAACATCCTGGGGCCACTGACCAACCCGGCCGGTGTCAAGCGGCAGTTGACGGGTGCCTATCGGCGCGACCTGATCCGCCCCATGGCCGAGGTGTTGGGCCAACTGGGCAGCGAACGCGCCTGGCTGGTGCACGGCTCGGACGGCACGGACGAGATGACGATTACCGGCCTGACATGGGTTGCGGCGCTTGAAGATGACGGCACGATCCGCGAAGTCGAGTTGCATCCCGAGGATTTCGGCCTGCCCGTGCATCCGTTCGAGGATATCATCGGCGGCACGCCACAGGAAAACGCGGCAGCGCTGCGCGCCTTGCTGGCGGGGGCGCCGGGGGCCTATCGCGACGCGGTGCTGTTGAACGCGGCCGCGGCACTTGTCGTCGCGGGCAAAGCCGATGACCTGCGCGACGGGGTTGCCCGCGCGCGCGAAAGCATCGATAGCGGGGCGGCAGGCGAAAAGCTGGCAACCCTGGCCAGACTGACATCGGAGACATGATGACCGAAACGATCCTGGATCGCATCAAGGCCTACAAGCTGGCCGAAGTGGCGGCCGACAAGGCGGCCAAGCCGCTTGCGGAAATCGAAGACGAAGCCCGCGCCGCGGATCCCGTGCGCCCCTTCGCAGAGGCGCTGCATGCCGCCTCGCGCACCGGCTACGGGCTGATCGCCGAGATCAAGAAGGCCAGCCCTTCCAAGGGATTGATCCGTCCTGATTTCGACCCGCCCGTCCTGGCGCGTGCCTATGCGGCCGGCGGTGCGACCTGCCTGTCGGTGTTGACGGACACGCCCAGCTTCCAGGGTGCAAAGGACTATTTGCGCGCCGCCCGTGCCGCCTGCGACCTGCCGGTATTGCGCAAGGATTTCATGTATGACCCCTACCAGGTCGCCGAGGCGCGCGCGCTGGGGGCCGATTGCATCCTGATCATCATGGCATCGGTCAGTGATGCCCAGGCGCAGGAGCTTGAAGAGGCCGCCCATGACTGGGGCATGGACGCATTGATCGAGGTGCATGACCTGCCCGAACTGGAACGCGCGACGCTGCTGTCCTCGCGGATGATCGGGATCAACAACCGCAATCTCAACACGTTCGAAACCACGCTCGACACCACGCGCACCCTGTCAAAGCGGGTGCCTGCCGACCGGATGCTGGTCTGCGAAAGCGGGCTGTCGACACCGCAGGACCTGGCGGACATGGCGATGTACGGGGCGCGTTGCTTCCTGATCGGGGAAAGCCTGATGCGTCAGGATGATGTGGAACTGGCCACACGCAGCCTGCTCGCCAACCCGCTGACTCCAGGGGCCATGTGATGGCCGGCAAGGATCTGACGCATTTCGATGCCCAGGGCCAGGCGCATATGGTCGATGTCTCGGACAAGGCCGTGACATCGCGAGTGGCCGTGGCCGAGGGCTGGATCCGCATGGCGGCGGATACGTTCGGGATCATCAGCGAGGGCCGCGCCAAGAAGGGCGATGTTCTGGGGATCGCACGACTGGCCGGCATCATGGGGGCCAAGAAGACGCCCGATCTGATCCCGCTCTGCCATCCGCTGCCCATCACAAAGGTGGCCGTCGACCTGACGCTGGACCCAGACCTGCCCGGCGTACGGATCGAGGCCACGGTCAAGACCACCGGACAAACCGGCGTCGAGATGGAAGCGCTGACCGCCGTCAGCACCGCCGCCTTGACCGTCTATGACATGACGAAAGCAGTGGACAAGGCGATGGAGATCGGCGGCATCCGCGTGATCCTGAAGGATGGCGGCAAGTCAGGAAGGTACCAGGCTGAATGATCAGCGTTGCCGAAGCCCAGACCCTTTGCCTGGCGCTGGTGCGTCCTTTGCCCCCGGAAACCGTACCGCTGAGGGATGCGGCGGGGCGTGTTCTGGCCGCATCGGTCGCGGCTGGGCGTGCGCAGCCGCCCTTCGCGGCATCGGCCATGGATGGCTACGCGGTCCAGGCGCAGGATTGTCACCCCGGCGCGGTGCTGTCTGTGGTGGGCGAAGCTGCGGCCGGGCATGGCTGGGGCGGCACCGTCAATCCCGGCGAGGCGGTGCGCATCTTTACCGGCGCCCCGGTGCCCGCAGGTGCGGCCCGTGTCGTCATCCAGGAGGATGTGACCCGCTCTGG
>JAJLKH010000137.1:0-5128 GCA_033839205.1 Rhodobacterales bacterium | reverse complement strand
CGGGCGACAACCTGAAGTTCACCGTCGAACTGATCGCCCCGATCGCGATGGAAGACGGCCTGCGCTTCGCCATCCGTGAAGGCGGCCGCACCGTCGGCGCGGGTGTCGTGTCCAAAATTCTGAAGTAAAAGACCACTTCGGATCAGGCATGTTTCGGAAAGGGCCCCCCATGCGGGGGCCCTTTTCATTTGCGGGCGCGGCTTGTTGTGTGGCGGAGTTTGCTCTGCTAGCGTCGTGGCAGGGTGTGTGTTGGCCCGTCGCGATCATGAGTTTTTGTATGCAGGATGAGTTGCAGCACCCTTACAAGGCCCTGGCGCCACGGGCTTATTGGCGCCCCGCGGTCGCGGAAGTCGGCGCTTTCGGGCTGACCGAACTCTGGACGCCGAAGTTTCGCATTCTTCCCAAGGATCGCATCGTCACGGCGGGCAGCTGTTTTGCGCAGCATATCGGGCGGGCGCTGGTGGCGCGCGGGTATGATTGGGTCAATGCCGAACCCGCGCCCCCTTTCCTGAGTGCCGAGGACGCGCGCCGCTTCAACTATGGCATCTTCAGTTTCCGCACGGGCAACATCTATACCCCCCGCATGCTGCGGCAGTGGCTGGAACTGGCGTTCGAGACCCGCGAGCTGCCGGATGAGATCTGGCAGCAGGAGGGGCGCTTTTTCGATCCGTTGCGCCCGGTGATCGAGCCGGATGGCTTTGCATCCGAGGCCGAGTTGCGTGCGGCACGTTCAACCACTCTGGACGCCATTCGCAGGGCCATCACCGGGGCGGATGTTTTCGTCTTCACGCTTGGGCTGACGGAGTCCTGGGCCCATGCCGAAACCGGGCTGGAATATGCACTGTGTCCCGGCACCGTGCCGGGTTGCGCCTTTGACCCGGAAAAGCACGTGTTCCGCAACAGCGGCTTTCGCCCGCTGCTGCGCGATATGCAGGCCGCGATCAAGCTGATGCGGGCGAAGAACCCATCGCTGAAGATCCTGCTGACGGTGTCCCCCGTTCCGCTGACGGCGACGGCATCCGCGAAACACGTGCTGGTCGCGACGACTTATTCGAAATCCGTTCTGCGGGCCCTGGCCGGGCAGCTTGAGGCCGAGACAAAGGGGGTCGACTATTTCCCCTCTTATGAAATCATCACGCATCCTGTCTTTCGGGGCATGTTCTATGCCCCCAACATGCGCAGTGTCGCCCCGCAGGGTGTTGCATGCGTGATGGAGCATTTCTTTGCGGACCAGGCGCGGGTCTTTGGGCCGGTGAAGGCGCGACACAAGCGCAAGGGCGCGGAGGTTGGCGCGGATTCAGAGGATGTCGCCTGCGAAGAGGAACTGCTTGGTGCCTTCGCCACCTGAGACCCTGTGCATCTTTGGTGACAGCCATATCGGCAGCGTTCGGCGGGCGCTGGATGCGGGGCTGGTCCGGCTTGACGGTTTCGAAGTCGAGTTCTGGGGCGCGGCGGGGCCGCTTTTCCGGCAGATCGACATCAAGAAGGGTGTCGTGCGGCCCATCGGCAAGGATGCCGAGGAGGTCGTGTTGCGGGTCAACGGAAAGGGGCGCGGCGCCTTGGCGCCGGGTGATTTCGACACTTACCTGTTCTATGGGGCGCGCCTTCGGATCGCGGAATTCATGCTGCCGTATCTGCACCATCTGCGTGATCCGCAGCAGGCGGCAAGCCTTGCGGTAATGCAGGCCGCCGCCCGGCAGTTCCTTGCATCCTGCCGCGCGGTCAGGATCGCCCGCAGCTTTGCGGCCAGCGGCAGCACACGGGTGTTTTTCGCGCCCGCTCCCCTGATGACGGATGGCATGGCGGGCCAGGGGGCGTTGAAGGCGCCGATGAAGGATTACCCCTGCGCGACCGAGGCCACGGCGGCGGACCGGGCCCTGATCTGGCAGACATTTGCACAGATCCTGGGGGACGATGGCATCACGCTGATTTCGCAACCGGATGACACCGTGGTCAACGGGGCGTTCACACATGCCGATTTCGCGATCGAGGGGGCGCAGGCCAGCGGCGATGCCGGGCATAAATCGCCGGAATTCGCGGCATTGATGTTGCAGGCCTTCGTTGCGGCATCGCGTCGGTAAGGATGCAAGAAATCCCACGATTAGGCCTTGATATTGATGGCGGCGCGTCGTATCGGATGCTCCGGCCTTAGGGGTATAGCTCAGCTGGTAGAGCGACGGTCTCCAAAACCGTAGGTCGCGGGTTCGAGCCCTGCTGCCCCTGCCACTTTCACGTCAGTGCGACAAGACCATGTGCCGCGCCCACGCAGCGGGCCTTGAAATCCGCATCCCACCCGCGTATGTGCAGCCCTGACCCAGATAGAAAAGACGTATCCATGGCACGCACCAACCCGATCCAGTATATCCAGCAGGTCCGCTCGGAAGTTTCCAAGGTGGTCTGGCCGACCCGTCGCGAAGTTCTGCTGACGACCGTGATGGTTTTCATCCTGGCCGCGCTGACGGCGCTGTTCTTTTCGCTGGTGGATCTGACGATCCAGTTCGGTCTGCGGACCGTTCTGGGCATGTTCGGCTAATCCGCGTTCGGATCAAAAAGCACCGCTTGCCCTTGAAACCGGATCGTTTCCTTTGTAGGGGACACACCTGATCCGGAAATGGCGTGCGGCGATTCGTGTTGCACGCCGATTTTTGTTTTCGGAAGGGCTGTAGCAAGCTCTTGGAAATTAAGGAAAATGCCGACCGAGGTCGGAAGTTGAGGACTGGAACAGCGATGGCTAAGCGGTGGTACTCGGTGAGCGTTCTCTCGAACTTCGAGAAGAAGATCGCCGAACAGATCAGGCAAGCCGTCATCGAGAACGGTCTGGAAGACCAGATCGAAGAGGTTCTGGTTCCGACCGAAGAAGTGATCGAAGTGCGCCGCGGCAAGAAGGTCACGACCGAGCGTCGTTTCATGCCGGGTTACGTGCTGGTGCGGATGGAGATGTCCGACAAGGGTTACCACCTGATCAACTCGATCAACCGTGTCACCGGGTTCCTTGGTCCGCAGGGCCGCCCGATGCCGATGCGCGATGCCGAGGTGCAGGCGATCCTGGGACGGGTGCAGGAGGGCGAGGAAAGCCCGCGCACCCTGATCCATTTCGAGATCGGCGAGAAGGTCAAGGTCAACGATGGTCCTTTCGAGGATTTCGACGGCATGATCGAGGAAATCGACGAGGCCAACCAGCGTCTGAAGGTTGCTGTCTCGATCTTTGGCCGGGAAACCCCGGTCGAGCTGGAATTCACCCAGGTCTCGAAGCAGATCTGAGTGTGTAGATCGTGGGAGGCGAGGCGGTCGCGACCGCCAGACCGGACCACGCCACGGAGTGCCGGCTGACGCGTCAGCCCGGCGTTGGAAAAAAGGAGAGGCCATATGGCCAAGAAACTGATCGGCAAGCTCAAGCTTCAGGTGAAAGCCGGGCAAGCCAACCCCTCCCCGCCTGTCGGCCCGGCCCTGGGTCAGCGCGGCATCAACATCATGGAATTCTGCAAGGCGTTCAACGCCAAGACCGCGGACATGGAGCCTGGCGCCCCGACCCCGGTCGTGATTTCCTATTACCAGGACAAGTCCTTCACGATGGACATCAAGACGCCGCCCGCGTCTTACTATCTGAAGAAGGCCGCCAAGCTGCAGTCCGGGTCCAAGACCCCCGGCCGCACCACCGCCGGCACCGTGACCGTTGCACAGGTGAAGGAAATCGCCGAAGCGAAGATGGTCGATCTGAACGCCAACGACATCGAAGGCGCAATGCAGATCATCCTGGGCTCTGCCCGCTCCATGGGCATCGAGGTGAAGTAAGATGGCGAAGTTTGGAAAACGTACCCGCGCCGCTCGCGAAGCCGTTGCCGGCAAGGAAAACCTGAGCGTTGAAGAAGCCGTCGCGCTGATCAAGGCGAATGCCTCGGCCAAGTTCGACGAGACCGTCGAAATCGCGATGAACCTGGGTGTTGACCCGCGTCACGCCGACCAGATGGTTCGTGGTGTTGTCGGTCTGCCGAACGGCACCGGCAAGGACGTGCGCGTTGCCGTGTTCGCCCGTGGCGCCAAGGCTGACGAAGCCACCGCCGCAGGTGCCGACATCGTTGGCGCAGAGGACCTGATGGAAACCATCCTGTCCGGCAAGATCGACTTCGACCGCTGCATCGCAACCCCCGACATGATGCCGGTCGTCGGCCGTCTGGGCAAGGTGCTGGGTCCGCGTAACCTGATGCCGAACCCCAAGGTCGGTACGGTGACGATGGATGTGGCCACGGCTGTGCAGGCTGCCAAAGGCGGCGAAGTGCAGTTCAAGGTCGAGAAGGCCGGTGTCGTGCACGCAGGTGTCGGCAAGGTGTCCTTTGACGATGCAAAGCTGGTCGAGAACATTCGCGCCTTCGTTGGTGCGGTGTCGCGCGCCAAGCCGACGGGTGCCAAGGGCGCCTATCTGCGCAAGGTGTCGATCTCGTCGACGATGGGACCCGGTGTATCGGTGGACCTGGCCTCGGCAAGCGCCGAATAAGAATTCCGCCCCGGGCCTGTCCCGGGGTCGAATGGCGGGGCCGTCATCGGCCCTGTCCTGTCCGAGACGGAGGGTTCAGGCAAGCGCCTGAATAAATCCTTCCTGAGATGGGGAACGAGACAAACTGACCGTTGGGTGTGATCCCTCGGGTAGATCTGGCCTCGGGACCCTGAAATTGGACCCGAACGCCCCTTGCTTGCAGGGGGCTAAACTGAGCCGGGGGGAGACCCCCAAATTTGGAGTGAAACTGTGGATAGAGCACAAAAAGAGAAAGTGGTCGAGGAACTCGGCCAGATCTTTGAAAGCTCTGGCGTTGTGGTCGTAGCCCATTACGCAGGTCTCACGGTTGCCGAGATGCAGGACCTGCGCGCGCGTATGCGCAAAGTGGGTGGGTCCGTCCGCGTCGCCAAGAACAAGCTCGCCAAGATCGCCCTTGAAGGGAAGCCTTGCGAAAGCATCGCCAATCTTCTGACGGGCATGACCGTACTGACCTTCTCCGAGGACCCCGTGGCAGCAGCCAAGGTGGCCGAGGACTTCGCCAAGGACAACAAGAAGTTCGAAATCCTTGGCGGGGCTATGGGCAGCACGGCTCTGGACCGGGCCGGTGTCGAAGCCGTGTCGAAAATGCCGTCGCGC
>JAJLKH010000136.1:0-13973 GCA_033839205.1 Rhodobacterales bacterium | reverse complement strand
CCGTCGATCTGGTCATAGGCCCGGAATTCGCCGAAATACTTCGTGATCGCAGCCGTCAGCGTCGTCTTGCCGTGGTCAACGTGACCAATCGTGCCGATGTTAACGTGCGGTTTGTTACGTTCAAACTTTGCCTTGCCCATCAGGGAACTCCTTGTTTTGTCGTCGGTGGTGGGCAGAGGCCCACCCTACGGGGTTGTGGTAGGGTGGGGGTGACCCCCACCAACCGTTATGCGTATTTCTTCTGGATCTCGTCCGAGATGTTCTGCGGCACGGCTTCGTAATGGTCGAACTGCATGGTGAAGTTCGCCCGGCCCGAAGACATCGAACGCAGCGTGTTGATGTAGCCGAACATGTTGGCCAGCGGCACAAAAGCGTCGATGACGTTCGCGTTGCCACGGCTGTCCTGCCCGTTGACCATGCCGCGACGGCTGGTCAGGTCGCCGATGATGCCGCCGGTATATTCTTCCGGGGTCACGACTTCCACGCGCATGATCGGTTCAAGCAGCTTCGCACCGGCCTTCTTCAGACCTTCGCGCATCCCGGCACGTGCCGCGATTTCGAACGCCAGGACCGAGGAGTCAACGTCATGGTAGGCACCGTCAACCAAGGCCACCTTGAAGTCGATCACAGGGAAGCCTGCCAGCGGACCGGAGTCCATGACCGACTTGATGCCTTTTTCGACACCCGGGATGTATTCCTTCGGCACCGAACCACCGACGATGCGGCTTTCGAACGAATAGCCTTCGCCCGGCTCGGTCGGCATGATGACCATCTTGACGCGCGCGAACTGACCCGAACCACCCGACTGCTTCTTGTGGGTGTAGTCGATCTCGGCTTCGCGGCTGACGGTTTCACGATAGGCCACCTGCGGCGCACCGATGTTCGCCTCGACCTTGAATTCGCGCTTCATGCGGTCGACCAGGATGTCGAGGTGAAGTTCGCCCATGCCCTTCATGATCGTCTGACCGGATTCGAAGTCGGTCTCGACGCGGAAAGACGGATCCTCGGCAGCCAGGCGAGCCAGGGCGATGCCCATCTTCTCCTGGTCGGCCTTGGTTTTGGGCTCCACCGCGATCTCGATCACCGGTTCCGGGAAGGTCATGGTTTCCAGAACCACCGGATCCTTTTCCGAGCACAGCGTGTCACCGGTCGTGGTGTCCTTCAGACCCGCCAGAGCGATGATGTCGCCTGCAAAGGCTTCCTCGATCTCTTCGCGGTTGATGGCGTGCATCATCATCATCCGGCCAACGCGCTCTTTCTTGCCCTTGGTCGAGTTCAGCATCGCGTCACCCTTCCGCAGAACACCCGAATAGATGCGGGTGAAGGTCAGCGAGCCGACGAAGGGGTCGTTCATGATTTTGAACGCCAGGCCCGAGAAGGCCATGTTGTCGTCGGCGCGACGCGCGATGTTGCGGGTTTCGGTCTCGTCGCCCGGCTTGAAGCCCATGTAATCGACCACGTCCAGCGGGCTGGGCAGGAAGTCGATCACAGCGTTCAGCAGCGGCTGCACACCTTTGTTCTTGAAGGCGGAACCGGCCATCACGGGAACGAAGCTCAGCGACAGGCAGCCCTTGCGGATCAGCTTGCGCAGGGTCGCCTCGTCGGGCTCGTTGCCCTCCAGGTAGGCTTCCATGGCCGCATCGTCCATCTCGACCGCGATCTCGATCAGGTTGGCACGCCATTCGTCGGCCATATCCTTGAGTTCGGCGCGGATCGGCTCACGAACCCAGGACGCGCCCAGATCTTCGCCTTTCCAGACCCACTCTTCCATCTTGATCAGGTCGATGATGCCTTCCAGCTTGTCCTCTGCGCCGATCGGCAGGGCGATCGGTGCCGGGGTCGCACCGGTGCGGTCCTTGATCATCTTGACGCAGTTGAAGAAGTCGGCGCCGATCTTGTCCATCTTGTTGACGAACACGATGCGCGGCACCTTGTAGCGGTCAGCCTGACGCCACACGGTTTCGGTCTGCGGCTCGACACCGGCGTTGGCGTCCAGAAGGCAGACGGCGCCATCCAGAACGGCCAGCGAACGCTCGACTTCGATGGTGAAGTCCACGTGGCCGGGAGTGTCGATGATGTTGAAGCGGTACTTGGTGTCCGAGGTGCCTTCGGCGGTCGGATCTTCCTGGCGCTGCCAGAAAGTCGTGGTCGCAGCCGAGGTGATCGTGATGCCGCGTTCCTGCTCCTGCTCCATCCAGTCCATCGTTGCGGCGCCGTCATGGACTTCGCCGATCTTGTGGGACTTGCCGGTGTAGTAGAGGATGCGCTCGGTCGTCGTGGTCTTGCCCGCGTCGATGTGGGCCATGATCCCGAAGTTGCGATAACGCTGCAGCGGATATTCGCGTGCCATCTGGGTGTGCTCCTCTTACCAGCGGTAATGGCTGAACGCTTTGTTCGCGTCGGCCATCTTGTGGGTGTCTTCCCGCTTCTTCACGGCGGAACCGCGGCTGTTCACTGCATCCAGCAGCTCGCCAGCCAGGCGCTCTTCCATCGTGTTTTCGTTGCGGGCACGCGATGCGTTGATCAGCCAGCGGATTGCCAGGGCTTCACGACGCTCGGGGCGCACTTCGACCGGAACCTGGTAGGTGGCACCACCAACGCGGCGCGACCGGACTTCGACCGAGGGTTTGATGTTGTCGAGCGCTTCGTGGAACACTTCCACGGGCGCGCGCTTGATCTTGTCCTCGACGCGGCTCAGCGCGTTGTAGACGATGCGCTCGGCGGCGGATTTCTTGCCGTCGATCATCAGGTTGTTCATGAACTTCGTCAGAACCCGATCGCCATACTTGGCATCGGGAAGGATTTCGCGTTTTTCAGCGGCGTGACGGCGGGACATCTGTATAGATCCTCTTACTTCGGACGCTTCGCGCCGTACTTCGAACGACGCTGCTTACGGTTCTTGACGCCCTGGGTATCCAGAACACCGCGCAGGATGTGGTAACGGACACCGGGAAGGTCTTTCACACGGCCGCCACGGATCAGAACCACCGAGTGCTCCTGAAGGTTGTGGCTTTCACCGGGAATGTAGCTGATGACCTCAAAGCCGTTGGTCAGGCGCACCTTCGCAACCTTCCGCATGGCCGAGTTCGGTTTCTTCGGCGTGGTCGTGTAAACACGTGTGCAGACGCCGCGCTTTTGCGGGCACTGCTCCAGGTGCATCGACTTGGACCGTTTGACTTTGGGCTGCCGCGGTTTGCGGATCAGCTGCTGGATCGTTGGCATTGGGCTTCTTTCCCCGTCTATCAACACATGTGTCTGCGCGGGCATCCCCGCGGGTTAATCTTGAGCACTTTGCGCGTCCACAAAGCACAATCACCGCCATCGTTCCCATTCCGAGGTGAACGACGCGGTGGGTTTCCAGAGGATCGAGGCAGCATTAGCCCGGATCTTGTCCACTACAGTTCTGAATTCGGCAAAAGGCATGAGGCCCGGCCGGATGGGGCGCGTATAGGGGGAGTCGCAGGGGTTGTCAACACACTGCCCCCCGCTTGCCGAACATCCCTCAATCCCCGGTCAACCGGCCATCCGGGTCAGTGGCCGATACCGGTCCGAAGCCGTGTTTCGGTAGCGATCCGGCGCTTCAACTGCGCCTCCCGATACAGCATGAACACGCCGCTTCCCACCACGATCACCGCTCCCAGCAGGGTCAGGGGCGCAGGCCAGTCGCCGAACACCAGCCAGCCCAGCACAAGCGCCCAGATCAGCCCGGTATAGCGGAAGGGCGCGACAAAACTGATCTCTCCCACACGCATGACCATGACGGAAAAGACATAGCCGAAGACAACCATGACAGCCGCCCCCAGGATCATGCCGCCGCGATGTGGCGTGATCGGCACCCAGGTGACGGACATGCTGGCAAACCCGAAGGCGATCAGCAGGGCAAGCGAGGTGATGAAAGTCACCATCATCGAATGGGTTGCCCCCGACACGCGCCGGGTGACAAGATCGCGCACCGTCACGAAGGCCACCGCGATCAGCGCATAGATCGAGAAGATGTTGAACCCTTCCGTGCCCGGCCGCACGATCAGCAGCACACCGCAAAGCCCTACAAGGATCGCCGTCATCCGTCGCCAGCCCAATGTCTCACCGAAAAACAGCGCAGCAGCCAGAGTTACGACCAGCGGCAGCGACTGCATGATCGCGCTGACGTTGGCCAGAGGCATGTTGTACAGCGCCGTCAGGAAGAAATAGGCCGAGCCGACTTCGGCCAGCGCCCGGATCACGATCAGCCAGCGGTCCCGTGGCGGGATGCGCAGATGCAGAGCACCAAGGTAAAGGGCCATCCCGCCAATCGCGAAAGTCGTGAAGATACTGCGCAAAAAGATCAGCTGAAACAGCGGCATATCGCCGGCCAGCGTCTTCATGAACGTATCGTTCAGGGTAAAGGCGGCCATGCTGGCCATCATCAGAAGCGCGCCGCGTGTATTGTCTGTCAGCATCGCCCTGCTCCGCTTCTTGCCCGTCAGACGTTATCCTCGCGCGCGGCAGCCGCAAGGGCCGGCATGAAAAAACCCCCGCCGAAGCGGGGGTTTTCCCTTTGCAGTCTCGGGACGGCGTTATTCGTCCCGGCTTTCCGGCGTATCCACCAGCGTGTCGAACTCGTCGCCACCGATGACATCGTCCACCGGTGCGGCCAGTGCGGCGGCGGCTTCGGCCTCCTCGCGGCGGGCCTCGATCACGACGTTGTCACGCTCTGCCGCGATGCGGCGCACGCGCGCGGTCGCGCCACCCGTCCCCGCCGGGATCAGACGACCGACGATCACGTTCTCCTTCAGGCCGACCAGCTTGTCACGCTTGCCCTGAACCGAGGCTTCGGTCAGCACGCGCGTGGTTTCCTGGAACGACGCCGCCGAGATGAAACTGCGGGTCTGCAGCGACGCCTTGGTGATACCCAGAAGGATCGGCGCACCCGTTGCCGGACGCCCGCCCTTGGCCATGATCTTCTCGTTCACGGCGTCGAACTCGGCCTTGTCCAGATGTTCGCCCTTCAGCAGCGTGGTATCGCCGCTTTCGTCGATCTCCCACTTCTGGAGCATCTGGCGCACGATGACTTCGATGTGCTTGTCGTTGATCTTCACACCCTGCAGGCGATACACGTCCTGCACCTCGTCGATCATGTAATCGGCCAGCGCCTCGACACCCAGGATCGCAAGGATGTCATGCGGTGCCGGGTTGCCGTCCATGATATAGTCACCCTTCTGCACGAAGTCGCCTTCCTGCACCGGGATGTGCTTGCCTTTCGGCACCATGTATTCGACCGGCTCCATACCATCGACCGAAGGCTCGATCGTGATGCGGCGCTTGTTCTTGTAGTCCTTGCCAAAGCGCACGTAACCGTCGATTTCGGCGATGATCGCGTGATCCTTGGGGCGACGGGCTTCGAACAGTTCCGCCACGCGGGGAAGACCCCCGGTGATGTCCTTGGTCTTGGCACCCTCGCGCGGAATACGCGCCACCACGTCACCGGCCTTGATGTCCTGCCCTTCCTCGACGGACAGGATCGCGTCCACCGACATCGGATAGGTCACGGGGTTGCCGGCTTCGTTGCGCACAGGCTCGCCATCGGTATCGACCAGGATGATCTCGGGCTTCAGCTCGTTGCCCTTGGGGGCCGCGCGCCAGTCCATCACGATCTTCTGGGTCATGCCGGTGGCTTCGTCGGTCTCGTCGCGCACGGCGATACCCGACACCAGGTCGACATATTTCACCTGGCCCGCCTTCTCGGCGATGATCGGCAGGGTATAGGGATCCCATTCGAACAGCTTGTCGCCACGCGCAACCTTGGCGCCTTCCTTGACGAACAGCTTCGAGCCGTAGCCCAGCTTGTGGCTCGCGCGCTCTTCACCGTTTTCGTCACGGATGACCAGCTTCATGTTCCGGCCCATGACCAGCGTCTCGCCATTCGAGTTCTCGATGGTCGAGGCGTTCTCATAGGTCACGGTTCCGGCCTGGCTTGCTTCCAGGAAGGACTGCTGCCCACCCTGGGCCACGCCGCCGATGTGGAAGGTCCGCATCGTCAGCTGGGTGCCGGGTTCACCAATCGACTGCGCCGCGATGATGCCGACGGCTTCGCCGACGTTCACCATGGTGCCGCGTGCAAGGTCACGACCATAGCAGGTGGCGCAGACGCCATCTTCGGCCTCGCAGGTCAACGGGCTGCGGATGCGTGCCGACTGCAGGCTGGACAGTTCGATCATGTCGGCCATGCGCTCGTCGATCAGAACGCCGCTCGCAACCATCACCTCGCCGGTGGCGGGGTTGATCAGGTCCTCGGCCGCAACACGGCCCAGCACACGCTCGGCCAGCGAAGACACGACCTCGCCATCGTTCACCGCAGCTTCGGCCGTGATCGCACGATCCGTGCCGCAATCCTGCTGACGCACGATGCAGTCCTGCGCCACGTCCACCAGGCGGCGGGTCAGGTAACCCGAGTTGGCGGTCTTCAGCGCGGTGTCCGACAGACCTTTCCGCGCACCGTGGGTCGAGTTGAAGTATTCAAGAACGGTCAGACCTTCCTTGAAGTTCGAGATGATCGGCGTCTCGATGATGTCGCCGTTCGGCTTCGCCATCAGACCGCGCATCCCGCCCAGCTGCTTCATCTGCGTGACCGAACCACGGGCACCGGAATGGGCCATCATGTAGACCGAGTTCGGCTCCAGTTCCGCGCCATTGTCGTCGCGCTTGCTGGCCGAGATCGTGCTCATCATCGCTTCGGTGACCTTGTCGTTACACTTCGACCAGGCATCCACGACCTTGTTGTACTTCTCACCCTGGGTGATCAGACCGTCCATGTACTGCTGTTCGAAATCCTTGACCTGGTCGCGGGTCTGATCGACGATCGTCCATTTGTTGTCCGGCACGACCATGTCGTCCTTGCCGAAGGAAATCCCGGCCTTGAACGCTTCACGGAAGCCCATGGTCATGATCTGGTCACAGAAGATGACCGACTCTTTCTGACCGCAGTAACGATAGACGGTGTCGATGACCTGCTGCACTTCCTTTTTGCGCAGCAGCCGGTTGACCAGCTCGAAGGGCGCCTTGGCGTTCATCGGCAGAAGCGCACCCAGCCGGACACGGCCCGGTGTGGTTTCGAACCGCTTGACGACTTCGTTGCCTTCCTCGTCGATCTGGGTGACGCGCGCATTGATCTTGGCATGCAGGTGCACCACACCGGCATCCAGCGCGTGCTGGACCTCGTCGATCGAGGCAAAGGACATGCCCTCGCCCTTCATGCCTTCGCGCATGATCGAGGTGTAGTAGAGACCAAGGATCATGTCCTGCGACGGCACGATGATCGGCGCACCGTTGGCGGGCGACAGCACGTTGTTCGTGGACATCATCAGAACGCGCGCTTCCAGCTGGGCCTCCAGGCTCAGCGGGACGTGCACGGCCATCTGGTCACCGTCGAAGTCGGCGTTGAACGCCGAACAGACCAGCGGGTGCAGCTGGATCGCCTTGCCTTCGATCAGGATCGGCTCAAAGGCCTGGAAACCCAGGCGGTGCAGGGTCGGTGCGCGGTTCAGCATCACGGGATGCTCGCGGATCACCTCGTCCAGGATATCCCAGACCTCGGGGCGTTCCTTTTCCACCAGTTTCTTCGCCTGCTTGACGGTCGAGGACAGACCCTTCGCTTCAAGACGCGAATAGATGAAGGGCTTGAACAGCTCCAAGGCCATCTTCTTGGGCAGGCCGCACTGGTGCAACTTGAGTTCGGGACCGGTCACGATGACCGAACGGCCCGAGAAGTCGACGCGCTTACCCAGAAGGTTCTGGCGGAAGCGGCCCTGCTTGCCCTTGAGCATATCCGACAGCGACTTCAGCGGGCGCTTGTTGGCGCCCGTGATCACGCGGCCACGACGGCCGTTGTCGAACAGCGCATCGACGGATTCCTGAAGCATCCGCTTTTCGTTGCGCACGATGATATCGGGCGCGCGCAGTTCGATCAGGCGCTTCAGACGGTTGTTCCGGTTGATCACACGACGATAGAGATCGTTCAGATCAGAGGTCGCGAAACGGCCACCATCCAGCGGCACCAGCGGGCGCAGTTCCGGCGGAATGACCGGGATCACCGTCAGAACCATCCACTCGGGGCGGTTGCCGGATTCCAGGAAGGATTCCACGACCTTCAGCCGCTTGATGATCTTCTTGGGCTTCAGCTCGCCGGTGGCTTCCTTCAGCTCTGCGCGCAGCGTTTCTGCTTCCTGCTCAAGATCGATGGCGGCCAGCATTTCGCGGATCGCTTCGGCGCCGATATTGGCGGTGAACGCATCGGCACCATACTGGTCCTGCGCATCCATGAACTCTTCTTCTGTCAGCATCTGGCCATAGGTCAGATCGGTCAGACCGGGTTCGATCACCACGTAGTTCTCGAAATACAGAACCCGCTCCAGATCGCGCAGGGTCATGTCCAGCATCAGGCCGATGCGGCTGGGCAGCGACTTGAGGAACCAGATATGCGCCACTGGCGAGGCCAGCTCGATATGGCCCATCCGCTCGCGGCGGACCTTCTGCAGGGTGACTTCCACGCCGCATTTTTCGCAGACGACGCCGCGATATTTCATGCGCTTGTATTTGCCGCACAGGCATTCGTAATCCTTGATCGGGCCAAAGATACGCGCGCAGAACAGACCGTCACGCTCGGGCTTGAACGTGCGGTAGTTGATGGTTTCGGGCTTCTTGATCTCACCATAGGACCAAGACAGGATACGCTCGGGCGATGCCAGCGATACCTTGATCTCGTCGAAGGTCTTGACCGGGGCAACCGGGTTGAACGGGTTGTTCGTGAGTTCCTGGTTCATTTTCAAATCCTTGATTTGGGGCAAAGGCAGAGAGGTCGAAGCGGCGCGCGACCCATGCCGCGCGCCACCCTGATCACTCGTCCTCGGCGTCCAGGAGTTCCATGTTCAGGCCAAGGCCGCGTACTTCTTTCACCAGAACGTTGAACGACTCGGGCACACCGGCCTCGAAGTTGTCTTCGCCCTTGACGATCGACTCGTACACCTTGGTCCGGCCTGCCACGTCATCCGACTTGACGGTCAGCATTTCCTGCAGCGTGTAGGCGGCACCATAGGCTTCAAGTGCCCAGACCTCCATCTCGCCCAGACGCTGGCCGCCGAACTGGGCCTTACCGCCCAGAGGCTGCTGCGTGACAAGGCTGTAAGGCCCGGTCGAGCGCGCGTGGATCTTTTCGTCCACCAGGTGGTGCAGCTTCAGCAGGTACTTGATGCCCACGGTCACGGGGCGAATGAACTGCTCGCCCGTGCGCCCGTCGAACAGGATCGACTGACCGGAGGTATCGAACCCCGCGCGCTTGAGCGCATCGTTCACATCCGATTCCTTCGCACCGTCGAAGACCGGCGTTGCGATCGGAACACCCTTGGTGATGGTGCTTGCCGCCTCGATCAGCTGATCCTCGTCCATGCCTTCGATGCCTTCGTCATAGACATCGTCGCCATAAGCCTGGCGCATCGCATCGCGCACCGGGGTCAGATCACCCGACCGGCGGTATTCCTGCAGCGCCTCGTCCACCCGCAGGCCCAGCGTGCGCGACGCCCAGCCCATGTGCGTTTCAAGGATCTGACCGACGTTCATGCGCGACGGCACGCCCAGCGGGTTCAGACAGATGTCGACCGGCGTACCGTCGGCCAAGAAGGGCATGTCCTCCATCGGGATGACCTTGGACACAACACCCTTGTTGCCGTGACGGCCGGCCATCTTGTCGCCCGGCTGCAGCTTGCGCTTCACCGCGATGAAGACCTTCACCATCTTCATCACGCCCGGCGGCAGATCGTCGCCACGGCGGACCTTTTCGACCTTGTCCTCGAACCGGGCATCAAGGGTGCGCTTTTGCACTTCGTACTGTGCGTTCAGCGCTTCCATGATCTGTGCGTCGGCCTCGTTCTCAAGCGCCAGCTGCCACCACTGGCCACGGCTCAGCGTGGACAGCAGTTCCTCGTCGATGACCGAATTCGGCTTGACGCCCTTCGGACCCTTCACCGCGACCTTGCCCAGGATCATGTCCTTCAGACGGGCATAGATGTTGCGATCCAGGATCGCCAGCTCGTCGTCGCGGTCACGCGCCAGGCGCTCGACTTCCTCACGCTCGATCTGCAGCGCACGTTCGTCTTTTTCCACACCATGGCGGTTGAAGACGCGTACTTCCACGACCGTGCCGAAATCGCCGGGCTTCACGCGCAGCGAGGTGTCGCGCACGTCCGATGCCTTTTCACCAAAGATGGCGCGCAGCAGCTTTTCTTCCGGCGTCATCGGGCTTTCGCCCTTGGGCGTGATCTTGCCCACAAGGATATCGCCCGGCTCCACATCGGCGCCGATATAGACGATCCCCGCCTCGTCGAGGTTGCGCAGGGCTTCCTCGCCGACGTTCGGAATGTCGCGCGTGATCTCTTCCGGCCCAAGCTTGGTGTCACGGGCAGCGACCTCGAATTCCTCGATATGGATCGAGGTAAAGACGTCGTCACGCGCGATCCGCTCGGAAATCAGGATCGAGTCTTCGTAGTTGTAGCCATTCCACGGCATGAACGCGACGATGACGTTCCGGCCGACGGCCAGTTCGCCCATGTCGGTGCAGGGACCGTCGGCAATCACCTCGCCCTTGGCCACCACATCGCCCACCTTCACCAGCGGACGCTGGTTGATGCACGAGTTCTGGTTCGATCGCTGGAATTTGCGCATGCGGTAGATGTCCACACCCGCGTCGCCCAGCTCAAGGTCTTCCGTGGCGCGCACAACGATACGCATCGCGTCGACCTGGTCGATCACACCGGCGCGGCGCGCCATGATCGCAGCACCGGAGTCGCGGGCCACGATGCCTTCGATCCCCGTACCGACCAGCGGCGCCTCGGTCTGCACCAGCGGCAGCGCCTGACGCATCATGTTCGACCCCATCAGCGCGCGGTTGGCGTCGTCGTTTTCCAGGAACGGAATCAGCGAGGCCGCAACCGACACCAGCTGCTTGGGGCTCACGTCGATCAGGTCCACCTGCTCGCGCGGGGCCAGCGTGTAGTCGCCCGACTGACGGGTGGTCACCAGTTCGTTGACCAGGTTGCCATCGGCATCCAGCGTTGCGTTGGCCTGCGCCACGGTGTGGCGCATTTCCTCGGTCGCGGACAGATACACAACCTCATCCGTCACCTTGCCCTCTTTCACAAGACGGTAGGGTGTTTCGATGAAACCGTATTTGTTCACCCGCGCATAGGTGGCAAGGCTGTTGATCAGACCGATGTTCTGACCTTCCGGCGTCTCGATGGGGCACATCCGGCCATAGTGCGTCGGGTGCACGTCGCGAACCTCGAAGCCCGCACGCTCGCGGGTCAGACCGCCCGGCCCAAGAGCCGAAAGGCGGCGCTTGTGCGTCACTTCGGACAACGGGTTGGTCTGGTCCATGAACTGCGACAGCTGGCTGGAGCCGAAGAATTCACGCACCGCGGCCGCTGCCGGCTTGGCGTTGATCAGGTCCTGCGGCATCACCGTATCGATCTCGACCGAGGACATGCGCTCCTTGATGGCGCGCTCCATCCGCAGCAGACCGACGCGGTACTGGTTCTCCATCAGCTCGCCGACCGAACGGACACGACGGTTGCCCAGGTGGTCGATATCGTCGATGTCGCCCTTGCCGTCGCGCAGCTCGCACAGCGCCTTGATGCAAGCCACGATGTCTTCGCGGCGCAGGGTGCGCATGGTGTCAGCTGCATCCAGGTCCAGGCGCATGTTCATCTTCACGCGGCCCACGGCGGACAGGTCATAGCGATCCGCATCAAAGAACAGCGTGTCGAACAGCGCGCTTGCGGCCTCGACCGTGGGCGGCTCGCCCGGACGCATCACGCGGTAGATATCCATCAGCGCGCCTTCGCGGCCAAGGTTCTTGTCCGCCACCATGGTGTTGCGGATGTAGGGGCCGACGTTGATGTTGTCGATGTCCAGAACCGGGATGTCGGTGATGCCCGCATCCATCAGCTCCTTGAGCGAACCGCCGGTGATCTCGCCATCCTTGTCGCGGGTCAGCGTCAGCTCATCGCCAGCCTCGACATAGATCGCACCGGTTTCCTCGTTGATGATGTCCTTGGCGACGAACTTGCCCAGGATATTCTCGAAAGGCACCAGAAGCTGTGTGACCTTGCCCTCGTCCTTCAGCTGCTTGACCGCGCGCGGCGTGATCTTCTTGCCGGCTTCGGCAATCACCTCGCCCGTGGCGGCATCGACCAGATCAAAGGTCGGCCGCGTGCCGCGCACGCGATCCGGGAAGAACTTGGTCACCCAACCCTGGCCCGCGCCCTTGGTCTTGGACAGCTTGTACTGAACGGTGTCGTAATACGCGTCCATAATCGCTTCCTGGTCCATGCCAAGGGCATAAAGCAGGGTGGTCACCGGCAGCTTGCGGCGACGGTCGATCCGCGCGAACACGATATCCTTGGCGTCGAATTCGAAATCCAGCCAGGACCCGCGATAAGGAATGATGCGGCAGGCGAACAGCAACTTGCCCGAGCTGTGCGTCTTGCCCTTGTCGTGATCGAAGAACACGCCCGGCGAGCGGTGCATCTGGGACACGATGACCCGCTCGGTCCCGTTCACCACGAAGGTGCCGTTGGGCGTCATCAGGGGCATGTCGCCCATGAACACGTCCTGTTCCTTGATGTCCTTGACCGACTTGGCGCCGGTGTCTTCGTCGACATCGAACACGATCAGACGCAGCGTGACCTTCAGCGGCGCGGCATAGGTCATGTCGCGCTGCATACATTCATCGACATCGTATTTCGGCTTTTCCAGCTCGTATTTCACGAACTCCAGGACGCTGGATTCGTTGAAATCCTTGATCGGGAAAACCGACTGGAACACGCCCATGATCCCTTCGCCGTCAGCAGGCGCCGGGCCGCTGCCCGAGTTCAGGAACAGGTCATACGAGGATTTCTGCACCTCGATCAGGTTCGGCATTTCCAGCACTTCGCGGATCTTGCCGTAATATCTGCGCAAACGTTTCTGGCCGAGGAAGGTCTGAGCCATGGTCGATGTCACCTTTCGTTTCTCTCCGGTCACGCAGGTCGTCGGGCCACGACTGCGCACCTCTCTGAAACAGGACTGTTCTGATCCATTCGCGGCCCCTGTCCCACCAGAGGCCTCCCGATCCTTGAACCGCACCTTGGAAAAGACTTCCGTGAAAGTCCTTTCCGAGACGGGTTAGGCTGGGCCCGGAAAACCGGACCCAGCCATGTCAGTTCGCCGGGTTTCCCCGGAACCGATTACTTCAGCTCGACGGTGGCGCCAGCTGCTTCCAGCTTTGCCTTGATGTCGTCTGCTTCGGCTTTCGAGACTTGCTCTTTCACAGCCTTGCCGCCTGCGTCGACCAGGTCCTTGGCTTCTTTCAGGCCCAGACCGGTGATGGCGCGGACTTCCTTGATCACGTTGATCTTGGAAGCGCCGGCATCTTTCAGGATGACGTCGAATTCGGTCTGCTCTTCAGCAGATTCGGCAGCGCCACCAGCGGCGGGGCCAGCCATCATCACTGCGCCGCCGGCGGCGGGCTCGATGCCGTACTCATCCTTCAGGATGGTTTTCAGTTCTTGTGCTTCGAGAAGCGTCAGACCAACGATCTCTTCTGCCAGTTTCTTCAGATCAGCCATTTTACTGTTTCCGTTCGTTTAAGATGTGTTCCAACGTGCGGGGTTTTCCACACGCAGATCAAAGGTTGCTCACGCAGCCGCCTTGTCCTCGATCGTGGACAGGATGGACGCGATATTCGAAGCAGGCGCACCA
Organism: Rhodobacterales bacterium; assembly: GCA_033839205.1. GTDB lineage: Bacteria > Pseudomonadota > Alphaproteobacteria > Rhodobacterales > Rhodobacteraceae > Seohaeicola. The sequence goes on along the minus strand of JAJLKH010000136.1, from coordinate 206 downwards.
ATCGCACCGGCGATGTTCGCAGCGGGTGCCCCAATGCAGCCAACGATCGAAGCGATAAGCTCCTCGCGCGACGGCATTTTCGACACGGCTTCGACACCGGCCCGGTCCAGAGCCGTGCTGCCCATAGCCCCGCCAAGGATTTCGAACTTCTTGTTGTCCTTGGCGAAGTCCTCGGCCACCTTGGCTGCTGCCACGGGGTCCTCGGA